>JBNJGP010000005.1:23847-59684 GCA_051747805.1 Candidatus Muiribacteriota bacterium
TAATATCTTGAGATTTACCACTTAAAGCAGCTTTTTTTATGATAAGTGCTTTTTTACCTGTGTTTGGTGTTATTGTTTCAACAATTGTTTTTTCTTTGTCTTTATCAATAAAGGGTATAACATTTACTAATTCATCATCTCCATCTATTATTTTAATAATTAAATTTTTAATTTGGTTTTCTGGAATTTTTAAATTATCAAATTCATAGGAACCATCTATCAAGTCTGTTTCAAAATTTTCAAAATTTTCTGTTGAAAAATTTCCATTGTTATCATAGAAACCGCAAATAACTCTTGAATCATCAGCAAAATCTACTGTTTTTTTTATTTTTCCTGGTCCTAATCTAATAGGTGCTCCCAATGAATCAGTATCTTTTGTGGCCTGCCCTGATAATTTAGCAGTAATTTTAGTGATTGTTTCATCAATAGTACCGGAACTTCCGCCACAACCGGTTGATAGAGTTGCTATCATAATAGCAACCAGAAATACACTTAGTGTTTTTGCGAATTTTCGCATTTTGTTACCTCCTGATTTTTTATATTAGTTTAATGAAACCTTAAAAAAAATTATTTTTTGAGGTTGGATGGTATTTGAAACATAATTAAGATATAAACTTAGAAAATAATAAACAATAAACACCATTTAAATTCCCCATTATCCCCGTTTTTTTATTATTACTTAATAATAATAATATTATTGCTTTTTAATGTCAAGTTTTAAAAAAAAACTTTTATACAATAATAAAGAATTGAAGATGAATGTTTTATTTTTAAAATCCGATAAAATATTGTAAATTAATTTTTATATGGGGTATAATTAAATTTAAAAGAGAGGTGAAATATAAAATTAAAGCATTAATAATATGTATATGTGAACCATTTACAGTTTTTAGATCATCATATATTTCAAAAAATATAAAAAATTCATTAACAAACACTCAAATTGATTATATTGTTGATGAAAGGTATAAATGCATTGTTGAAAACTGGTCTTTTACAAATAGAACCATATCGGTAAAATCAAGTGCCGGTATTTTTCATATCTGGGCTTTAATAAAACAGATTAAAAAACAAAAATATGATTATGTTTTTCATGTAAAGGGAAAATTTCCTGCTATTTTATTTAAAATTGGATTAAACTATGAAGATTTTAATTATCTGGGCTTTTATGATAAATGGGAAAAACATCTTAACAAAGCAGGAATAAGCACCTGTAATACCCCTTATAATTTTAATTTTCCAGACGGTTTTAAGTATAGAATTGGAAAAATAAAACCACCGCTTTTAACTTTAATACCGTTTTCAGAATATCCAAAAAACGATTGGGGGCTGGAAAGTTTTTTATATTTAGCCTCAGTTTTTAATAAAAAAACCGGGGGAAGTGTAGCAGTAGTTTCACCCGTAAATCATAATAAGAAGTTTCAGGCTTTTAATGTATATAATTTTGTTTTTAACTTATGTAATAAAGCAGATATTATGCAGAGCGCCTTTGTAATTAAGCACTCCAGTGCCGTAGTGGCCTCTCCAAGCTGGTACATAAATATAGCTTCCTGTGTAAACTCGAATATAATTTCCGTTTCAAATTCAGATAAAAAACATATTTTTACTCCAGATGAAGTCCAGAACCTATCCAACCCAACTGAAAATGAAGTTTTATCAAAAATCTTGGGGTCAGGTCTCCGGAATTCGCAAATCAAATAAAATATGATATAATAAAAATATGGCCAGACAATTAAGAATAGAATTTCCTGAAGCCCATTATCATGTATTTGCACGCGGCGAAAGAAAAGATACAATTTTTCTTGTAAATCGGGATTATGAAGTTTTTATAGAAAAATTAAAAGAAACTTTAATTAAGTACAATGTAGAATGTGCGGCATTCGTATTAATGCCTAATCACTATCATTTATATTTGATAACACCTGAGGCAAATTTAACTAAAGCGATTCATTATTTAAATTCCTCATACACAAACTGGTATAAGGCCAAACATGAAATTACAGGACATGTTTTTCAGGGCAGATATAAAGCTTTATTAGTAGACAAAGATAATTATTTTTTTAGAGTAATTAATTATATTCATCTGAATCCAGTAGAGTCTGGTATTGTAAAAAAACCGTGGGATTATAAATGGGGAAGTTGTTTAGACTATGTATATGGTGATAATTTTTTTGATTTTGTTAACCGCGATTTATATCTTAAACAGCTTGATAAAGACTTAAACCAGGCTCAGAAAAAATATAAAAAAGTTATTTCACGCTCAAAAGATGCTAATTTACCTCATAGAGATTTATATAAAGGATTAGCGATTGGCAAAAAGAAATTTAAAGAAAAGGTTGATGATTATATTAAAAAAATTGATGAAAATGTATATATCCCCTCAACTAGAATGAATAAAACAAGGAATAAGGATTTTTTTGTTAACATTGTTTGTAAACACTTTAATATTGACAAAAAAGAATTATTTAAAAAAGGAAAACATAATAATTATAAGAAAGTTTTTGTTTATTTTTCAAAGAAATACTCAAGGATGACTAATGCTGAAATTGGAAGTTTATTTGATTTACATCCCGGAAGTATATCTGATATTTATAGTAGGTTAAAAAAAGATATTAAAATTAATAAGGGGTTGAAAAAGGATATTCGAATTTTAGAATGCGAATTCCGGAGACCTGACCCCCGGAATTAGGAGGAATTTTTATGTATAAACTTGTTTTATTGCGTCATGGACAGAGTAAATGGAATTTGGAAAATTTATTTACAGGGTGGACTGATGTTGATTTAAGTGAAAGAGGAGTTTCTGAGGCTGTGAATTCTGGTATTACTTTAAAAAAAGAAGGATTAACATTTGATAAAGTATATACTTCTGTTTTAAAAAGGGCAATTAGAACTTATTTTTTATGTCTTGAACAGATGGATTTGTTGTGGCTCCCTGTTGAGAAGGCATGGCAGTTAAACGAAAGACATTATGGTGCTTTACAGGGATTAAATAAGGCTGAAACTATGAAAGAGCATGGTGAAGAAAAAGTTATGCAATGGCGCCGAAGCTATGATATAACTCCGCCTCCTCTAAAAGAGGATGATTCAAGAAATCCAGCGAAAGACCCCAGATATTCTTCTTTAAGTAAAGAGGATATTCCTCTTACTGAAAGTTTAAAACTTACTCTTGACAGGGTTCTGCCTTACTGGCATAAAAAAATTGCTCCAGATATTAAAGCGGGTAAAAAACTTTTAGTAGCTGCTCACGGAAATAGTCTTAGAGCTCTTGTTAAATATCTGGATAATGTTTCTGAGGAAGAAATTGTAAAGCTTAATATTCCAACAGGAATACCGCTGGTTTATGAACTCGATAAAGATTTAAAACCAATAAAAAGTTATTATCTGGCTGATGAGGAAGAGAGAAAAAAGGCTGAGCAGGAAGTGGCTAATCAAACAAAACAGGCTTAAAAATAAAACATTAAAAAGGAGCTACTTTTAATTTTTTAAAGTGGCTCCCATTATTATTCCTAATGCAAGTCCCCATAAGGCAGCAAGACCTATCTGAAAATATTCTGGTAGCGCAAAAGTAATTGTGTGGGCCGGTATCCAGAACCATATAAGTGTAGACCATGCTTTTTTGATTCCGGAAAATCCAGATTTTTTTTCTATAATATTATCTTCTATTCTATGAAAAGCCATCATTTGAGGTCCGAAAAACAAATTTGTAAAAACTGAAACTAAAAAAGCATAGGTAATAGTATTTTCCATAAAAAATCCTGGTAAAAGGTTATAGGTAAATAAATTTCTGGTAAATCCCTGCATACCAATAAAACCATATTTTATAATTATTCCAAGAAGAGCCCAGGCTAAAATTTTAAAAACAAAAATATTAAATGTCCAACCTGTTTTTCTTTTTTTATTTTTAAGAGTAAGCGATATTATTTCGCCGGCGGTTCCTAAAATGCCAAATTGAATTGCTGCTGAGATAAATGGATGATTAGTTACAAATTCAACATATGCTTCCATTAAAATCCTCCTGACTGTTTATATTTTTTTTAATATTAAATAATAATCTTAAGTTTAGCAAAAAAATATAATTTTAACCTGTAGACATTTATAAAGCAGTAAAGACGATTAAAAATCAACCGGGCCGGCAGTCAAAACATAAAAACATTACGAAAAAAATTCAATGAGAATTGGTCAATTTGAACCAATGTAGTGGAATTTTATTAAAAAAAATGAAATAATTAGATCAATTATGATAAATCTAAAATTTAAAAAATTAAATTTAAATAAAAAAATATTTATTACACCGCCATCAGATAAATCTATATCACACAGGGCTCTTCTATTAAACTGCTGTGCAGAAAAAGGAAAGGCAGTAATTTCGAATTTTTTATTCTGCGAAGATACTCTAAGAACCCTGCAGTTAGTCAAACAGCTTGGAATAAAGATTGAAACAGATAAAATGAATAAAAAAGTTTATATGAAAAAAGAGGATAAATTAAAAAGCGTTATAAAAGAAGTTTACTGCGGAAATTCTGGCACCACATGCCGGCTGTCAATGGCTTTGATAGCCGGTGCAGGAGTAAAAACAAAGTTCAGGGGCGATAAATCTCTTTCAAACAGGCCAATGCAAAGAATAACTTATATGCTGGAGAAAATGGGGGCGGATTTAAAAACAAATAATAAAAAACTTCCTGTTGAGTTTAGACAATCTAAGTTAAAAAAAATAAAATTTTATTCTGATATAGGCTCTGCTCAGCAGAAAAGTGCTTTTATAATTGCCTCTTTATTTGCCAAAGGAGAGAAAGCTGAATATTTTTTTAACCTTCCATCAAGAAACCATACTGAGATTATGCTAAAAAAAATGGGAGCAGATATAAAACGAAAAAGAATTAATGGTAAATATAAATATAATCTTATAATAAAAAATAAAAAACTAAACTGCTGTAATTTTAAAATTCCAGGGGATTTTTCTTCAGCCTCCTTTTTTATTGTGCTTGGATTATTAAAAAGTAAAAATGGTATTTATATAAAAGAGGTGAATTTGAATAAATCACGTTCGGGTTTAATTTATCTTTTGAAAAAAATGGGAGCACATATTGAAGTTATAAAAAAGAATAATACTTATTCTGAGAGTTGCGGGGATATTTTTGTTAAAAAAAGTTCTCTTAAAGGTATAAAAGTTGAAGATAAGACAATTATTCCCGCTTTAATTGATGAAGTTATGCTCCTTGCTCTTACTATGGCCTTTTCTGATGGGGATTCTGAAATTTATAATATAGGTGAACTAAAATATAAAGAGTGTAATCGACTGGAAAAAATTGGAGAAATTCTTGATTTTATTGGAATTGAAGCTAAGATTAAAGATGATTTTATTAAAATTTATCCTAAGAATAAAAAAAATTGTACAGATTTTATTAATTGCCATAATGATCATAGAATAATTATGACAGCTTTAATTGCCGGGGTGGTTTTAGAGAGAGATTTGAAAATAGATTCGATTTCTGATATAAATACGTCATTCCCCAATTTTTTTAAAATCCTGAAGGAGTGTGGATATGAATTTAAGTATAGCAATTGATGGCCCGGCTGGCTCTGGAAAGTCTACAATAGCAAAGATTCTTTCAGAAGAATTAAAAGGTTATTATTATGTTGACAGTGGCTCTTTTTACAGGGCGGTTACATGGCATATACTTAATAATAAACTCGATTTATCAAAAGAAAAAGAGCTGCAGGAAGAAATAAATAAGTTGAATTTATCCGCAAAACCAGAAGGTTTGAGTCTAAAGGTGCTTTTAAATAATAAAGACTGTGCCCATTTAATAAGAACAAGAGAAGTTACAAGAAATGTTTCAGAAGTTTCTGCAATTAGCTGTGTTAGAGATAAAGTAAATTCGATTTTTAAAAAGCTGGCTGGGGAATATAATATTATAATGGAAGGAAGAGATATAGGAACAGTTGTTTTAAAAAATGCCGGATATAAATTCTTTCTTATGGCAGAACCGGAAGAAAGGGCTACAAGACGTTTAAAAGAGCTTGCCCAGAAAGGTGAAAATTATTCTTTTAGAGAAATATTAGATGATATTAAAAAAAGAGATAAATATGATAGCAACCGAAAAATAGCCCCATTAAAAAAAGCTTCTGATGCAGTTGAAGTTGATACAACTTTTATGTCAATAAACGAAGTTGTACAAAAAATTAAAAGTTATTTACTTAAAGAAAAAAAATAGTTATAATCTTTTATATGAAAAATATTGACTGGCTTATTAGTAAATTTTTTCTTAATATTCTTTTCAGAATATTCTTTGTAGATATAAAAGTTATAAACAGGCAAAAAATCCCTCAACAAGGACCCCTGTTAATTGTATCAAATCATTTAAGTAATTTAGATCCTCCTATAATTATGTATGCTTTTAACAGACATGTTGTTTTTATGGCTAAAAAGGAAATTTTTAAAGTGCCTTTGCTTTCCTGGATACTTAAAAAATTAAAATGCTTTCCAGTTAAAAGAGGAAAAGCAGATAAAAATGCTTTAAACACGGCAAAGAATAGATTATCCCTTGAAAAACTGGCTGTTGTCATGTTTCCGGAAGGAACCCGTTCTACAAATCATCAAATCAAAAAATTCAAAAGTGGAATTTCTTATGTATGGTATGATGCAGGATGCCCACCAGTACTACCTGTAGCTTTAAAGGGGAGTGAAAATATATTGAAAAAAGGGGAGTTAATTCCTAATGTGTCTGAAGTTAAGGTGATAATTGGGGATGTTTTAAATATTGAAGAAGATTTCTGGGATAATAATAATAGAAAGGAAAGCGCAGAAAAATTTGCTTTTATGCTTGAAAAAAACGTTATAGAGCTAAAAAACATTTAAGTTACTGAAGAGGATAATATGTCAAAATATATTTTTTTTGATAGAGATGGGACAATGATTAAAGAAAAAAAATATCTGTGTAATCCAGCAGGGGTTGAAATACTTCCCGGGGTAATAGAAGGACTTAAAAAACTGCATAGTCTGAACTATGAATTCATTATAATTACAAATCAGTCAGGTATTGCAAGAGGATATTTCACCCAGCGGGAAGCTGAAAGTGTTAACAATAAATTAATTTCTATTTTAGAAAATAATTGTATAAAAATAAATAAAGTTTATATATGCCCGCATCATCCTGAATTCTCTGGAAGTTGTTCCTGTAGAAAACCTGAGCCTGGCATGATATTTCAAGCTGCAGAAGAATTTGACATAAGTTTTGAAAAATCCTGGGTTGTGGGAGACAAGTGTTCGGATGTTTTATGTGGAAAAAAAGCTGATTTGAATACTGCGATGGTAAAAACAGGTTACGGGAAACATCAAATAAATAAATGTAAACCAGATTTATATATAGAAAATATACTGGAATTCGCAGATAGAATAATCAATTTTTAATAAAATAAAAAAGATTTAATTCTGGAAAGGAAAAAACATGAAAACTCTTAAAAGAGAAAGATTAATAAAAATATTAAATGAATTTTCAAAATTAAATATACTCGTTTACGGAGATTTAATGGTAGATGAGTTTATTTTTTCAAGTGTAAATAGAATCTCTCCTGAAGCTCCGGTGCCTGTTGCTGAGGTAGAGGATAAAAAATATATTCTAGGCGGCGCGTCTAATGTTGGGGCAAACGTAAAGGCGCTTGGCGGTGGAAGTTATTTATCCGGGGTTTTAGGTGATGATGGTTTTGGAAGACTTTTTTGTGAAAAAGCAGGGGAATATAAGATAAATATAGAAAATACAGTTTTTGATCCACAGCGTCCAACCACCGTTAAAACTAGAATAATTGCCCACAATCAGCAGATCGCAAGAGTTGATAATGAAAAACGTACAGAAATAACAGAAAAATTATCAGACAGTATATTTAGTAAGATAAATAGTCAAAAAGATAAATTTGATGCTGTTATTGTGTCTGATTATGCCAAGGGTACAGTAAGTGTTGAAACTTCAGAAAAAATTAAAAAAATATTTAACAGAAAAATAAAAGCAATTGACCCCAAAATTAAAAAAGAAAAAATTCTTTCTAATTTTGATTATATAAAACCGAATTTAAAAGAAGCTTCAGACATTACAGGAATTAATATAAAAGATGAAAAATCTCTTTTTAATGCCGGGGACTATATGTTTGATAAATTCAGTCCAAAAGCTGTAATTATTACTAGAGGACCCAAGGGAATAACTGTTATTGAAAAAGAAAATGATTTTACAATTCCAACCACAGCCAAAAAAGTATATGATGTTACAGGAGCCGGCGATACCACTATTGCTGCCTTTGTAATGGCTGTTGCCTCTGGTGCCGACCATCGCGAAGCTGCTATTATTTCAAATATTGCGGCAGGTATTGTGGTTGGGGAAGTTGGAACTGCCACCGTTTCAAAAGAAAAAATAATAGAAGCCTTTGATGATATTATGGAGGGAAAATGAGTTTTAAATCAAAAACACAAAAGTTTAAAGAAAAAATAGACAGGCTCTCAGATATATCAGACAGTATTGAAAGAGTCACAGAAATAATTAAACAGGCTTTTATTTCAGGAAATAAAATTATTATATTTGGCAATGGCGGTTCTGCCTCGGACGCGCTTCATTTCAGTGCTGAACTTCAGGGCAGATTTTTTTTAAACAGGAAAAGTCTTCCAGCAGTTTGTTTAAACTCGAATGTTTCAACAAT
Organism: Candidatus Muiribacteriota bacterium; assembly: GCA_051747805.1. GTDB lineage: Bacteria > Muiribacteriota > Muiribacteriia > Muiribacteriales > Muiribacteriaceae > JBNJGP01. The sequence goes on from JBNJGP010000005.1 coordinate 32,533, forward strand.
TACTGCAGTTGCAAATGATTTTGGATATGAAGATATTTTTTATAAACCGCTTGAGGGAATTTTATCAGAAGGAGATATTGTATTTGGAATTTCCACCAGCGGTAATTCTGCAAATATATTAAAGGCAATGGAATTTGCGCGGCAAAATGGTGGCATTACAGTTGGCTTAACAGGTGAAAACAGAGCTAAATTAAAAAATAACTGCAAATATATTATAGAGGCACCATCGCAAAATACTCCAGAAATTCAGGAAATGCATATAATGATAATACATTATATCTGTGAGATGGTGGAAAAAGAATTATTTTCAGGATAAAGGGGTTTTATGAAGTATAAAAATGCCAAAAATTTTGCAGATAAAATTAAAGAAGAAGGTAAAAAAATCGTTTTTACGAATGGATGTTTTGATATTATTCATGCAGGTCATATAAGTTATCTTAATAAAGCTGCCGGGCTTGGTGACTTCCTTATTGTGGGTTTAAACAGTGATTCTTCTATAAAAAGATTAAAAGGTGAGGGAAGACCTGTTAATAATGAAAATGCCAGGAAAACAGTCATGGAAGCATTAAAAATGGTTGATGCTGTTTTTGTTTTTGAGGAAGATACTCCAATTAAACTAATTAAAGCTGTTAAACCCGATTATCTTGTTAAAGGTGGGGATTATAAAAAAGAAGAGGTAGTCGGTTTTGATTTTTTAAAAAAATATAATGGACAGGTTGTTATAATAGATTATGTTCCTGGTTATTCAACAACAGAAATTATAAACAGCTGTCAAAATAAGCAGGGGGAATGAAATATGTTAAAAGAAAAGTATAATTCAAAGTTTTTCAGAGATAATTTTCCTGCACTCAGAAAATCCATGTATTTGAATACAGGTTCAGAAGGGCTTATTCCAAGGGAAAGTTATAATAGGATTTCAAAATATCTTAAAAAAGTTTTTAAATATGGTGCGGCCCACCCCGAGCTTTTTAATTATATTATGAAAGAAAATAAAAAACTTGGCCTGGAAATTAAAGAGTTAAATTTAAATGTAGAAAAATTAATTAAAGTTACTTCCACTTCTGAGGGACTCAACTATGCTTTTAATATGTATGATTTTTCCCGTGGGGATAAAATCCTTTTACTTAAAGGTGAATTTAAAACGGGCGTTCTTGCTGCTATTGCTTTGTGTCACAGAACACAGGCAGAAATTTTATGGGCAGAAGATATAAATGATTATTTAAAAAAATTAGAAAAAGAAACTGTAAAAGCTGCCTTAATTAGTCATGTAGATTACAGTAATGGTAAGATTTTTGATATTGAAAAAATTTATAATATCTGTTTGAAAAAAGATATTTATTTTATAGTGGATGCCGCCCAGTCTTTTGGAAATATTTTCTGGAAGTTTCCAGATAATATTCCTGCTGATATGTATATCTGGACAACACATAAATGGAGCTGTGCTCCCAGAGGTCTTGGTTACATTATACCTTCAAAAAGAATATTATCCAGAATAAAGCCCTTAACTTACAGCTATTTTTCCACAACCGAATATAATCCCCCGGCAAAAATTAGTTTCAATGAAAATCCAGAGGTTTATTCAAATCATTTTGGTAATTTTGTTTCAGAACTTGGATTTTTAACTTCAATTAAATGGATAAGAAAAAGAATTGGTTTTAATATGGCAGATGAATTAAGAAATAAAATGAAAAAATACTTTTTAGAAAATATTAAAAAATTGCCGGTTAAAATGGTTGATTCAGATAGTTTTTTAATTAGTTTTACTCATTCAAAAAATATTTCAAATGAAGAAATTATTCAAAAACTGGCCCGTGAAAATGTCACTATAAGATTTATACCCAATACTGATTTTTTAAGAATATCTATACACTTTTATAATACAAAAAGAGAAATTGATTCATTGGTTAAAAAGTTGGCAAAATATTTTTGCTAATTTCAAATAGGAGGGATAAATGCAGGTAAAAAAAATTAACTCAGGGTATATTCTTGCTTTTAAAGCCGGTGAAAGAGTAATACAGAAATTCGATGATTTCTGTCGTCAGAATAATATAAGAGGTGGTATTTTTAATGGCATAGGAGCTTTTGATTATTTAAAGCTTGGACATTTTAATATAACTACCCAGAGATATATGGAAAAAGTTTACAGAGAAAGTCTTGAAGTAATAAGCATTAAAGGAAATATAACTGAAAAAGAAGGAGAACCTTTTATACATATGCATACAACAGTGTCAGATTCAAATTTTAATGTTTATGGCGGCCATTTAATAGAAGCGGAAGTATCTGTAACACTTGAAGTATATATCAGGGTTTTTGAAGAAAAAATAATAAGAAAATTTGATGAAAAAACTGGATTGTTTTTAATAGAATAAAAGACAGAAGGCCGGAAAACCGGCCTTCTTTTTAGCGTTTCCTCTTTAAGTTGGAGGGGTAAGGAGGAAAGCGCATATTAAAAATTATCACATAACAATTCATAATAACTTGTTGGATGAAGACATGAAGGACATTTTTCAGGTGGAGTTTTGCCTTCATGAACAAATCCACATTTAAGGCATTTCCATTTTACAACTTCATCTTTTTTAAATACGGAACCGTTTTCGATATTCTGGGCAAGTTTTTTATATCTTGATTCATGATGTTTTTCAACTTTTAAAATAGATCTAAATGTTTGAGCAATATCGGAAAAACCTTCTTTTTCGGCAGTTTCTGCAAAATCTGGATAAAGTTGAGTCCACTCTTCGTTTTCTCCATCAGCAGCTGCTTTAAGATTTTCAAGAGTTGAACCTAATTTTCCTGCTGGATAAGCGGCAGTAATTTCAAGACCTTCTCCTGACTCAAGAAACTTGAAAAATCTTTTAGCATGTTCAACTTCGTTTTCAGCTGTTTCTAAAAAAATATTTTGAATTTGTTCATAACCTTCTTTTTTAGCAATTTTGGCAAAATAAACATAGCGGTTTCTCGCCTGAGATTCACCAGCAAAAGCTTTTAATAAATTTTTTTCTGTTTCTGTTCCTTTAACACTTTTCATTAAAAATTTCCTCCTAGTTTTTTAAGTTTTTTCCTGAAACTATTTAATAATACTTTATACGTTTAAATTAACAAGTTTTGCACTCACGCCAGGTAACCCGTTTAAAAGTTCATGTATTTTGTCTAATTTTTCTTTTTCTCCAACCATTTCAAGCATTAATAGACCAGAATCTGTGCATTCTTCCAGAATTCCATCATGAATACCCAGTCTAGTTTTAATTAAACATCCCCATTCTGTTAATATTTTCTGAACATTTACAGCCTGCTTTTTTCGTCCATCAATCAGCACAAGCATAATATTTTTTTCCATTATAACCCTCCAGTGTTATTTATTCTTTTTCAAAAAGATCTTTTGTAGCACCACATACAGGGCAAACCCAGCTGTCGGGGATATCTTTAAAAGCTGTTCCCGCTTTTACTCCGTTATCAGGGTCTCCTTCTTCAGGATTATAAACATAACCACATACTGTACAAACATATTTATCCATTTTTCCTCCAGAATTATTTATTTGTTTGATGTTTTCTAGCAACATCACTTAATATTGCAATATGTTTCATTTCTTCACCAATAATTTCGCTTATTTTATCTTTACCAAGTTTATCAGGAACCATTTCTTTAATTCCCAGATAATACAGAACACTCTGCTTTTCTTTTTCAATAGCAAATGCAAAAACTTTATTTATATCTCCTAATATTTCATCAATGTTATCATTTTTTAAGTCAAAAATAATATTATCGACCATGGCTTCTAGATATTTATGCATATCTGCGTTGCTGTCTTCGTTTACCTTTGACCATCCATCGCTTATCTGATTTAACATATCGCCAAAAACAACTTCATGTACTCCCTCCATAGTAGCAAGGTCAGATAAAAGCTGTTTTGTTTTACTGTTTGATGTTTTATCGGCTGCTTTTTTATAAAATGCAGCCCCATTTTTTTCGATTTTTTTAGCCATCTCGATTATTTCCAGGGCATTATATTTTCCGGGCATTAATTGCCTCCTTTCTGCAGCGGAGCTGGCGGAGTAAATGTTCTGGCTCCGAGCTCTCTGTCTAACATAAACAGGGCAGTTTTATCTTTTCCTATAAGGGAAAGGTTGTTAATAACTTCTCCTACAGATTCCTCTTCCTCAACCTGCTCCGAAACAAACCACTGTAAGAAATTATTTGTTGCATGATCAGATTCTTTAATAGCTAAATCCACAAGAGTATTTATTCTTGCGCTGATATGCTCCTCATGTTTTAAGGCTGCTTTAAATACATCAACTGGAGATTTCCAGGTTGTCTGAGGTTTATCGATTTTTTGAAGTTCAATTCTTTCTCCTCTTTCTGCAATATGATTATAAAAAATCATTGCATGTGCTATTTCTTCCTGTGTCTGAGCTTTAAGCCACTGTGCGAAGCCTGACAATCCTAAATCTTCAAAATATGCTGCCATAGAAAGATAAATATAGGAAGAATAAAGTTCTTCATTAATCTGTTTATTAAGTTCTTTCACCATTTTTTTTGACATCATAATTTAAACCTCCTCGTTTTTCCAGAGACCATGAACATTACAATATTCACGCGCGGTGAATTTTTCAGCATCAACCTTAAATTCTGCAACAGGCTTATCACCAGGTTTTAAGAACTTACGATAGGATTTGCCGTCGGCAATTATTTGAATCCATTCAATATAATGTTTTTCTTCCATTGGATGAATTGTACTTCCAACAGTAACAGTTATTATACCATTATCTTCAACCACTACAGGAACATGTTTTTCTGTTGTTTTGTCTGCAGTCTGCTCGGGCATAAGCTTCATAGGTTCACCACAGCAAACAAGTTCACCTTTAGCTCCGTGCATCATTTCAACAATGTTTCCGCAAATTTCACATTTGTAAATTTCGAATCTTTTAGTCATTGTTCCTCCTGTTTAAATTATTTGTTTCAGTCGCTTTTTATATATGTAGCTGCTTTTTGAGGTGTTTTACCACCTTTTATATCGTGATAATAAGAGTAGGTCATTGGAGATTCCCCGTTGAAAATTTCTGCATCAACAAGTTCACCTATAAAAAGTGTATGTGTTCCTACTTCAAGAATATCAGTAGTTTTAACTTCAAGAAACCCGACAGTATTTTCTGTAACAACAGGATTGCCTAACTCTGTAATTTTATGTTCTGTTTTAGAAAACTTATCAATATCTTTACCGGACCTGAATCCAAACCTACCAATAAAAGGCATTTCAGTTTTTTCTGAAAGAATAGATACTGTAAAGTTTCCCGCTTTTTTAATAAATTTATTTGTATAATTCTCTCTGTTAACACTCACACAAAGTGTAATGGGTTCGGCGGTAATCTGGAATACTGTATTTACAATACATCCATTGAATTTGTCCTTTGAGCCCGCAGAGGCTATATACAAACCATAGTTAATTTTATGTAATGTTTTCTTATTCATCTGAACCTCCGCATTTTTTACAATATCCTTTAAAATAAATATGGGTATCTGTTATACTGTGAACGACCTTATCACAGACTTTTTTGCATATTTTTTCTTTAAGCTCAACATCAAAAATTCTTTTACATTTTTTACAGGCAAAATGTGCATGTTCATTATTAATAAAGTCAAATCTCTGTTCATTTTCAAATATATTTAATACTTTAAGAAGTTTTTTCTTTTCAAAAAGTTTTAAAGTATTGTAAACAGTTGTTAAAGAAAGAGTCGAAAGCTCTTTATGCAGGTCTTTGTAAATAATATCTGCGTTGGGATGATTTTTTTTTGTTAATAAATAATCAAGAATTTTGGTTCGCTGAAAAGAAGGTTTTATTCCGTGTTTAATTAATAAATTTTTAGAAACAAGCATTTTACCACCATTTCGCTTTTGTAATTATTACAACTGTAAATATATTACAAAGAAACAGTAATGTCAAGTTTATTTGAAAATTTCTCCAGCTTCCCGATACCAAAGCAATAAATCCAGATGAGATAATGGTATACCGGTTTTTTTAGCGAATAATTCGAGTTTTTTCTCTATTCTTAAATAGTTAGTTTTTGAAAGGTTTGCAGGCAGAGAATCAATAATATTGAGTGCTTTTATATTTTTTAAAATATGTCTGTCTAAAATGGCCAGCTTTTCACCTTTGCCAATATTTCTTAAAAAATGACTTGCCTCTTTATAACCATATCCTTTTATATTTTTAACAAGCCACTCTCTTTTTTGAACTGGGGACCCAAGGTTTTTAATAAAAGATTTAATTTTAACTTTATTTTGAATAATAAATTTATTTAAAGCTTCATCGCAGTAAAGTGCTTTTTTATTTTTAAAACGTACTGAGTTAATTAAAGGGTTAATTTTATCAGCAGTTAGAGAGTTTAAAGCATATTTTTCTTTGATAGAGCAAACTGCCTCCCAGCATTTTAAAGCTTTAGACTGAGGAGTAAAAAGACAGAACATGAGCTCATAGAAAATATCTTCATCTGAACCCTTTTTCCATTTCTGCTTAAATTCATTCAATCTTTTTATTATATCGGGTTTTATTTTTTTATATATGCTTAAAATTTCTTTAAGTTCTTTTTCGTTATATTTCATAATTACAGTTCTGAAATCGTTTTTTTAATTTCTTCTATATCTGGAACTTCAGGAACCGGGTATACTTTTACAAATTTAATAATTCCCTGTAAGTCAACTATAACATTGGCTCTCTGACATAGGCCCTCATTTCCTTTAAAAAGACCGAGTTTAACAGCAAGTCCGCCATGAGGCCAGAAATCGGCAAGAAGTTTTGTTTTTGAAATATTAAGACTTCTGGCCCATTCTTTTTTTGAAAAACTTGAATCCACGCTGATTCCAAGTGCTGATGTATTCTTTTTTTCAAAAAAGTCATAATTTTCTTCAAGAGAGATCATCTGTTTTGCACACACTGGAGTCCAGGCAAGAGGATGAAAAGATAATAATATGTTCCTATTTTCAAACTGCCTACTATCTACAACATTTCCTTTGTGGTCTTTTAAAGAAAAACATGGTAATTTATCACCTTTTTTAATCATAAAGCCTCCATAATTCTGGGTAGTTTAATAATAATTAAACCAAGTATTAATATATACTATTTTGAAATGATTTTCAACGTGTGGATTTTTACAACAAAAAATGTGGATTTTTGAAAATTTCAGGATTTTATGCTATAAATTATAAATATCTGAATAAGCTTCAGGAATGATATTTTAAAACTGTTTTTTATTGGAATAAAATTTGCATTAATTAATAAAAAAAGTATAAAGGTTTAAAATTATGAAAATCTCTGTAATTATTTATATTTTAATTTTTTCAACTGTGGGGGTTTTTTCAAATCCGTTTTATAATGAAGTATATAAAAATTTCAATGAAAGCCTTGAGTTTCTCAATCAGGGTGATATAGAAGGTGCACAGGATTTAATAAATAAGACAATATCAAAGGGTGAGGAATTAAATTTTAAGGAAATGGACAAGTTATACTATAATGCGGGAAACATTTTTACTAGTTCTGGCGAATTTGAACTGGCAGAAACAAATTATAAAAAAGCTCTGTCTGGTGAAAATATTTCTGATGATAAAAAATCAACAATTAATTATAATTTAGGTAATGCTCATTTGATGAATCAGAATATTGAAGAGGCTGTTAATCAGTATGTTGAGGCTTTAAAATTTAATCCTGATAACTATCAGGCAAGATATAATTTAAATTATGCTCTAAATTTATTAAAGGAGCAAGAACAACAAGAGCAGGAGCAAGAACAACAAGAGCAGGAGCAAGAACAACAAGAGCAGGAGCAAGAACAACAAGAGCAGGAGCAAGAACAACAAGAGCAGGAGCAAGAACAGCAAGAGCAGGAGCAAGAACAGCCGTCTGAAAATGATGACAAAGATGGTTCAGGTCAAGATCAACCAAAAAATGAACAAAAATCTCATCCTGATTCAGATGAAGATGATAGAGACAACCAGGAACAAATACCGCCTGAGCCTTCCGGGGATGAAATTCCACAGGAGGATTTAGAAGAGATAATGAATAGAGAAGAACTTGATTTTGATTCTCTTTTTGACAGAATAAATCAACAGGAAAAAGATACATTATCGGATTTTTTAAAAAACCAGCTTGAAATAGACGAGGATTATGATCAAATTTATGATTACTAAAAAAAATTTTATAGTTTTTATAATTTTTTTTCTTTCATCTATTATTTATTGTAACGAGGTGCGTTTAGAACTTGATCATCAGAATGTTGCCGTCAACAGCACGTTTTCCTTTCGCGTAATATTATCAGGGGATTTCGGTAATATAAGCAGGCCACAGATAGAGGAGGGGTCTTTTTTTGAAATACTTGATGTTTCTCAGAGCAGGAGCATAAATGTTGTCAATTTCGAGACTCAGGTTAAGCAGGAGTTCAAATACAGGGCACTTGCGCTCAAATCGGGAGAGTTTTCTATTGGTCCGATTAAAGTTAAGGCTGATGGAAAAGATTTTCAAACAGAAAAAGTACAAATAAAAATTCATGAAAAAGATGATATTGATAAAGTTCAGTCTGAAAATGTAAAAGTTTGGCAGGAAATTGACGGTAAAGAATATTATCTTGGAGAACAGATTAATTATAAAATATTTTTTGCCTATAGAAACGTTCAGCTTTCAAACATCAGGCTTGAAGATTCTGAAGTTTTTTCAACAGATTTTCTTGTAGGGGATCCTGTTCAAAATGAAAAAAGAGAAAATATTAATGGATTAACTTATAATGTAATAGAACTTGATTATGAAATAACACCATTAAAAAGTGGCTATTATGAAGTTGAGGATACTAGGATTTATTTTGAAAAGGTTAAAGACGGCAGCCGACAATCTATGAATTTTTTTGATGACGATTTTTTTGACTCTTTTTTTTCCGCAAGTCCATTTGCAGAAGTTGAAAGAAAAATTCTGATTCCTGACCCGGTGAGTTTTGAGGTTAAAAGTCTTCCTCAACCTCCTTCTGAATTTTCAAAAGCGGTAGGTGATTTTAAAATAAGCATAGAAAAACCGACTGAAAATTTGAGTCAGGGGAAAGCTTTTGTGCTTAAAGTAAGAGTTGAAGGAAGAGGTTCTCTTAACAATATTGATAAACCAGTTTATGTGACAGATGATAATTTCAGGGTTAGTTTTTCCAGCTCCGATAATATTGAGAATCAAAATCGTAATATAGATAATGTCAAAATTTTTGAATATATTCTTTTTCCCCTTAAACATGGAGAGTTGAAACTGCCTGAATTTAAACTTACCGCTTTTAATCCAGAGATTAAAGATTATTATACTATAAAGAGTGGACTTCATAGTGTAAATGTTAAAAAAGAAAAGGGATTTCAGGCACATAAAGGTAATATAGATGATTATTCTAATAATGAGTTTGTTACTTCTTCGGAAGAGAATAAAAAAAATTCAAGCAATTTAAGGTTTTTAATTCAAAAAGATAGAGCAGGTGTAAATGAACAGAAACGAATAACTTATATGCTTATATCTGGTAATTTTATTCTGGTTTTTCTTTTAATGGGGGGATACATAAAGAAAAATACTGAAAATATGCTGATAAAAGGACCTAAACTAGAAATTTATAAAGTTAAAAAGAAACTGCAAAAAAGTGTTAAAGAAAAAAGATTTTTTGAGGATTTTTCGAGTTTTTACTGGAGAGGTTACGCTTTTTTATTTGAAGATAAGAATGTTGACTTGAATTCTGAGACAGTTCTTGAGAAACTTTATAATACGTTTCCGGATGATTCTGATGTTGAGAAACTTAAGAAAATACATAATGAAATAAGTATAAAAACTTATGCTTCAAATAAAAAATCCTTAACAGGAGCGCAGAAATATTTTACAGAAATAATTTATCTGTTAAATTCTTTTTATAGTAAATGGGAAAAAAAGAAATGAAAAAAAATTTATTTATCTGTTTTTTGTTTTTATTAGTTTTTTCAGTCCCGGCCGGGGAAGCTCTTCAGTATTATGTTGATGGTAATTATAAAGAGGCTCTTGATATTTTATTAAAACTTGAAAATAAAAATGAATTTGATTACTATAATATTGCTAATGTTTATTACAGGTTAGAAAATTTTTCATCTGCTTCTAAATATTATCTTAAGGCTTTAAATATAAATCCAGGACTGAAAGAGGCTCAACATAATCTTAAATTAATTTACGGGGATGATTTTAACCGTATTGAGTGGATTTTTGTGCCAGTTAACAAATTCTATTTATTAAATATAACATTATTTTTGTGGTTATTGTTGCTCTTTTTAATTTGTATAAAGTTTTATTTTGGCAAAACTAAAAATGCTTTAACAGTTATAACAGCCCTTGTGTGTTTGCTAATTACTTTATATACATCAATTGTGTGGATTTATACTTTTAATAATAATCAGGCGGTAATAAACGTTGAAAGCAAACTTTCGGCAACACCTGGAACTTCTTCCACAGTAATTAAAGGTGTATCACCACCTGAAATTGTTGATATAATCGATGAGGGGGCAAACTATATTAAAATAAGATGTACAGAGGGAATAACGGGCTGGATAAATAAAGAAAATGTACTTTATATAAAAAAGTAAAAACGGGGGGGATTAAATGCGAAAAAAAATTGTTCAGAGAATATTATCTGAAAACATAGATATTGAACAGAGTCAATTTGAGGGTAATGTATCAGAATGGTTTGGTATCAATACTTTTAATGATGAGGCGATGAAGGGCAAACTTTCAAAAAGTGTTTATAATAAACTGAAAAAATGCAGGAAAGCTGAATCTGATTTTACAATTCAACTAGCCAATGAAATAGCTCATGGGATGAAGGAGTGGGCACTTGAAAGAGGATGTACTCATTATGCTCACTGGTTTCAGCCTTTAACCGGATCAACAGCTGAAAAACATGATGCTTTTATTACTACAGATGGAAAATCTGTAATTGAGCGTTTTTCGGGCAAAGAATTATTTAAACAGGAACCTGATGCCTCAAGTTTTCCATGCGGCGGTTTAAGAGCTACTTTTGAGGCAAGAGGTTATACAGCGTGGGACCCCACTAGTCCCGCATTTATTATTGAGGATGATTCAGGTAATACACTGTGTATTCCTTCAGTTTTTGTTTCCTATAACGGACACTCCCTTGATCAGAAAAGTCCTCTTCTGCGCTCGGCCGAAGCTCTTGAAATTTCTACGCTGAGACTTTTAAAATTATTTGGCGATAAGGATAAAAGAGTTTTTTCTGGGATAGGCTCAGAGCAGGAGTATTTTTTAATTGATAGAAAACTTGCATATCTGCGCCCGGATTTAGTAATTACTGGAAGAACTTTGTTTGGAGCAAAACCACCTAAAGGACAGGAGTTAGATGATCAGTATTTTGGAAGTATAAAAGAAAGAATGCTTGACTATATGAGAGACGTTGAAACAGAATCCTATAAACTGGGTATTCCATTAAAAACCAGACATAATGAAGTTGCTCCGCATCAATATGAATTTGCGCCTGTTTTTGAGGAGGCAAATATTGCGGCTGATCATAATCAGCTTTTAATGGAAATAATGAAAAAAAATGCCCAGAAGCACGGCTTTTTTCTCTCGATGCATGAAAAACCCTTTTCTAGAATAAACGGTAGTGGAAAACATGTTAACTGGTCTATTAATACAGAAAAACAGAATCTTTTTCAACCGACAAAAAATGCAAATGATAAGGTTAAATTTCTGACGTTTTTACTTGCCGCAGTTAGAGGAGTTTATAAACATCCGGAGTTATTAAGAGCATCAATCGCCAGCGCTTCCAATGATAACAGATTAGGAGCCAACGAGGCGCCACCACCTATAATTTCAATTTTTTTAGGAAGGGCCCTGGCTGATATAAAATCAATAGAAATTGATAAGGCGGATAAAAGAGCTATAGAAAAAATTTTAGATCTCGGGGCATCAAAATTACCAAATATACTTAAAGACAATACTGATAGAAATCGAACTTCACCTTTTGCGTTTACCGGTAATAAATTTGAGTTCAGGGCTCCTGGAGCGATGCAGGCTATAGCAATACCTGTAACAATTTTAAACACAATTACTGCCGAGTCAATTGATTATATTTATGAAAAATTAAATAAAAAAAGGAAAAATAAAGATTTTTTTGAGGCTTCAGTGGAAGTTCTAAAGGAAATAATTCTGGAAATAAAACCAATTCTTTTTGAAGGCGATAATTATACTGATGAATGGGTAAAAGAGGCTAAAAAGAGAGGGCTTCCAATTTTAAAAACAACTCCTGAAGCTGTTATTTATTATGAAAAGGATAAAACTGTAAAGTTGTTTGAAAAATACGGAGTTCTATCAAAAGAAGAGCTGGAGGCTAGATGTGAAATAGAGCTGGAAAGATACTGTAAAACAATTTCTATAGAATGTCATACAGCTCTGGAAATAGCCAGGACAAAAATATATCCGGCCGCTGTAAAATATCAGAATTTATTAATCAAAAATATCTCAGGCATGAAAGAGTATTTTGATAATTATTCAATGGGATTCATGGTTGAAAATAAACTTAAAAATATATGCGAACTTACAGATGTTCTTTTAAGAAATATTGACGAACTTGAAAAAATTCTTTTTGAGGTTGAAAATGAAGAGGATAATTTAAAAGAAATTTCTTTCAGATATGCCTATGATGTTATCCCTCTGCTGCAGAATTTACGGGCAGGGGTTGATGAGCTTGAGCTTGTAATTGATGATGAATTGTGGAATATGCCTAAATATTATGAGCTTCTTTTTATAGATTAGGTTATCGGTAACAAAAAACTTGACAAAAAGATTTTAAAAGTATTTAATATAATAGAATCTTAAGCAAACGGTTACCTTAAAGCCTCATATAATTCTAAACTTTTTTCTGGATATAGCCGATGTACTAATTATAAGAACAAAAGTCCGGCAAAAGAGAGGGAATATATGAGTTTAGGAATTAATGAAGTATCAACTCTTAGTAGTATCTCGAGGCAAAATAGCATAGAGAATAAATCTATGCCAAAAAATGTTGAAAAGCTTAAAGAGACATGTAATGAGTTTGAGGCAATATTTGCACAGCAGATGCTTAAAGCAATGAGGGAAACCGTTAATAAAACAGGTTTTGTTGATGGGGGAAATGCAGAAGAAATTTTTCAATCAATGCTTGATGAGGAATATGCTAATAAAATGTCAAAAGAAGGCGATCTTGGATTGTCAGAAATGTTGTTTGAACAGCTGAAACCCGGACTTTGATAATTTTACTTAAATATTCTAAATATTCTGAAGCATTTTTAGGTGGGGTTAGATTATCCCAAAAAATAATTATCAAAAATAAAAGGAATAATATCTTATGAAATCATTTGCTGAACTTAAGGAATTAAAAAAAAGAGAAGTTAATACTCTTGCAAAAAAGTATGGAGTTAAAAAAGATACTGGTGAAACAACCGAGGAGTATTTAAGCCGTATACTTCTTGTAATGGCAAAAAAAGAAAATGTACCAATGTCACAAGGAGTGCTGGAAATATTACCTGATGGTTATGGTTTTTTACGCTCTCAAACATTTACTCAATGTCGTGAGGACGTATATGTATCACCTGTTCAAATCAGAAGATTTAATCTTTTAACAGGCGATCAGATTATTGGTCAGGTTAGATTGCCGGATGACCCCGATAAATACAGAGCGTTAACTAAAATAGAGGCAATAAACGGTTTTACTATGGAGGAAATACGTTCAAGGGTTATTTTTGATAAATTAATTCCGATTTTTCCAGAAGAAATGATTCCGCTTGAAAGAAAAGATGGTAATATTTCACCTAGAATTATTGATGTTATCACACCAGTAGGCAAGGGACAGAGAGGTCTTATTGTGGCTCCGCCCAAAGCTGGTAAAACAACATTATTAAAAGAAATAGCGAATTCTATCAGCGAAAATAATCCAGAGGCCACTCTTATAATATTATTGATTGATGAACGGCCTGAAGAAGTTACTGATATTAGAAGATCAACAAAAGCCGAGGTTGTCTCATCTACTTTTGATGAGCCAATTCAAAAACATATTCAGGTTTCAGAGATTGTACTTGAAAGGGCCAAAAGACTTGTAGAGCAGGGAAAGGAAGTTGTAGTTCTGCTTGACAGTATTACAAGGCTTGCAAGAGCCTATAATCTGGCTCTTCCAACAACCGGGCAGACTCTTTCAGGTGGTGTTAATCCCGCCGCTTTATATAAGCCAAAAAGATTTTTTGGTGCGGCAAGAAACATTGAAAACGGAGGAAGTCTTACAATTCTTGCAACAGCCCTTGTAGATACTGGCTCTAAAATGGATGATGTTATTTTTGAAGAATTTAAAGGAACTGGAAACCTTGAGCTTATACTTGATAGAAAACTGTTTGACAGACGTATATTCCCCGCTATTGATATAAAACGCTCTTCTACGCGTAAAGAAGAACTATTGGTTGAAGGCCAGGTTTTAAATAGAGTTTGGATGTTGAGAAAAGTCCTTGAGCCGTTAAGTCCCGCAGAGGCTATGGAGCTTCTTAGAAAAAGAATGAAAAACACAAGAAACAATGTAGAATTTTTGCTTTCGTTGAATAAATATGATAACGTTGAGGAGTATTAGTTTATACTAAAATAAGTAAAATATATTCGGCAAGGTTAAAAAAATGAAGTTTCCTGAAAGCCGATTCAATATTCAGATTAATGTGGATTTTTATCTTACAGTATTTTTTTATACTGCTGTAATCAAAATTTTATTAATATCTATTTTGGGATTAAATTTACATAAGTTTGATTATAGCGTTTACAGACAGACTTATTCTAATAAAAATATTCATCAATCTGAAGTTTTAAAAAAAAATGAAATTCCTGTAGAAAATAATGTCAATCTTGCCTCAATTATAGGCGACGATATAAACAAAGCAGTAAAATTTAATGTTGAAGAAAATATTCCAGATGGGGTTGAATTAATTGAATATCGTGTAAAACCAGGTGACAGTATTTGGTTGATCAGCCGTAAACACCAAATTAGTCCGGCAGAATTTCTGAAATTCAATAATCTTAAAACAGAAGTATTATATAAAAATCAAATTGTTAAAATTCCTGATTATTCTGGCAGAGTTGAACTGCCTGCCCATGAGATAAATTTATTATGGCCTGTAAACGGATGGGTTTCATCTGGTTTTGGCAAACGAGTTCATCCAATTACCGGAAGGTATGATTTTCACGATGGAATAGATATTGTTTCAGATCCCGATGCGCCTATAAGAGCTTCGGAAACTGGTATAGTTATATTTTCAGACAATAGACGTTTTGCTGGAAATACTATTGTTATCAGACATATAGATGGATTTTCATCTATATACGCCCACTGCAGCCAGTTGCTTGTTGAAAAAGGTGATTATGTTGCCAAAGGTGATATTATAGGCAGAATTGGTAAAACAGGTCTTGCAACAGGATATCATGTTCATTTTGCCGTTAAATTATACGGAACATATGTGAATCCTATAAAATATTTACGGCAGTATATAATTGATTAAAGGTGGTGGGCACTGCGGGATTTGAACCTGCGACCCCTTGCCTGTCAAGCAAGTGCTCTCCCCCTGAGCTAAGTGCCCTTGAGCTTTAAAAAATAAGGCTGGCGATAAATCCGGTAAGCTTTTCTACTAATCCAACTTCATCAGGAACTATTGACTTATTCTGCCAGTCCCATAAAAACATTGATTCATATGCCGACGCCAGTTGAGGGCTGTTGAAGAAAAAAAATGATTCATAATTGGCATCAAAGGCATTTGAGGCAAAATTTGTAGAACCTGTTCCAACATATTTTGAATCAACAACAATCATTTTTGAATGCAGTTCCTGCCCTGGGTCAATAGCATAATGTCTGACTTCCCCGTTGAAATTATTGAATTTTTTTGAAAGTTGCTGAAAAGTGCCAAGAATTTTATTATTAGGACCACCTTTCCAATCAAAAGAGTACAGGTGAGCGGCAGGGTCAACAAGAATTTTAACATCAACCCCTCTTTTAGCTGCTTTTGCAACTTCTTCTATAATCTTTTCTTCGTTAAAAAGAAGCTGTGCTATATAAACTGTATGTTCGGCCCTTCTAATCATATTAAGAAGCGGAGCAAGAGTGTTATAACCGTAAGGAGCAGTAACAGTTGCATACGCATCGGCCTGTATATAACCTTTATTTTGTATTTTATCTCTCATAAGTTTTTCAGCTTTTATATCATTATAATAAACCATATCAGAATAATTAAGAGCATGTCCTAATATCCAGTTATTTATAAAAATCTTCTCGATTTCCCTAACAAAGGGACCAATTACCTCAACCATTGAATCATGATTAGAGGCAACTGTGTCTGCAAAATTCATACCGCCTATCATAGCCTGAATACCATCTATAAGTATAATTTTATTATGGTCAACCTGAATTGGCCGAAGGCCTTTTAAAAATCTGGTGTTTGCAAAAACAACAGGAAGATTTTTATCAGTTGCAGCATTAACCTTTTCTTTGTATGGAGGTTTTGCAGAGTTTCTTCTTTTGTGGGGATTTACAAGTTCAAATTCATCATCATAAAAACCATAAAAATCATATAAATTATCAAAATCATCTTTGCTTAAAGATTTAAAACGATTATAATCGTTAGGATGAGGAGTTTCTGAGGAAGAGAACTGAAATTTGGGTTTAGATAAAATTAATCTGACATCAACCCCATCATCGATTTTCTGTTCAAGAATATCAAGGATTTTTTCTCCAATAGTCCCTCCGAAAAGATACATGCTGAAATAAATTGATTCTTCTGCACTTTCAAACATCTCAAGGGCGCGTGTGTAAACCTCATCAGAATCAATAAAAAGTTTTGCCGCACAGGCCTGGAAATTGAAATAATCGATATCAAGCATTTTATTTTCAAGATTACGTTTATAATATCTGTCTGCACTACCAGGTAGAATAAAAGGTTTATCATAATATTCTGAGGCCGCACTTAAAATAACAGATATAACAATTAGTAGCAGTAAAAAATATTTTTTCATTCTTTAACACTCCCTTAAGTTTTTAGAAGCTTGAGCTCAGCAAATTTTCTGATTTTGCTGAACTCAAGCTAAAAGTTCAGAATTGCATTTTAATTCAAGGAAAGTAATGTACCGGCTATATAGCCAACAGTGCCTTTGGCAGCTCCGTTTAAGACTTTTACTTTAACCCAGCCCTTACCAACATTTTCTAAAATATCAACTTTAGTATGTCTGTGAAGGGTATCAATTATTTCATTATTAGTACCTGGGCCTTTTCTAATATTTGCAGCCTTTACATCTATATAAGCAATCCATTGAAATTCCTCTTGAGTTTCTTCCTGCTGTGTATCTGTTTCAAAACCGTCAATTTTCTGTCCGAGGTTACCGCCACTTACGATATGAGCAATTTCATCTAGATACTGAGAAGTTCCCTCATAAGAAGGAATATGAGAATAATAAACATCAAGCATTTTATTCCATTCTGAATCCCTGTTAAAATCAAGTTGTGCATATTTATCAGACATTAATCTATTATAAATTTTAACAAGTTTTTCATTACTGTTTGGGAACATAAAAATTGAGGTTACTCCACCGCCGCGGACACCATTAAAATTATGATTAGATGCGTACTGTGCAAGACCGGCCCTGTCGATCATAGCCTGAACTCTCTGGGCATGGTCTCTTATAGTGTGCATAGCAATATTATTGGAGCGGAAAGAGGCCAGGTATTTCATAAACATGCCAAGGTCAATATATTCATATTCATAATCACCAGAATTTTCAGTATAAACACCCTGGAAAAGACCACCAAATTTTTCTGAATTTCCGCGTGCTTCAGTAAGCATAGCTACCATTTCATCCCGCGTTCTGCTATTTTCTAGATTTTTTCTGATTATGTATCCAAGTTCATTTAAAGAAGGAACTGCCCTTCTTAAAGCACGTAAATCAATACATTCTGCGGTTAATTCAAGGTCAGAAACATTTTGAATAATTTTTTTGTTTGTATTTTTAATAGAGCTGTACATATGTTTAGCCATTTGTTCTGGAGAAACAGGTCTTGAGGAATCTTTAAGTCTGGAAAGGAAGGCTGTATCAAAACCAAGATTACTAATTCCCATAACAGTAGTTAAAATACCCTCGGCAACCCCATATTGAGAGGTTTGTGAACCAACAAAATAATCAAAGTGTTTGGCAAATTGATAGGCTGTTTCAACCTGATTCATAAGACAGGATCTGAATGCAATAATATCAATTCTATCATTTCCAAGAACTCTGTCTAAAACAGAAGTTGATTGATTAAGGGAAATACAATCTTCCTGAGTATGATCATAAGCAAAAGATCTGCGGGGGTTCTGTTTGGATTTATACAGAGAAGGTGGATAAAAAGATTCGGGAGTTCGTAAATTAGAAATATCTATATTGTTAATACCTGAGTTTCTGCGCACACCCATTCTTGCAATATCGGCTGTAATAGAATCTGGTCCGTCAACAGAAATCCATCCTGTTCCATGACCAAGAACAAAAAGCATGCGGTTATCGGCCGGATATTCTAAAGCCCAGTTAAGAAAATCCTCAAAAGTTCTGGGGTCACCCATATTCTTATTAGGAAATTCGCCGCGGACAACAAGCTCGTTTTCTCTAATATAATATCTTTTAGAAGGAATATACTTTGCGTTTCTGAAATCAATCTGTGCAATTAGATGAGCTTTACCGTCAGCATCACCGATTTCTACCATATCTATAAGTTCCTGTAGCATTGCTTTTTCAAGCTGCGGTTCAATATCAAGCGAGCCATAAATCATAACAGCCCATTCACGGTTTTCGCTTTCCTGACTTAAAGGACCATGATTTTTTTCTATTTTGTCAATAACTCTTTGTGGATCTTTATCCAGTTGTGCAACAACGTCGTCGCACCCGGTAATTAGAAAAATAAAAACAAAAAGCATTGAAAGCATTAGCATTTTTTTAACTTTCTGCATAAAACCCCCCTTAATTTTAATAATAATTATTAACATTATATAATAAAATAAATAAAATTGCCAATGATTTTTATTTTTATCAGCAATTCTCAATGAAAATAGAGAAAATCCTTGATTTGATGGGGTCAGCGCCGACATCACTTTGCGAAAAAGCAAAGTGTGTAGGCCTGACCACTAAAGGATTTTCGGCTAAATTGAGAATTGCTGTATTTTTATAAAAAAGGGTTCAACAGTTTCTTGACTATCAACATAAATTAATTATATAGTAATAACATGTTTTATAAAGATGAAGATTTGAAATTTTTAAAACCAGCTCCCAATCTCCGTGAGCTAATGATATTAAACCAGCTCCATAAAAATCCCAAAACTTCTCAGGCTTTTTTATCAAAAATTCTGGGGATATCTGTTTCAATGGTAAATAAATATATATCGGGTTTTGTTGAGGCCGGATTGATTAATATTAAAGGAAAAACAAACCGGGATACAACTTACAATCTTACAGATAAAGGTGCTGAAATAAAAAGAAAAAGACTGATTTCCTATATGGTTGAAACAATAAAATTGTATAAAGATGCCAAAAACGAGTTTCTAATTAAAATTGAGAGCTTCAGAGATTCGGGAGTAAATAAAATTGCTTTTTATGGCGCAGGCGAAACTGCAGAAATTGCTATAAATGCAGCTTTTGAAGCAGGATTGAAAATTATTGCTGTAGTTGATCAGGATGATAAAAAACAGGGTAAAACAATAAACGGAATTCTTGTGGTTCCTCCCAGTATGCTTGAAAATATGGATTTTGATGGAATAATTATCAGTTCATTTGGTTATACAAATGAAATATATTCAAATATAAAACATTATCTGAAAAAAGATAAAAAAATATTAAAACTTTAAAAGGCCTTTGTTCGTATCGAATTTCAGTTTTTAAAGACTTTGTTTACTTTTTCAATAAAAGTACATTGCCCGGATTTTATATCAATATCAGAGATTAAACCGTTCAACATGGGAGTGTTATTTGTAACATTAAATCTTTTTGGTCTCTGATCTAAAAATTTATTAATGATAATATCTTTATCAACACCGATAACACTGTCTTTATCGCCAGTCATACCAAGATCTGTAATATAACCTGTTCCATTTGGAAGTATTCTGTCATCATTTGTTTGAACGTGAGTATGAGTTCCGGCAATCAGAGAAACTTTACCATCAAGAAAGAAACCCATAGCTACTTTTTCAGAAGTGGCTTCTGCATGAAAATCAACTATAATAGTTTTTATGTCACTTTTGATAAGATTATCAACTAAGTTTCTGATTTTATTAAAAGGACAGCTTACTTTTGGCATATACACTCTGCCTAAAAGTGAGATGACACAGAATTTTTCTCCATCATCATTTTCAAAAATACGGAAACCCTGTCCGCCAATGGAATCGCAAGGGTAATTAAGAGGACGAATTATATCTTTTTCTTCAATTATATCATCGATTTCATCTTTATCCCATAAATGGTTTCCCAGAGTAATTATATCAACCCCGGCTTCTTTCATCTGTCTGTAAGTTTTTTTATTAATACCAAGACCACCTGCAGAATTTTCACCGTTGGCAATAATAAAATCAATATTATTTTTGAAGCGGAAACTCAGCAGCTCTCTTTTTAAAAGGTTTCTGCCACATCTTCCTATTATATCGCCTATCATCATTATTCTTAATTTTTTTTTCATAAAAATAAATTAACAAAATAAAAAGTTAAAAGCAAAAAAGTGATTTTAAGAATTTCTGATTATTTTTTCTTGGACAGCGACAACCTAGATATGATATGATTTAAGCTATGAATATTTCTGATTTTTTTGGAAAAGACAATATAGAAAATATATTAATAGATGATATTCAGACATTAATTGATAATAATGTTCCAGAAAATCTTTATCTTGATTATAAAAAAGAAATGTGGGGACAGTTTGAAAGTTCTAATAAAGAAATTTCAAGAGACATATCAAGTTTTGCAAATGCCCATGGTGGATTTATTATACTTGGAATAGAAGAGGATAACGACGGAAATCCCGAACGAATGACAGGAGTAGAGGATGTAGATAAAAATATTCTGAGAATTAGGCAGGTTTGCCATTCTGGAATTCAACCAGTAATTACCGGGATGAAAATTCATGCAGTAAGAATTAATGAAAATAAAAGTATAATATTAATTTATATTCCCGACAGTCTTGGAAAACCTCATATGGTTCTTCAGGATTATAGATGTTATATGAGATACGAAAGGGGAAAAAATCCTATAAATATATATCAGATTGAAGAACTTATAAAAAGTAGGGCAAAAAATACTCAGAAAGTAAAAGAGTTTTTAGAAAAAAGAAATTCTGAATTACAAAAATATGTTAAAAATAATTCTGCAATGTGTTTTTCGGTTCTGCCTCATGTTCTTGAAAAAGAAAGATTTGATATTTTCAGCTCTCAGACAGAAAAAGCCATAGAGGTGTTTATTTCAAAAGGTATAGTAAGAGGTAAGTTTTTGCCAACGTTTGACGGGTTTACTGCTTTTGAAGGAAATCAAAACACGATTTATCGTCAGATAGTTATACAGAGCACAGGATATATTGAGCTGTTTCTATATATTCCTTATAGAGATACATTGCCTGTTGAATGGTTTCAGAATCAGCTTAATTTATTTTTAGAAAGTGCCTCCATTTTTTATTCCAGGCTGGATTTAGATTTCAGAGGCTGGTTTCATACAGGATTTTTTAATATGATAAACTTCACACTAAAGCTACCGGATAATTTAAAAGAAGAAGAAAAAAACATACTGATAAACAAGGACGGCTACTTTTTTCTACCTGATATATCTTTTGAGTATTTTGTAAAAGATTCAGAAAAGATTAAAAGGGCCGCAAATGATTTTTTATGGCGTAAATTTGGTTTTAACCGGTCGCTTTTATGAAAGTTCGCCAACAAGGTCTCTTTTGAAAAAATCTGTAATTTTTTTAAGGTCTTTAGTTTGGCCTAAAGCCCACATTAATTTTACAGTAGCCGCTTCAGGAGTCATATCACTTGCAGAAACAACACCAAGATCCGCAAGCTGTTTACCAACTTTATAAAGTTCAAGTTCAATTTTGCCTATAACACATTGAGTACATATTATAATAGGAAGTTCTTTTTTAGAAAATTCATAAATATCATCATAAAATCTGGAAGAAATATTTCCAGCCCCGTAACCCTGTAAAATAACCCCGTTAGTATCTTTAATCATATTCCTGAAAACATCTCTCTGAAGACCAGGATAAAGAGTAACAAAGGCAATATTATCATCAAAATTCTCAGAAAATTTCAGTTTAGTGTATTTTCTTCTACCTTTAACATATTCACATAATTTAAAATTTAAGCCAATTGTTCCCAGCGGATTGTGATTTAATGAGTCAAAGGCAAGTAAGTCAAAGGCAGAAATTTTTCTAGCACGGGTGGCCCGCATTATTCTGCTTCCAAATAAAATGCAAACCTCACCAATATCATAATTCGCGGCTAATAAAAAGGAGTTAATAAGATTATTAGACCCATCTGTATAAACATTTGAAAGAGGGAGCTGAGCACCAGTGAAAACAACAGGTTTTCCGATATTTTGTAACATAAAAGAAATAGCAGAGGCTGTATAGGCCATAGTATCAGTTCCGTGAGAAACTACAAATCCGTCGTAAATTTCATAATGCGAATAAATGCATTCGGCAATTTTTTTCCAGTGGTCAATAGTTACATCTGTACTGTCAATATTATATAAAGGTTCCACATCAATATGAATGTCATTTTTTAATGAATTAAGAATATATTTCATCTCATAAGAAATATCCTCAAGTTCATTTATATCTAAAACATCTTCAATGTTTTTTTTCATAGTTATTGTGCCACCGGTTAATATTAATAATAATTTTTTCATAAAAAGCCTCATTAGAAGTTAATTTTATTCATTATCGTTATCGGAAATACTACAGAATATTTTAGGAAAAAGCTTTATAGATAAGGATGAATTTCAGAGGATTTATAGGTGAAAATAAAATAAAGCTCTTGATAAAAAATAGACAGCTTGATATAAATGAAATAATAAAAGCAGTTATAAAATCGTCTGTAAACGATAGTTAAGTAGTCTGTATAGATAATTAAAGCTGACAAATTCAGACTGATTTACTTAAACACAAGTTAAAATAAATAAAATGAACTTATTATTAAAAAAAATAAAAACTGAAGCACAAGTGTATAAAATTCCTTATGCTGAAAAAGAAACAGTTGACTTTATTTGTGAAATAATTAAAAAATACAGCATAAGGACGATTCTTGAAATAGGAGCCGGAAACGGATATTCATCTGTCTGTTTTTCTTTTTGTAAGAAAGTTCAAAAAATTACCACATTTGAAATAGACCCGAATAGAATTGAATTATCTAAATATAATATTAAAAACTTTTCTCAGATAAACCTCATCCCTCTGGATTTTTTAAAATATAACTCGAATGAGAAATTTGACATGATTTTTATTGATGGAATGAAAAGAAAGTATATTGATTTTTTTAATCATGCTCAAAATTTCTGTCATGAAAAATCCATTATAGTTTCAGATAACCTTAATTTTGCCAATAATCAGTTTAATAACGAAATACTTTCTAAGCATAAAAATATAGTTAATAAACTGAGAGAATATATAGAATTTTTAAAAAAAAATAAGAAATTTAGAACAGAATTTTATTTAAAAACTGGGGATGGGTTGGCAGTAACCGAAAATTTATCAAAAAAACCTTGACATAAACAACGGTTACTGGTAAAATCATCACACTTTAAGGCAGTTATAGCATTACTGCTGTACATATTTAATTTTTATAAAAAACTGCTTTTAAACTATACAGGAGGAGAAAATGCCTACAATTAATCAACTTATAAGAAAAGGGCGAAAAACAACACTTGAAAAATCAAAATCGCCTGCTCTTAAATCTTGCCCCGCAAGAAGAGGTGTTTGCACTAGAGTTTTTACAATGACACCTAAAAAACCTAATTCTGCACTTAGAAAAGTGGCCAGAGTTCGTTTGACAAGCGGACATGAAGTAACAGCGTATATTCCTGGAATTGGACATAACCTTCAGGAGAACTCAATTGTTCTTGTTCGTGGCGGTAGAATCAAAGACCTTCCAGGTGTTAGATATCACGTTGTTAGAGGAGCGCTTGATACAGGCGGAACACAGGATAGAAAAAAATCCAGATCTAAATATGGAACAAAAGCACCGAAAAAATAACAGGAGGAAATAAATGCCAAGAAGGAAGAGAGCCCAGAAAAGAGTTTATGAACCAGATCTTGTTTATGGAAGCTCAGTTGTAACAAGGTTTATAAATAACTTAATGCGTAATGGTAAAAAATCAACAGCTGAAAGTATTTTTTACAGTGCGATGGATATTATTAAAGAAAGAACTAAAGATGAGCCAATTGATGTTTTTAAAAAAGCTATGGAAAATGTTGGTCCACAAGTAGTAGTGAAATCAAGAAGAATAGGTGGAGCTACATATCAGGTTCCGACTGAACTTTCACCACAAAAACGTGAGGATACTGCAATTAAATGGTTGCTTTTATATTCAAAAAAGAAAAAAGGCAAGCCAATGGCTCAAAGATTAGCTGAAGAAATGATAGATGCAGGTAAAGGTGAGGGAGCTGCTTTTAAAAAGAAAGAAGATACTCACAGAATGGCTGAATCTAATAAAGCATTTGCACACTTTAAGTTTTAAAAAAAAGAAGAATTGATATATAATATATGGCTGAAGTTTCTTTAAATAATATAAGAAATATTGGAATAATGGCACACATTGACGCTGGTAAGACAACAACAACCGAGCGAATGTTGTACTATACTGGAATAGTTCATAAAATGGGCGAAGTTCATGAAGGAACTGCCACAATGGACTGGATGGTACAGGAACAGGAAAGAGGAGTAACAATAACTTCAGCAGCAACAACTTGTTCCTGGAGAGATAAACAGATTAATATACTTGATACTCCAGGGCATGTTGATTTCACTGTTGAGGTTGAACGTTCACTAAGGGTGCTTGACGGAGCAATTGCCGTGTTCTGTGCAGTTGGCGGAGTTCAACCTCAGTCTGAAACAGTATGGCGTCAATCCGAAAGATATAATGTTCCAAAAATCGCGTTTGTAAATAAAATGGACAGAGTTGGGGCAGATTTTTTCAAAGTAATCAATAATATGGAAGAAAAAATTCACGCAAACCCTATTGCTGTACAGATTCCCTATATCAAGGATGAAGAGTTTTCAGGGATTATTGATCTAATTCAAATGAAATTATTCACCTGGGAAGATGAGCTCGGGGAAAAAATGATAAGTGGTGAAATCCCTTCTGATTATCTTGAAAAGGCCAAATCTTTTCGTGAAAATATGCTGGATAATATTGCAGAATTTGATGAAAAAATAATGGAAAAATATCTTGAAGGCGAAAAACTTCTTGAAGGGGAAATTAACTTACTTATAAGAAAAGCCACTATCGCAAATGCAGTACACCCTGTATTATGCGGAACTGCCTTAAAAAACAAGGGCATACAGCATCTTCTGGATGCAATTGTAAATTATCTTCCAGCACCTGTTGATGTTCCGCCAATTCAGGGACATAATCCCAAAAACGAAAAAATTGAAGAGAGAAAAGCTGATATAAAAGAACCATTTTCGGCTTTAGCCTTTAAGATAGTAACAGATCCCTTTGTGGGAAGATTTACCTATGTAAGAGTTTATTCGGGTAAACTTAAACTTGGAATGAATATTTATAATGCTTCCAGAAATAAAAATGAAAGAGTTTCAAAAATAATGCGCATGCATGCTGCCTCGAGAACAGAGCTGGATGAAATTGGCCCTGGTGAAATTGTTGGTTTGGTAGGACTAAAAGAAACTTTTACTGGCGATACTCTCTGTCTTAAGCAGAGAAAAATAATACTTGAAAAAATGGAGTTTCCTGAACCCGTAATATCTGTAGTTGTAGAGCCGAAAACTCAGGCAGATTTCAAAAAACTGGATGAATCACTAAAAAAACTTGAAGAAGAAGATCCCACATTTAAAATAAAACATGATGAAGATACTGGTCAACTTTTAATTGAAGGAATGGGCGAGTTTCATCTTGAAATAATAGTTGACAGACTGTTGAGGGAGTTTAAGGTTCAGGCTAATGTTGGTAATCCTCATGTCACCTATAGAGAAACATTTCATGAAAGTTATACTCATGAGCTTGAATATAAAAGAGAATTATCAGGCAAGAATCAATATGCTAAAATAAAAGTCTGCTTCGAACCAGTTAAAAGAGGGCAGGGAATACTTTTTGAAAATAAAACAAGTTTTGCAGAAATTCCAAAAGAATATGTAGAAGCTGTCAAGCAGGGAATAGAGGAGGCGGCTCAGAATGGTCCTCTTGCTGGATATGAAACTGTTGATTTTAAGGCAACTTTAGTTAAGGCGACAAAAGATGATTTGAACTCAACCGACGTAGCTTTTAGGATGGCCGGAGCACAGGCTTTCAGGGATGTTTCTGATAAAATCAAAGCTTCTTTACTGGAACCAGTTATGAAACTGGAAGTTACAACTCCTGATGATCATACCGGGGATATAATAAACGATTTAAATATAAGACGTGCAAAAATTGAGGGAATGGCAAGAGAAAATAATTTTCAAATTATTACAGCATTTGTTCCTCTTGCTAAAATGTTTGGTTATGCAACAGATTTGCGTTCTGCCTCTCAGGGAAGAGCCTCATATTCTATGGAATTTGATCATTTTCAGGAACTTCCCGGAAAACTGCAGCAGGAACTTCTAAATAAAATGAAAGGACTAATTTTCTAGGGGGTCTATGGGGGTCAGGTCTCTGGAAAACGCATTTTATTTTTCGAATGTATTTTTGGGTTTAATTTCTTCTAGTATTCAGGATATTTTTTTAACATCAGGCATAATATAAGATTACATATTTTAGTTTAAATGATATATATAATTTTTAATTAATTATTTTGCGAATTCCGGAGACCTGACCCCCATATTTTCTTTAAAGGAGTTGGGAATCTTTGTTGAAAAATGTTTTATAACCAAAATTAACAAATAATAAAACTGTAAGAACCACACTTCCTA
>JBNJGP010000006.1:0-50802 GCA_051747805.1 Candidatus Muiribacteriota bacterium
AATAAACTTTTCAACCGGAAAAGTAATTTCTTCTGCCAGTTTTCTTGCCCTCTCTATTTTTGATTTTGAAAGCCCTAATTTATTCATTCTTTCTCCTTATTCAAAAAAAATTTAGAAAATTCTGTAAGTTTCTTATCAGCCCCAAGCATTTCGGCAACAAGAAGAGCATCAAAGATATCAGTTTTGCCATCATCTTCTAAAACCTTATATTGCATAAATTTATTAATTAAAATAATAGGATTTTCATCCTCAAATTTCAACTTATTATTTATAAATTTTTCATATTGTTTCACCTTCAGTCCCTTCATAATAAAATAACCTATATTCTGCAACAGGGGGAGTTTCATAAAATGTGTTGATAGAAAACAGAAAGCTCCCTCAAACTGGGATATTCGTTTAAGCAGACCAGAAGTTAAAGCAGAAGCCTCGATACTATTTGTTGTTCTTGCAAATTCATCTATAATATAAAAATTTTTCTTATCAGGATTTTTAAGCGCTTCTGTAACAGAAACAACCTCAAAACCAAATGAACTTAATCCCCGGGAAGGGCTATCTTTTCGCGATTCCTTTGATATTTTCCAGGAGGAAAAGTCTCCAATAAAGTGAAATTTGTCAAAAACATCAGTAACGAATTTTTCAGCCGGTACATAAAAACCTGATTGAGCAAGCAGCTGAAAAAAGGCAAGTGTTTTTAAAACAACTGTTTTACCTCCCATATTAGCTCCTCTGATTACATTAACTTTTTTATTCAGTTTTAAATAGAGAGGTTCATAGTCTGTTCCCATTTTTTCACATGCATTTTTCAGCGGAAGTAAATTTCCTTTTCGAATAACAATTTCAGCTTCAGGTTTATTAATAAAATTAACTTTACACATATTATATTTCAGAGCAAGTCTTGCCTTTTCAAGTATATGATCAAAATTACCTGCAGCCTTAATATATTTTTTAATCTCATTCTCATTTTTTTTTATTTTACGGGAAAGACTTTTTAAAATTTTATTTTCAATTTCTGTTTCTTTTCTAATTAACTCTTCTTTTTTAGCATATAACTTTAAATAATCTGAATTATATCTCGGCCTTATAATAAAACTGAACCTGTCATACGGCTCAATATATAAATAGGGCGTTTTTGAGAACTTTAAGGCATTTTCGTTTCTAATTACCAGAAAACTTTTATATTTAAAATCCAGTCCAAACTCGGAATTTAATTTTTTTAAAAGTAAATTTTTCTCATTAATTAAATGCTCATCTAATTTTTTTATTTTTTTCCGAACATTCTGCAATTCTTCATCATATTCTTCTGAAATTATAAAGCTTTCTCCCCTTCCGCCACCGTCAGTTAAAATATTTTTTAATTCAATTAGATTAAAACAAAGCTTAAAATGCTTTTGTATAATTAATGGAACAAGTTTAATAATTTCTGTATAATTAAAAATAAATTTTTTTACCTGCAGAATATCTACAGCGTTAAGCCTGTCAAATTTTTGAATATCTGGAATTCTGCTTAAATGATAATAAATTTTTTCAATTCGGGAAGTTTCTGCCTCTTTAATAAAATTAATAAGAATTTCAATTAAATTATAAGTTTCAATTAGATGTTCTTTATTATTAATAATTTTCTTGGAATACTTATATTTTCGTCCTGTGGGAGTTCTTGGATGAAATTCCTCAAATATAAAATTAATTTCAGAAAAATCCCATATTTTATCCATAGTAATTAATTATATATTACTAAAATTAAATTTCAAGCGAAAACCAGTAATTTCAGCAATTCTCAGTCCAGATTTTTATTTTACTGAAAGTAAAACGAGTGGTCAGGTCGATAGGAGCCGTGAGAAGTAAGAAGTAAGAGGTGAGACGATAGTAGCCGTGAAAAGTGAGAAGTGAGAAGCCGATAGGAGCTGTGAGTGCAAACAGGTTACTGGTAAATTTGACTTTTTTTAGTTTATAAACTATTATTTTCCTACTTTAAAGCCCTGGAAACCACTTTGTGTTTCCTTATAATCCAAAGGGAGGAAATAATGAAATATTATGAATTAATGTTTATTTTGCGTTCAGAACTGGAAGAAGCCCAACAGGAAGATGTATTAAAAAAAATTAACACTGTCCTGGAAAAAAATAATTTCAGTATTATCCGTCAGGAAAGCCGTGGAGTTCAAAAACTGGCGTATGAAATTCAAAAAGAAAAATCAGGTAACTATTTTCTTTATTATGTTAAAACAGAAAACTCTCATGGGGTAAAAGATGCCTCTGAAAGTTTAAATATTATTCCCAAAATCTTAAGATACATTTTTATCAAAAAAGAAAAAATAGAAGAAGAAGCCGAAAAATAATCCAGGAGGAACTTATCAATGTTTAGAAGAAAAAAAAGAAGAAAAGTGTGCTTGTTTTGTAAAAATCCATCTATTGAAATAGAATATAAAAACATTAACATTTTAAAAAAATTTATATCTGACAGAGGAAAAATACTTCCAAGAAGAGTTACAGGGGCCTGTGCAAAACATCAAAGAAAAATATGTTCTGCTGTAAAACAGGCTAGGAACATCGCTCTTTTACCATTTACACGTGAATAGCTGTTTCTCAATAATTATATAGCACAGTAACCCAGGAGGGTTTTTTTTAACCCTCCTTTTAATTTCCTTATCAGGGAGGAATATTTATATGAAAATTATTCTTATCAAAGATCATTCGAAAATCGGGAAAACCGGAGACATAAAAAACGTAGCTTCTGGCTATGCCTCAAATTTTTTAATTCCTAATAAAATTGCAATTCCCGCAACAAAATCAAATCTTAAACAGCTGGATAATATAAAAAAAATTAATCAAAGCAAAGATGAAAAAGAAAAGCAGAAAGCTCTTAAAACCAAAGAAGAACTGGAAGAAACAACTCTTGAAATCAAAACCAAAACAGGCGAAAAAGGTAAATTATATGGAGCAATAACTAATAAAAATATCAGTGATGAATTAAAAAAACAAAAAAAAATAAAAATGGATAAGAAAAAAATAATTGTAAAAGAACCAATTAAAAAAGTTGGTAATTATACAGTAGAACTTAAACTTTATCCTAAAATAAATGCAAATCTTTCTGTTGAAATAGTCTCAGGAGAAAATCAATAAATGAAAGAGGTCCCCCAAAGTCTGGAATCCGAAAAAGCAATTTTAGGAAGCATACTTCTAAATAATAAAAATATCACAATGGTTTCAGACAAATTAACAAAAGAAGATTTTTATTCAAAATCAAATTCGGAAATATTTAATGCCATGTTCGAAATCGACAGACAGGGGAAAACCAACGAACCATTGATTTTAAAAGAATACCTATCAAGCAGAAAACTTCTTGAAAAAATCGGTGGTTTTAATTATATTAACTCTTTGCTAAGTTTTTCAGTTTCTGCAAGAAATATTGAAAACTATGTAAAAATTGTAAAAGAAAAATCAACCCTCAGAAAACTTATAAATATCTGTAGTGAACTTTCTGAAGACTGCTATAACACCATGAATTCATCAGAAATTTTCGATAAGGCTGAGAAAAATATAATTGAAATTATAAGGGAATCATCTCAGCAGGATTTTCTTCCAATAGGTGCAGTTGTAAATGAAGTAGTAGAAAAAATAGAAACTGTGTATGAAAAAAAAGAAAATATTGTAGGTATTCCATCTGGATTTATTGATCTTGATAGAATTACCTCTGGTTTTCAGAATTCAGATTTAATAATTGTTGCCGCAAGGCCAGCAATGGGAAAAACCTCCCTTTGTCTTAACATTGCTGCTCATATTTCTTTACGTGAAAGCATTCCTGTAGCCGTATTCAGCCTGGAAATGTCCGCAGCACAACTAGTTCAAAGAATTTTATCCTCTGAAGCCGAAGTTGATCAGGATAAAATTAAAAGAGGAAATTTATCTGAAAGTGAATTTGGACGTTTAGTGCTTTCTGCTGGAAAAATTTTTGACTCTAAAATTTTTATTAATGATTCTGTATCCTCAATAAACGATGTTAAAGCAGCCACAAGGAAAGCATTTATCGAGAATAATATTCAACTTCTTATAATTGATTATCTTCAACTGCTTTCGGGAAACAACAAAGAAAGCAAAGTCCAGGAAATATCAGAAATTTCCAGAAATTTGAAAATGCTGGCAAAAGAATTAAATATACCAGTAATTGCTTTATCTCAACTTTCTAGAAGAGTGGAAGATCGAAACGACAAAAGACCGATGCTCTCAGATTTAAGAGAATCGGGCGCTATTGAACAGGATGCAGATATTGTTATGTTTTTATACCGTGACTATTATTATAACAAAGAAAAAAGCAAAGAAGATCCTAATCATGCCGAACTAATAATTGGAAAACACAGAAATGGTTCTGTTGGAAATATCGACTTGTATTTTAAAAAAGAATGTACAAAATTTAAAAACGCCGAGAAAAAAAGATACTAATAAATTATTAATTTTCAATCTCCTGTATTTTCTGACGCGCTTTCGAAGCTGTATGCGAATACGGAGATGCTGATACAGCCTGTCTATAATAAGAAAGTGCAAGATTTCGACTATTTTTTCTCATATACAAATCACCTATTTTTAAGAAAATATCTCCTTTTTGTAGATTATATATATTAGTTTCAAAAATAGGGGACCTGTCCGCTTTATTAATATCTGAAATAACAGTTTTTAAAATCTGAAGAGCTCTATTATTATTATTAAGAGAATATAAAATATCTCCATATAAAGCTCTTACATAAACGTCATCCGGGTAAACCGAAAACATTATACGAGCCTCTTCTTCAGCCTCTACATAATCAGATATTTTATACAAAGATAAAGTTTTTAAAAAATGAACAGAAAGTGTATAAACATATTCAAGGCTATGTGAAGTTCGGTCAATAACTTGTTCATATTTCTCATCATTAAACAATTTTAATCCGCTCTTAAAAGCAGAATCTGCCTGAACACTTCTATAAATAGTTTTATCATCAACTTCAGCTATTTCATCATATATTCTTTGTGCCTCCCGGGAACGATCGAGTCTTTCTAATGTGGTTGCAAGATTGTACTTAATTGATAACCTGCCCGGATCAATATCTATAGCATCTTTTAAATCAGACAGGGCTTCAGATTGGTTATTATCCTGAAGATTAATATATGAGCGAAATATATAACTAAGAGAGCAGTTAGTAGAATTTTCAACAGCAAATGATAACTCAGTTAAAATTTTTCGATTATTATTTCGAATATTTCTACGCGAAATTAACTGTAATTCATCTATTTCTGTATTAGGATTAAAAAAGAATTCAATACCTCGATAAAGATGAACAATAGATGGAAAATCATTTGTATGCCCATTAATCGAGAAACGGTCAGAGTAAATTAATCCGTCGGATTTAAAAAAGCCTTTTATTTTTTCAAAAATTTCACTAAAAAAATCTTCAAAATCACGGGCACGATTATTCATGGAAAAATTAAGTTCTTCCGCCCCTTCTTGATTAAAAAGTTTTAGATTCATAGAAAAACGAATACTTCTTAATAAATTTTCTTTTTCGCGATTCATGGCAAGTAAAAATTCCTGACGTCCTCTATCAAAACTACTTTTAAAATCATATTTTTTGGAATCAGGAGAAATAACATATGCCATTTTTAAATTATAATATGCGTCTTCATATCTTTGGGCAGATAGATATTGTTTACCTCTCCTGTAATAAGGAAGTGCACTCTCTTCCCTTTCCTCAACAGTATTATCATCCAGATAAAAATTATTTTGCAAATCAATTTCTTCAGGATTAAGTCTGGCCATTAAAAACTGGTTATTCATAATATTATTTTCTTTCACAGATTCAAGAGTATTTCTGATAATATATTTATTCCAGAGTTCATCATAACTTGAGCTTATTTCACGAAGGTTAACAAATAAAAGGTAATCTGAATTTAAATCGTCCAAAAGTCTGCTCCTGGCAAAAGTATTATCAATAAGTTCTTCTGACGAAATACCCATTTGCCCTAACCTGTTTATAACATGACGGGGATTTACTATTTCAATTTGAGTGCCTACTGGTTCTAATATATGGGCAATCGAATATGCCAAACCATTGGAAAATATGCTTAAGTTATTAACATCTCGGAGAATGTGGGCAGGAAGAACAATAATACGGTTTCTTTGTTGTTTTTCAATCTGCTCAATTGGAAGGTTAACTTCATCTTCAAGATATTCCTCAACAGTTTCAGATGTTTGAACAAATTCTTCATGAGAATCCCCTTGTTGATTTCTTAAATTTTCAATTTCAGCCAGCATACTCTCTAAATTACTAGTTGAAGTTTCTTCTTCGCCGGAAACATCCTCCTCGTCATTATCTAACTTTGACTCTTCCTCAGAAACATTCCCATCATCATCTTCTTTATTATCATTATCTTCATTATCATCATCATTACCAGCTGTAATTTTACCTTTTGAATGGTCAGATGAAGGCTCGGAGTTTTCTACTACTTGCTCAGAATTGTTTTCTATTAAAACACCACTTAATAAGCTGTCATTGGAAAAACTAATTTCTTGTGTAAAATCCATTTCGATTTCAGGTTCAGGCAGCGTTTTTTCTTCCACTTGGCCTATGTCAATCTCATCTGTTTGTTGAATATTCTCTTTTTCAACCTCAGCTATATTTTCATTATCATCTACTTTTTTTCCTTCAATATTTTCTGAAAAAGCTTGATTACTCTGAGAATCATCTAAATTATCATTTTGATTTTGATTTTCCTCTTCAATTACTTTCTGAGTAATATCCGGTTCTTCCATTTTATTATCATCTTTAGAAATATAATTTATCGACAAATTTATTCCAAAGACAAATAAAGAAAGCATCAATAAAATAACTACGGCCCATTTAAACCCGGTGATTTTTTTGCCGTCTGGCATATTATTTTGTTCGTCCCTGATTGGAAAGTTTTCTTCAATATTTTCTTTACCGATGTATTTATTAATAAAATTCATTAATTCAGATTTATTTGATATTTTAGGGTTATTAGAAAGTTGTATAAATTTCTCTTTAACAATTCCGGGTGAAAAATGGCTTAGAGCTTTTAGAGCACGCAGCTGTAATTCTTCTTCATTCTCGTTTTGTATAAACTCAACTAAAAATGGTATAGTTGCAGGATTATTAAGCTCTTTCAAGGCATAAAGCGCGCTTTCTCTCTGCCATATGGCATGGCTTCTGATCATTTTTTCAAGGATATCCAGCACCTCGTTAATCTCAAACCTTGCAAGAGCCTTCACTGCATTAGCCTGAACCCGGTTATTACTATCTCTAAGCAAAGGTGTAAGGGGTTCAATTATCTCTTCTCCACCATTTAATTCAAGGCCTTCAATTGCATTAGCTCGAACTCGCGGATCAGGATCATTTAAAAATTTTGAAATGATTGGTATAACACTTTTATCTTTAAAAAAACCAAGATTTTTAGCTATTGTTGCTTTAACAAAATCATCCTGCTCTTTTTCTGCAAGGCTCAGCAAAAGTGGCATAGCCCGAATATCTCCAATTTTAGAAACCACTTCTACAGCCCTGAGTCGTTTTCTGGGATCTTGATTTGAAAGATACTTCTGCAGGTTTTTTAGGTTTATTTTTTTGTTTTTTTCCTTAAGCGTTTTTGATATTTTACTAGATAACTCTTCTTTATCTTTTTGAAGAATTTTTGAAAATTTCTTTTTAATAAAATATTTTAACTCTTCATCGCCCTCTCTTAATGCTTTTTTAATAATTTGATGACTTTCTATTGTGTTAATTTCAATCAGCTGATGAAGAGCTTTTTCTTTCTCCGAAAAACTACCGTCATAAAGGAGGATTTGGAGTTTTTTTAAATTTTTACCTTGGGAGGACATAATTTCTCCTTTAGTCTATTCAGTTGACAAATATTGAATTTGATTCTCGGCTAAACCATAATACTCGGAATCTTCAGGAAGAATATTTTGAATTTGATGGAATATTTTAAGCGCTTGATTGTACTGACCCATTCTTTTATGAATATCACCTTTTTTATAAAGAGCATTTGCATGCCTCGGATTTAACAAAAGAGTCAAATCCAGATATGTCATTGCCTCTGAAATTTTATTCTGCGAAATATATATTTCTGCCATACGGAATGTGTGATTGAAGTTTGCGGGGTCCTCATTAATTTTCGTCTTAAGAAGATTAATTGCACTTTCGAATTCTTTATTTTGAATAAATTTATTAATTTTATTATCTAATGTTTTATTATCGACACTTTTTTTCTCTACTGATTTTTTGAGATCAACTTTCATTAAATGAACTCTGGAATTCTTAATATAATCAATTCTTTGTAAAAACTCCTCGTTGCCCGCATCAACAAACCATTTCCGAGCCTCAAAAAACTTGTTTATTTCAATATATGATTTTCCAATCCCTATTTGACACTCTTTATTCTCCGGCTCGTGCACAAGAACCGACTTATACAATTCAATTCTTTTTACAGGATCCTTTTCTATGTTTGCCATTTCAATTAGCTTTCTCATTCTTTCTTTTGAGTAAATAACAATATTATTATTTTTTGTGTGGTTATTCTGAATTACTTCAGAACCGTTCTCTTCTTTTGAAAACAAGTTTTGCATCTTAATTTCTTTTTCTAAATATTTGTAATGGTTAATATTTTCCTCGTCTATTTCTTTTAAAATATTAAGTTGCTCGAGGGCTTTTGAATAATTTGAAAAAGCTCTATAAACTTCAACTCTGCGACTTTTCTGTTTTATAAGAGCTTCACGGTAAAGTTCAGGTTTAATATCAAGTTCAGGAAGCTGATATGTAAAAGCACTAATTCCAGCCGAAATTAGCACAATAAAGTAAATATAAAGTTTTGTTTTTTTCATAATTAATTCCAAATTTATATTATTTTTTTTACTCAGTCAAGTTTATTGCTAATTTTTTTAATTAATTCTTTTGCAAATTTTTTATAAATTAAATCTTTATCATTATCAAGATATAACTTAAGATGTTTTTTAGCTTTTTTAAAATCTTCAAGTACAACATAACAATTACCAATGTAAAAATCGACAAGATTAAAACTTTTATTTAATTTTTTTACATTAAAATAAGATTCCAGAGCTTTAAAATATTCCTTTTTAAACTCATAGCAAGTTCCCAACTGAAAATGAGGCATAAATGAGCTTGCATCAAATTCAAGACCTTTTGTTAAAACAAGAATAGCCTCGTCAATTTTTTTTAATTTAATATAGGCGTCCGCAAGGGAAAAATAGGCAAGTTCAGGGCTATAATTCCATTTGGTATATATTTTTTGCATTTCTTTTTCCGGCTTTGAGATTATCGCTTCTTTAAAGCATTCGATGGCTTTTGTGTTTTTATTCAGTTTGGAATAAACTATACCAAGTCCATGGTAAACAATTCCATTATTTCCCAGTATATCCAGAGATTTTATAAAACTCTCCTTAGCTTTTTCTAAACCTCCAAGCTTTAAATAAAGAGACCCCAGACTATAAAAACCCCAGGGATTTTCAGGATTATCTGCGGTAAATTTTTCGGCTTCTTCAAGTGCTTTTTTTATATTTAAATCAGACTCTTTTTTTCCTGCTGCTTTTTGTTTCATTATTTTATAATCTTCTTCGTCGCCCTCTTCACTCTCTTCGTTTAACTCTGACGTCCAACTTTCTATTCTACTTTTTATTTCAGAAGATAAATTATTATATTTTTTTAAAATATTGTCTTTTTCTTCTAAAAAGTTTCTTTTTTCATCCATTATTTTATAAATCTGAAGTAAATTTAACCTTAAATACATATCATCTACAATTGTACCTTTAATATCTTCAAAAATATTTTTGGCTTTTTGCATATTTCCGGTAATCATGAAATATAACCCTTTATAATAATTAAAATAAGGTGCAATGTCCCTGTTTTTGATTACTTTTTTTTCATACTCTTTTAATTTTTGTCCCATTTTTTCAACCATTTCCAGTTTCAAAAGAATTCTGAGATATTCAAGTAAAAAAACATTGTCATCCTCACAAAAAACAATATTTTCTTCAATAATCTTTAACGCTTCTTCAGTCTTGTCAATTTCATCAAGTATTCTACTAAGCAAAACCAAACCCTCACCATTTATTTTCCCAGATTCTTCCTGTTCAAAAAGCAATTCTGCCGCGAGATAAAGTTCGTTTTTATTGTACATGAATAATGCCTCTAAAAAACTTAATCGCGGCTCTATTTTAAAAAACTTTTTATTTTCTTTAATTAAAGTCTCAAAATCAGCAAACAACTGATTTTTTATAAGTTCTCTGCCTTTTAGCTGGAGTAATTCACAAAATGTTTTTTCAAACTTTAATCTAAGAGGATGTTTTTCATCCCTTACAATAGAAGTTTTAAAAGATTTTAGAAAATAGTCTATATTATCATCCAGGTCAGAATAATTATCAAAAACAGGTAATATTTCTACTTTAATTCCTTTACTTTTTAAAAAGTTACTGTTGTTTTTTACGTACTTTAATATATTATTATTTTTAGTAATAAATTTTAGAAGTTCGAGCATATTACTCTCGCCACTATTAATATTATTAATCTCATAATTATGTGGAATAGTTAAAAAATCTATTTTTTCCAAAATAGTCTGTTTTTTTTCTCTTCTTTTTACTCCAAATAAATAAAGGTTTTTTTTATATTTAACAAGAATATATTTTATATGACGCTTAACCGATATATCAATACATCCATGTGTAAGAAACCCATCATTATTTTTATTTACTACTAATACATCACTTTTTAAACTCATCTGTTATACTCCAAAATAAAATCCTTTAAAGCAGAATTTCTTATAATATATTTGTATTTGATTTTCCTTATCAAACCAACTTCAACCAGCCTGCTCAAGGCCGAACCAGCAGCTCCTGCACTAATTTCAAGCATATATGATAGTTCTGAAATCTTCAGGCCGTTGCTGCCGCTTAAACTTATTAAAAATAATATATATTTTAACTGATTCCCTCCCCGCGCCTCTCCAAGACGTTTAAAATAAATCAGGGCCATTTTTTCATTAATATCTTTTACTTTATCTTTTTTTAACAATATATCCAGTTCACCAAAAAAATTTTCTGCCTCTTTTTCATCATAATAATTATTTAAAAAATCTTCAAAATTAATTGAATAATGATTATCATTCCCGGAGATTAAATTTTTTAACCCTTTTTCAAATTTATATTCAATCAGTAAATTTATTTTAAGTTCACGGCATTTTTGAATTATATATCTAAATACAAACTCTACCTCTTTTCTAGCCGTATTTCTGTTATCAATAAAATAATGTGCATTTGCTAATATTAAATTTTTTGCCTTTATTTTTTTCATAAAATCAAAAATAATATTCCAGGATAATAAAAATTTTTCGTTTTTATCAAGGTTTTCATAATTAAGTTTTTGTAGCTGTAACTGAATATCTTTGTCAAAGTTTAATTTTTTAAAATAGTTTAAAAGTTGCCCTGATGTATATATTTTTTTGCGGGTTCTAATAAATTTTTTTAAAATCAAAGGAAGGGTAAACTTATAAAAATGATCAAAAGTATAAAAATGTAATTTTATATCAGTATAAATATATTCTGTTTGGGCAATTATATTTTGTTTTAATATTAAGCCTAAATCGTATCCTGGGTACGTTTTAATCCAGTTAATCCCATACTCAGGGCCGAGAATATCCTTTTCTTTGTTAAACATACAAATAAAATATCATAAACAGTAGCTTTTATCAAATTTAGATAGTTATCAGCAGCAATTCACAATTTAAGAATTTATCAATTAATACCGATATATAATTTAGTGAGTTGAGTTTAGCAAAAAATAGAAATTTTACTACTAAAGGGAGGGTTTATGTTTTGTCCAAAATGTAAAAAAAATGATAATGACTGGAATATTGAAGACGCCCTAATTATACATAATAAATGTCAGTATAAAGCAAAAAACAAAGAATTTTTAGATTATTTAAGAATACTCGGTTGTTAAAATAATTTCGATTAATGCAGAGGTTTATTTGTAAAACCTCTGCATAGTTTCACATATTAATTAAACTTCCATTCCCATCACAAGTTTTTTTTCGCCTAATTCCTCAAATTCCACAATTATATATTTCATCCCCTGGTCGGTTAAAACTCTTTTAACAGTTCCTTCTTTTCTCCATACTTCATGATAAATTTTATCAAACTCTTTATATTCTTTTGTTATCTTATAAATATCTGCATAATTTTCTTTTTTCTGTTTCCTTTTTCTGGTTACACGTCCCATGATTTTTTTTCTAAGTTGAGTTTTTCTCATATTTTTTTTCTTTTCCTGAAGACGCGAAAGACCAAGTCGATGCAATTTTCGCCTTATTGATATAGGAGTAACATCGAAATGACGGGATATTTCCTCATCAGACATTTTCATAAAATTTTTACGCAAAAATTCTTCCTCTACAGAAGTCCATTTTTTTTGTTTCTGTCTAATACATCCTAAACGGGATAATTTTCGCTGAATAGCAATTACAGTTACACCAAATTTTTCAGCTAAATCAACATTGGAAATATTTTTGTAATTTTCACGTAAAAAATTTTCTTCTTCTTTTTTCCAGCGTTTAATGTTTGTCAATTTTGCCCCCTCTCTGAATTACATTTTTTTAATTATTTGTTCTTATATAAACAGCTGAGTTCATATTTACCTCACCTGCGCCAATATCATATTCAATAACATTTCCTGATTCCTGCACAAGATTAACCTCAAAAAAATCAACTTCCGCGACATTTTTTTCTTCAAAATTGTCTGTCCCGCTTTTAATTAGCTTTCCATCTCTGTAAACCAGATTATAAATTTCACTGTCCTCACCTGAACGATATTCAATATTCTGATTACCTACCGCCTGAATCGAAATACAATTTTCCAGTTCATAAGTCACTTTCTGCATTGCCTGACGCACATTATAAAAATCAACAGTAGATATTTCAGCATCTTTTGATGCTCTTGAGGATAATACCTGCCATGTAAGAAGCACCCCAAGCAATCCTAATATACCTATTACAATCATTAGCTCTACAATAGTAAAACCTTTTTTTTTAATATTCACTCTGCACTCCAAATACTACTCTATTATTTTTTATTTTTGCATACTTTTTATCATAATCATTATCTGCAATATAACCAATTTTAAAGTTTAAATTTTCCATTTCAGTCTGATAAAACAAAGAAAAATTATCTCCGTTAAACTCAACCCCTAATCTATTCTTCGGATTAAAATCCACCGAATATTTTAAAAGAAGGAAAAATTTATCGGGTTTGTCTTCAGAAGAATCATACCCGCCGAAAAAAGCATCTCCGCCATTATTACCTCCAAAATTAAATCCCAGTCCAATATTATCTCTTATAACATATAACGAATGCCAGTTGTCACTTTCAAGGTCAACATAGGCACCAACTATATAACTATTATAATGTAGTTTATCTGAAATAAGAGTTTTAAAAGATAATGCGGGATTCGAGCCATATTGACTATTTGAGTAAAACTTCTGGGTTATCCCCATTTCATAGATATAATCGGAACGGAAAGAAACAGATAAATTATATATATAATCACTTCTATCATTTTCTTTATATGGTCTTAATGAAAGCTGAAAATCACTCTGTTTTCGATTATAAAAAGTATTGCCCGGTATTAAAAAACCAGCTTGATCTGGAAATTCAACCTGCAAGGCAACCGGTACATAAATCGATAAAAAAACGCCTATAACTACTGAAAATATTTTTTTACTGAGCATAATTGAAATTATATATAAAAAAATTTGTTTTTTCAACTCTTAAAAAATTTTTTTATTTTTTCAAAAAAACTTTCAGTGTCCGGCTGATTTTTGGGAGTAAGAGATTCTTCAAACTTTTTTATTATTTCTTTCTGTTCTTTATTAAGCTTAACAGGCATTTCAACTTCTACTTTAACATAAAGGTCTCCCCGTGTTCTGCCTGTTGAATCAAATGGAACTCCCTCACCTTTTATTCTAAACATTTTACCAGGTTGTGTTCCAGCAGGTATATTCATAGTTACTTGTCTATTTTTAAGTACAGGAACCTTGATTTTACCACCTAAAATCGCTGTTGTGAATTTAAGTGGCAGTTCACAGTAAATATCATAGGCTTCTCTTTTAAAGTATGGGTGCTGGGCAACTTTAACAAAAATTATCAAGTCTCCATATGGACCACCGTTAACTCCAGCATCACCCCCGCCTTTTATGCGCACTTTCTGCCCATCATCAATTCCTGCTGGTATTTTCACTTTAAGCTTCTCTTTTTTTTCTACAGCACCTCTACCATGACAGTCAGGGCAGAATTCATCAATTATTTTCCCCTTACCACGGCAGGCAGCACATGTGCTTGAAACACTGAAAAATCCCTGGGATCGAACTACTTTTCCTTTTCCGCGACATTGAGAACAGGTTTTCATTTTAACACCGTCTTTTGCCCCGGTTCCTTTACATGATTTGCAGGATATATCTTTAGGTATTGTAAGACTTATTTCTTTTCCAAAAATTGCGTCCTCAAAATCCAGCACAATTTCTGTACGTATATCACGACCTCTCTTAACCGAACTTCTTCTTGAGGTCCCTCCTCCAAAAACTCCTTCGCCAAAAAAGGCATCAAAAATATCACTGAAACCACCGGCCTCATGAAAACCGCCGCCACCAAAGTTTGAAAAATCAAATCCGCCCATACCTTCAGCAGAGTGTCCAAACTGATCATATCTGGATTTTTTT
The DNA here is from genome assembly GCA_051747805.1 of Candidatus Muiribacteriota bacterium. Taxonomy (GTDB): domain Bacteria; phylum Muiribacteriota; class Muiribacteriia; order Muiribacteriales; family Muiribacteriaceae; genus JBNJGP01. The sequence goes on from JBNJGP010000006.1 coordinate 14,759, forward strand.
TCAGGATTTGAAAGCACTTCATATGCTTCCTGAATTTCTTTAAACGTATTTTCAGCCTCTTTGTCTCCGGGATTCATATCAGGATGATATTTGCGTGCCAGCTTTCTATAGGCTTTTTTTATTTCACTGGCATCAGCACCTTTATTTAATCCTAAAACTTCATAATAATCTCTTTTTGCCATAACTTTTACCTTCCTGTATAAAAAGTGGTCAGTTTTCCATAAAAAGGAAAACTGACCCTGTTAACATTAAGAATATACTTTAAAAATTATTTTTCAACTTCTGCATCAACAATTTTTTCATCATCTTTTTTATCAGAACTATCTGTGCCTCCATCTGTTTGAGGACCAGCTCCTCCTTCCGGACCCTGTTGTCCCTGAGGGTTCTGTTGATACATATGCTGTGCAAGTTTATGAGAAGCTTTCATAAGCTCTTCTTTTTTAGCTTTAATCTGCTCCATATCATTTTTTTCTATTGCCTCTTTTAATTCTTTGTTTGCTGTTTCAATTGCCGCCTTTTCTTCTGCACTGATTTTATCCCCATACTCTTTCAGGCTTTTTTCAGTAGTATAAACAAGTTGATCTGCCTCGTTCTTTTCTTCAATTTCCTGTTTTCTTTTCTTGTCTTCTTCTTCATGTTGTTTTGCTTCTTCTACCATTTTATTGATTTCATCTTCAGATAAACCATCTGATACATTAACTTTAATCTTCTGTTCTTTTCCGGTTCCTTTGTCTTTAGCCGATACATGTAGAATACCATTTGCATCAATATCAAAAGCTACTTCAATTTGCGGTACTCCTCTTGGAGCAGGTGGTATTCCTACAAGCTCAAATTTTGCCAGGGTTTTATTATAGGTGGCAAGCTCTCTTTCTCCTTGAAGAACGTGAATGCTTACCGCTGGCTGATTATCATCTGCAGTTGAAAACACCTGTGTTTTTTTAGTAGGTATTGTGGTATTTTTTTCAATTATTTTTGTAAACACTCCTCCAAGTGTTTCAATTCCTAAAGAAATTGGAATTACATCAAGAAGTAAAACGTCTTTAATATCACCTGCTAGAACAGCACCCTGTATTGCAGCTCCTACTGCCACACATTCATCAGGATTAACACCTTTATTTGCGGCTTTATTAAAATAATTTTTAACCATTTCTGCCACAGCCGGCATTCTAGTTTGACCACCAACAAGTATTATTTCATTAACCTCGGATTTATCCCAGCCAGAATCCTGTATAGCCTTTTCAATAGGTTCTCTGGTTTTTTCAATAAGATTGTTTGTAAGACTTTCAAGCTTTGCCCTTGTTAGAGTAATATCAAGATGCTTGGGCTCACCATCAACAGCAGTTATATAAGGTATGTTAATATTTGTCTGCATTGTCGAAGACAGTTCGATTTTCGCCTTTTCTGCCTCATCTTTTAATCTCTGCAGGGCTTTAAGGTCTTTTTTTAAATCAATATTATTTTCTTTTTTAAATTCTTCTGCCAAATAATCAATTACAGCCTGATCAAAATCGTCTCCACCTAACTTGGTATCACCATTTGTAGCCTTAACCTCAAAAACACCTTCTCCAATTTCAAGGCATGTTACATCAAATGTTCCACCACCAAGATCATAAACCACTATTTTTTCTTCACCTTTTTTATCAAGTCCATAGGCAAGAGAGGCAGCTGTAGGTTCGTTAATGATTCTTACAACATCAAGTCCTGCTATTTTACCAGCATCTTTTGTTGCTTTTCTCTGAGCATCATTGAAATATGCAGGCACGGTAATAACAGCCTTTTCGATTTTTTCGCCAAGAAAATCTTCAGCATCTGCTTTAAGTTTTTGAAGGGTCATAGCAGATATTTCCTGAGGAGTATATTTTTTATCATCTATAGATACTTTATGCTCCTCACCCATATACCTTTTAATTGATCTTATAGTTTTTTCAGGATTCACTACAGCCTGTCTTTTTGCCGGCAGACCTACAATTCTTTCTCCTTCTTTTGAAAACGCCACTATTGAAGGGGTAGTTCTTGTTCCTTCCTGATTAGTAATAACTGTGGGTTTATTTCCCTCAACTATTGCCATACATGAATTTGTTGTTCCTAAATCAATTCCTAATATTTTTCCCATAATATCCTCCTATGATATTTATAATTACGGCTATTTACGACTCTTTAGTTTCAGCCTTCTTATCTACTTTCTTACCAACTTTTACAAGCGCAGGTCTTAATACAGCACCTTTAAACATAAAACCTTTTTTAAACTCTTCAACAACCGTGTCATCTTCTTCCAGGTCAACATATTCTTCAACATCAATCGCCTCATGAAGATTGTGATCAAACTTCTCATTTAATGATTTTATTTCTTCAACTCCTTCTTTGGTTAAAATAGATTTTATCTTTTTTTCTATAAGCTCAAGACCATTAATAATATCTTTTTTGCTTATTTTTTCTTCTTTCTGATTTTTTATTCCATTTAAGGCATTATCAAAATTATCTAAAATATCTACGACAGACTTACATATTTCTCTGGCTGAATTTTTCTGAATCTGCTCTTTTTCTTTTTCCGAACGCCTGCTCAAATTATCATAATCTCTTTTCAACCTTGAACTCAACTCGATATATTCTTTGAGGGAATCATCTGTTTTTTTCTTCTGAGCTCTGAGTTCTTCAACTTCTTTTTCAATCTCCTGAAAATATTTTTCTCTATTTTTAACAGAGTTATAAAATTCTAATTGACCTTTAATAATTTCTTTGAAAAAATCTTTTTCAGCTTTATTATATTTTTGGATAAACTTTTTTTCATCCATATTTCTTTCTTCTAAAAATCTATTGAAAAATTTTTCGTCTATTTCCAGATTTTCAAAATTTTTAGTAAACTCTTCTATAATATTATTTTTATCTTCTTTCTTATAATCATAATCTTCCAGCACTTCCTTAATACATTTTTTTATATTTTTAGTTTTTGACTTAAAATGATTTAAATTTTCTATTATTTTTTCTTTTTTCATAGTTTGTTCTTCTCCTTAGAATAATTTTTTTCATTTATATTTGTATATGCAACTACTGTACCATATAAAAAAAGAAATCCCTTTAACTTGAGTTCAGCAAATATTCTTAAAAGATCGGACGCCCGTTACAAAGTGAGGAATTTTTCTACAGCATAAAAAAAATTCATCAAAAATACCAGTATTTTTGAGAAGCTATTTCAAAATCTAGTATTTCATTTTTGCCGAAAAAGATTTTGATTTCTCTATCTGAACTTTCCTTTGAATCTGAGGCATGAACAAGATTATATAGGTTATTAACTGATAAATCTCCTCTTATACTGCCCGGTTTCCTTTCAGTGCTAACAGTTTTACCAACCATACTTCTGATTTTCTCTATAACATCGGGGCCTTCTAACACCATTACTATAACTGGACCGCTTTTAATAAAATTCATTAATCTTTCATAATACTCTTTTTTATAATGTTCTTTATAATGTTCTTCTGCCTGCCTATCTGATATTTTAATAAGTTTCAATGCAGAAATTTTAAAACCCGCTTTTTCAATCCGGGATATGATTTCCCCGGAAATACTTCTATAAACTGCATCGGGTTTTAAAATAACCAGTGTTCTTTCATCCATATTATCCTCCTTTAAAAACTTATTATTTTTTTGTATAATTATATAACATACTTTTTATTATAGACTTGAGTGGTCCGGGGTGCTGTCAGCACAGTCCCTGTAAAATCAGGTTTTATAATGTCTACAGGTTAATATTTGCTAACCTCAATATTTATAATAACAGGAATATAAAATTTATGGAAATACATCCGGTATATACCAAATTGAATCAAATATGCAGTATCGAAGACGCCTTTTTTAAACTTATCAAAGAATATTCTCCCTCTTTTTTATTTATAAATAAAAGTAAAAACAACCGACTTAAACATACAATAATTGGAAGAAACCCATATATTTCAATTTTTAAGAAAAAAAATATTATCAGATTACAAATTGCTAATGAGCTTTTTGAAATAAACACACAAAAAAACAGTATTTCTTCCTATATGAAGGAAATTCAAAACATTATTAAATTTCACCCCGACATAGATTTAAACAATAAAGTTCCATTTTACAGTGGGTTTTCTGGTTTTAAAAATTTTAACTGTACATATTTTTTTATTCCCACAGAAGTTATTGTGATTAATCATATAGAAAAAGATATAACTATTATAGCCAATACTTATCATAAAGAGAAATTTGAAAGCGAAATTTTCTTCAGAGCTAATGTTAAAATTGCAAGAATTATCAATGATATGAAAAAAGAATCTAAGATAAATAATCTTAATAAAATACTACTGCAAAAACCAGTAATAAAAAAAAACACAGGCAAGGTTATTTTAAAAAGCAAAACCGGTGATAATTTTGAAACATTATATTTTTATATAGTGCAGAATTTTAAAAAATATAATGTTTCTGTATTCTGTTTCAATCATTATAGAATAATATCACTTGCCACCTTAGAAAAGCCTACTTCAAATTTTAAATTTAAAGATTTTAAGGACGCCGGTACTTTTATTGATGAAAAATTTTTTTATTCAGGTTATATTAATTTTAATTTAAATTCTGATTTCTGTTTTCCGCTTCTTTTATTTTACGAAACAGAAGAAGGTATTTTTTTAGATATGAAAAATAAAAACCCTCTTATCGATGAGGAGCTTAATAAATATTTTATTTTGTAAGGATGGTTATATATGAAAAAATTAATATTTTTATCAGTTGTTTTAATATCTTGTTTTACTGTTAATTCAGCCACAGTTTATTTTGATTCAATGCACGCTCAGGACGCAGGAAATGCAGAATGGACAATTGAGGGCGGATATTCAGACCTTGTCAATTTTCTTGAAAAACACGGTTTTAATGTTATAAAAGAGCAGCGATATATCACGGATTCCCTTGAGGATATTGATATTCTTGTTTTACCCGAACCAAACTTTCCTTATTCTACCCCCGCCATTCAAAATTTATTACATTTCGTTAAAAATGGTGGGAGTCTTTACTTAATCGGCAATCATTCCGGGGCAGACAGAAACGGAAGCGGATTTGATTCTGTAAAGATTTTCAATGAATTTGCCTATCATTTCGGTTTTACATTTGAAAACGATAACTGGACAGATGTTTATTTTAAAATGAACTCCCATCCAATTAATAAAAATCTTGAGCTGGTATGTGGTTTTGGCTCTTCCTCTATTAATATTAGTGATAAAACCAATGTAAAACCTGTTTTATATACTTCTTTTGATGCCCCCTATATGGTTAGCACCGATTATGGCAAAGGGCGTGTTGTAGCAGTTGGAGATTCTTCCATATACGATGACGGAACAAGCACGGACGGAAGTAACCTTCATAATGTATTTAATTCCTATATGTTTTCAAATCACCAATGGGCCTTAAACACATTTAATTATCTTGCACGTAAAGATTTTAAACAAGTGGAAAGAAAAATTCCTTTCAGAAATCTCCCGGAGGCAAACGGTTTCATAGTTGATTTTTACCATGCAAATTATGGAGCTGATGACTTCTATGAAGCCGCAGTTAAAGTAGAAAAAGCTGGTTTGATTCCATATTATAATAAAGAGCCTTTTTCGAAAGAACTACTTGAGGTCTCCGAAATAATTTTAATAGTTGAGCCTGCCCGTGAATTCAGTAAAAGAGAAATAGCACTTTTAAAAAAATATCCTGATATTAAATTAATTTTTGTATCTTACTCGGATTTTAATTCATTAAATAAATCTTATTTAAATAGTTTAATTAGCGAGTTATCTTCAACAAACATGCGTTTTGGGAATAACCAGGTATTAAACCCGGAATCTCAAATTGGTTCCGGTCCATGGACTTTTATCGCTCCGCATAAATATCCCCCGATTGTGTTTTCAACCTGTTCAATAGCAAATACTGCCGAAAACGATAATATCTTACTGGAGGCTGGCCAGGGAGCTCACATTCCTGATTCAAGAGATTCTGAAAAAACAATACCTCTGATTGCCTCTACTGAAGATTATAGAATAACTCTTGCGGGTTTTTCCTTTTTTACAGATTATAGTTTTCGTTCTAGTCCATATTATTCAGAAAACTATGAAAATGTTTTACATGAAACAGAAAATTTTGTAAGATATGTTATTTCAAATATTTCAAAAGGTGGGCAAAAATGAATAAAAAAAAGAAAAAAAACATAAAACTTTTCCTGCACGCCATGCTGTACATTCTACCTGGCGCCGCAATAGTATTAACTTTTCACTTTTTTCCAATTTTTTATTCCTTTTATTACTCTTTGTTTGAAGGGGGACTGGGACAGAAAGCTTTTGTTGGGTTGAAGAATTATATAAGTCTTTTTAACAATCCTGACTTCTGGCGCTCCTTATGGAATACAATTTATTATGTTGTGGGAACAGTTCCCGCCACAATAATTATTAGTCTATTTATCGCTTTACTTCTTAACTCAAAAATAAAAGGATTAAGTCTTTATCGAACAATTTACTTTCTTCCAGTTATAACCTCAATTAACGCAGTTGCAATTGTATGGAAATGGATTTTTCATAATCAATACGGCCTGTTGAACGCCTCTTTTCAGGCAATGGGGCTACCAACAGTTGACTGGCTGGGCGACCCTAAGTTTGCAATGTTTTCAATTATTATAATGAGTATATGGAAAGGTTTAGGATATAATATTGTTATTTTTCTAGCCGGACTTCAGGGTATTCCAAAGCATTTATACGAATCTGCCGAAATTGACGGAGCCGGTTGGTGGGCTCAGTTCAGACATATTACCTTGCCCATGGTTTCACCAGTTACCTTTTTTGTGCTTATTATGTCAACAATTAATTCTTTTCAGGTATTTGCCCAGGTTTATATGATGACCGGAGGCGGTCCAATGAAATCAACAACTGTGCTTGTTTATCATTTATATGAGCAGGCCTTTGAAAGATTTCAGATGGGTATGGCCTCGGCAGTTACAACAATTTTATTTTTAATAATTCTTGCCATGACATTAATACAGAGAAAAGTTGCAGAGAAAAAAGTACATTATTCTTAAAAAGAATTTAATATATTACAGGGAGTAAAAAGAATTATGATAAAAAGCAAATCTAAAAAAGAAAAAATTTATAAAATTTTTACACATTTAATTTTAATAACAGGTGCTGTGGCAATGTTATTCCCTTTTTTCTGGATGGTATCAACCTCAATGAAAACACCCTCTGAGGTTTTACAAATGCCGCCAACTCTATTTCCTGAAAGTTTTCACTGGGAAAATTATACACATGCCTGGAAAAATCCAAACGTTTATTTTGGAAGATATTTTTTAAATACTATTTTTGTTGCCATTACAACAACTACTGGTTTACTTTTTTTCTCATCACTTGCGGCTTACGCTTTTTCGTTTTTTAAATTCAAATGGAAAAATAATATTTTTCTATTTTTACTTGCCACAATGATGGTTCCACAACAGGCACTTCTGGTTCCCGATTATATAATTCTTCATCGCATGGGACTTTTAAACACTTATGCAGCTCTGATAATACCATGGTTATGTACAGCTTTCAGTATCTTTCTGCTCAGACAATTTTTTATGTCCATTCCTAAAGAATTATATGAAGCTTCTATAATTGACGGGGCCACCCCCTTTACTTTTTATAGAAAAATTTTACTTCCATTATCGCTTCCGCCGCTTTTAACAGCTGGAATGTTTTCGTTTTTAGGAAGCTGGAACTCTTTTATATGGCCACTGATAGTAACTCAAAGTTCAGACCTAAGGGTTATTCAGGTTGGACTTGCACAGTTTATGCAGGCAGAAGGTACAAACTGGGGTCCGCTTATGGCCGCCTCTACTTTTTGTACGGCGCCACTTATAATTGCCTATTTCTTTGTTCAAAAAAGATTTATTCAGGGAATTGCTACAACCGGAATGAAAGATTAAAAAAATATATAAATAATAAGGAGATAATATGAAAAAAGCGAAAATATTTTTTATTTTAATGATTTTAGTATCAGGTTTAATATTTCATGGGTGCACAGAAGATGAAAATTCCCATAAAACCGAAGTTGTTTTCTGGCATGCTATGGGCGGTCCTCTGGGAGATGTAATGATTGAAATGATTGATGAGTTTAATGGTCTTCACGAGGATATCCATATAAACGCCGAATTCATGGGTAATTATGGTGCATTATCCCAAAGATTAATGGCCTCTGCTCAGGTTCAGAACTCCCCAACGATTTCTCAGGCATATGAAGCCTGGACAGATAATTTTATTCAGGCTGAATTACTCAAACCTCTTTCTAATTTTATCAAAAAAGATCAGATAGATATTGATGATTTTTTTCCCGCAATGATTAACAGTAATACTTTTGAAGGAAAAATTTATTCTTTTCCCTTCAACAAATCAATGCAGGTAATGTATGTTAATCTTGATATACTCGAAAAATTTGATATAAACGAAATTCCTTCTACTTATGATGAACTTATAAAAGTTTATGAAACACTCCATCAGAATGAACAGATGGGAACTGCTTTTTCAGCAAAAGATTCATGGACCCTTTTTAACATGATACTTCAGAGGGGTGGGAGACTTACTGATGAAGCTGAAACTAGAGGTTACTTTGATTCTAAAGCCAATATTGAAAGTTTAAAATTTATGAGGAGTATAATTGAAAACGATTATGGTTTTCTTACCCAGAACCACGATCATCAAACTGAATTTATACGTGAACAGGTTGCAATCATTATAGCTTCAAGTGTTTCTAAAGTTTTCATGGAGGACAGTATTACTTTTAACTGGGCTTCTGCTCCACTTCCTGAAGCAGAAAAAAAAGCTTCTATTCTATCCGGAACTAATATTGTAATGTTTGATAATAATCCAGATAATTGCACTCCAGAACAACAGGAAGCTGCCTGGAAATTCATAAAATGGTTTACCGCAGCCGAACAAACCGCCAGATGGAGCATAAATACCAATTACATGCCTGTAAGATATTCTGCATTAGAAACAGATTTAATGCAAAATCATCTTAAACAGGATGATTTTCTTGAGGCAGCTCTTGTTCAACTTGACTACGCAGCTTATGAACCGAAATCATCTAACTGGTATGATGCAAGAATGGATATAGCTGATATAATGGAAAAAGCTTTTATTGAGGAAAAATCCGCTGAAGTTTATGCAAAAGAAATGAATAAAGCAGTTAACAAAGCATTACAAGGAGATTAACATTTTATGGATAATTTTCAACAGGTTGTAAAATTTTTTCGAAGCGGAAACAGTTTTTTAATTATTCCGCATAAAAGGCCTGATGGTGATGCACTGGGTTCAGCCCTGGCACTTCATAGAATAATAAAACTTTTAAGTAAAAAATGCTCAATATTTATTCAGGAGGCAATTCCCGAAAGTTTCAAATTTCTTTTATCAAACGAAGATTTGATAATTGAAGATGAAAATATGGTAAAAAATTTTGATATTGTTATTACTCTCGATTCAAGTAATGTTGAGCGTTCTTTTTTAACTCCAAAAATAATACAGAATTCTAATTTAATTATTAATATTGATCATCATATAACCAACGAATCCTATGGGGATATTAACCTTGTTCTCCCCGACTGCTCTTCTACCTGCGAAATTATACTCAAACTATCAAAAATTGGATATCTTCCTCTTACTCCAGCTATTGCTGATTCTCTTTTAACTGGAATTTTCACAGATACTGCTTTTTTTAGAAATCAGAACGTCACTGATTCAACTTTTGATGCGGCCGCAGAGTTAATTCGTTTTGGGGCGGATCATAATCAGCTGATTTCCAGACTTCTTCAGAACAAAACAATAGAAGAGCTTAAATTTCATGCCGAAACAATAATGCAGGCAGAATTTTCTCTTAAAAATGAGGTAGGCTGGATACTTATCCCTAAAAAATTAAGGGAAAAGTATAAACTCTCGAATTATAAACAAATCTGGGGAACCGGCGTAATAGGGTTTTTAAATAATCTTTCCCATATAAAAGCCTCTTTTTATTTTATTGAAGTTGGTCCTGAGGAAGTTGTCGTTGAGTTCAGGTCAAAAGCGCCTTATGATGTAAGTATTATTGCCAAAGAATTAGGTGGCGGAGGCCATGCACTGGCTTCTGGCTGCACAATTTTAAAACCTTTGCAAGAGGCAAAAAAATTAGTTCTTGATTATTTTTTTAAAAACTATGAGTTAGCTTAGTCATTTTTTTTATCTGCTCAAATGACCCTAGAACAATAAGCTTATCTTTGGGTAATATAGTAAAATCAGCCTCCGGGTTTATGGCCAACCGGCTTTCTCTGCGTATTGCAAGAACTATAACACCGCTTCTTGTTCTTATTTCAGAATCTTTTAATTTTTTCTGATCAAGAAAAGAATCTTTATTTACCTCAAGTTCTTCCATCTGCAGCTGAAAATCTTCCCCATACATTGCCACCTCAAGAAAATCTACAACACTTGGTCTTAATACAGATGACGCCATTCTTTTTGCTCCTATTCCTAGTATTGAGACTACTCTATTAGCACCGGCCTTTCTAAATTTATGTATTGAACTTTCCTTTTCTGCAAGGGCAACAATATAAAGTTCTCCACTGATTTGTCGCGCACTTAAAGTAATATATAAATTGCTGGCATCACTATCTGTTGCAACAAGTAAAGCCTTTGCTTTTCTTATTTTTCCTTTTTCTAGAATTATATCATCTGTGGGATCTCCTTTAACCTTTATAATTTTTTCTTCCTGATGATGGGTAATTTCCTCATCACTCTGAGCCATTTCATCAATATGAATAATATTTTTTCCCTTTTTCACAAGTTCTTTTAATATTTCATGTGCTGATTTTCCTGAGCCACAGATAATATAATGTCCTGACATATTTTTTAAAATTTCTTCCATTTTTTTCCTCCTCAGAAAATGTGCAAACTCTCCCTCAACAATAAACTTAGTCACCACAGTTAAGGCATATGAAGCCACTCCTAAACCAGATAGTATTAATACTATAATAAAAATTCTTCCATGCTGACTTACTGGATTTATCTCAGAAAAACCAACAGTAGAAAGAGTAATTGTAGTCATATACAATGAGTCAACTACCCCCCAGCCTTCAATCAGCATAAAGCCGCCGACACCAATTAAAACAATAAAAATAATTCCCAAAAGGGCAAATTTCAGTTTTTTAAAAGCTCCCATAATTAATTCCTTTCTTTAAAAATTCTTTTTTATCCTAAAAGCTGAAGTACATTCTGTGGGTTCTGATTAGCCTGTGCCAGCATCGAAGTTCCGCTCTGAATTAATATCTGACTTTTTGTCAGCGCGGACATTTCCTTCGCCATATCAACATCGCGAATTCTTGATTCTGAAGCCACCTGATTCTCATGAGCAATCCCCAGATAATCAACAGTTTTTTCAAGCGAATTCTGATATGCACCAAGCCTTGATCTGTGATATGATACTTCCTGAATAGCTTTTTCAACCAGAGTTATTGATGCGCTTGCATCTTTTTGTGTTCTAATACTCATATGCATTCGGAAATCAGGCGCCTCCGACCCATCCAGCAGAGGATCTTTTCCGTTATATACCGCCCCTTCAGACCTTAAATTGAGTGTAAGACCTAAATGTTCGGCAGATAAATTCGGATAATCAATTATCATTGTCTGCCCTTCATTTGCCCCTATCTGGTAAACCTGTCTTGTATCACGTATAGAAACTTTAGCCGTAGTCAAACTCTGATACTCATTATAAGGAAGCTCTCTTTCACCCGGTACTGCCACCCTGTAATGATTTATTATATTAGGGTCATCAGGCCAGTTATCTGTCCAGTTTCCCGCGTCCACATCTGGGGTCTGTCGCAAAGTTCCATAATCTACCTGACCATCTATATATAAATTAAATCCCTTTAAAAGATTTGAGCGTGTCAAATCAACCTGGCTTACTTCACCTTCTACTTCAGGCCACATTGGTCTTGTATTATCGGCTGGGTCAAGTGTATTAATAGGATTACTAAACTCTTTTTCGGTAAAAATCCTGCTTGAAGATGAAAAAACACCTAAACTCTGACCATACCCCCCCGGATCCATTTGTTTTCCGGGAATTGTCTTAAAAAGTTCCTGCTGAGTAATATTTGTAATTGATATAATTGTTTCGGTGCCTGATGTAAATACACTACGGGCAAGGGAAGTTCCTGTACTGTTTACTGCGATTATAGAGGAGGATGGAGAATCTTTTATTCCACCGGCATAAAAACCAAGTGCAAGCGCAACACCATCTGGATCATCACCGAAACTTATGTTAAACCGGGGACCTGAATGAACAGAAGTCATTGTAATATCGTTTCCTTCAGCATCAAGACCTGCCATAACTCCTGCATTGGACTTATTTATTTCATTAATCAAATCAGTTAAACTATCTTCTTCATCTACTTCAATCAGGGTAGTTTTTTCATCAACAACTAAATGAAACTCTTTTTTGCCATAAATTCCAGCATCTCTTAAAATTGGCACCGCATTAGGATCTTCTGCTTTTATATTTCTATTTCCATGTATATTTGAGGCTGTGCCTGCCTGTAAAACAGTAACTGAATAATCAGCATTCATCACCTCACCTGTTACTGTCCCTGTCATTGCACGTCTGTTTGAAGTATTAGCCCTGCCAAGTGTATCACCATTTAAAAGTTTTTTTGTGTTAAACTCTGTGTACTCAGAAATTCTATCTACCTGATCAATTAACTGATTAATTTCAAGCTGCAGTTTCATTCTATCCTCGTTTGTATAACTGTCAGAGGCCGACTGTACAGAAAGCACCCGCATCCGTTGTAAAATTGAATGCATTGTATCCATCACTCCTTCTGATGTCTGTACCATAGAAATAGCATTTTGAGTATTTACACCAGCCTGATCCAAACCACCTATCTGCGCCCTCATTTTCTCAGAGACTGCAAGCCCTGCTGCATCATCTGCTGCTTTGTTGATTCTAAGTCCTGAAGATAGTCTTTCAAAATTCTGATTTAATCCCTGATTAGTAATTCTCAGCCTTCTTAACGAATTAAGAGCTGGAACATTACTATTAATAATTCCAAAGTTCATTATTCCTCCTCCGTGAGAAACGTTGTCTTCCTGTATTCTACTTCCCTGTTTTTTGTTTAACTATAAGTAAGTTCTTACAAGATTTTCTACATAGGTTTCTTCAAGTTTTCCTTCTTTTAATTTTTTAAAAATTGATTTTGTAATATATTTAATATTACAGTCCCGACTTTTCTGCTGAATAAAGAATTTTTTTACCCCTTCCAAGGTTAACTTTTCTTCTGCGATTAAATATTTGACTTTTTTGATTTTCAGATAATCATCATAGGTAAATCTTCTCTGACCACCTGAGGTTTTTTTACACGTTAGAATTTCTGGAAACTGTTTCATCCAGAATCGAATTTTAGATGCATTAATTCCAAGTAATTTAGATAAATCACCAATAGTATAAAGGATTTCCCTATCCATTTAATAACACCTCCATGTGTTGTTACTTTCTTTTCGGTAAAGTTTAATTTTGACTTTAACTTTTTTTTTAATTATGTTTATTCATATGGATTTAAAGAGTTTTAAAACCTGGAGTAAATATTTAATTTTATGCTGATAAAACTTTCCAAAAGTGCTCCTGATATTATTTTAATTACAGGAGATTATTATATTGATCATCCTTCATTCGGAATTGCAATAATTGCAAGATTGCTACAGAATCTAAATTATTCTGTATGGATTGTGAGTCAACCAGACCCTCATAATAACTTCAGGATTTTTAAAAATCTTCCAGCCCCATCTCTTTTTTTTGGTATTACTTCCGGAGCTATTGACTCTAACCTTAATTTATACACTGTTAATAAGGTTAAAAGAAGAAAAGATGCTTTTTCTGAAAATGGCAAAATTGATAAAAGAATAAGAAACAGCCTCATAACTTATACAAATGCTGTCAGAAATTTTTTTCCAAAATCATTGATTTTGCTGGGCGGGCTCGAGGCCTCAGTTAAAAGATATACCTATTATGATTTTTTTGATAAAAAACTTCGTCCTGGCATACTTGATGAATGCAGCGCGGATTTTCTGCTTTATGGAATGGCAGAAAACACTATAAAAAAAATAGCCTCATATATCAAAAACAGACAAATAAAAAAAGCTTACTATCTAAGGGGTTTATGTTTTAAAAAAAACACAAAATTATATTTAACCCCAATATCTCTTCCCTCTTTTGATGATTTGAAAAAAAAGAAGAAAACTTTTCTTTCTTTTACAAAAAAAATAACCTCAAAAGGAGATTTCAGAAACAATGAGGTTTTATCTCAAAAACAGAATAAAAGCACAATTATTTATAATCCCGCCCCAGTCCCCTTAAGTGAAGAGGAAATGAATAAAATATATTCTTTAAACTTCACGTATAAACCCTTACCAGAAAGCAAAAAATTTATTAAAGCATATGAAACTGTAAAAAATACTGTTATCACCCATAGAGGTTGTGGGGGCGGCTGCTCATTCTGTTCAATAAGTCTTCATCAGGGAAAAATAATATCCTCCCGCTCAATAAATAATATAATAGAAGAAATTAAAAAAAGAAAATTAAAAACAGTTACTGATATTCAGTCCCCAACTGCTAATATGTACAGAGTAATTTGCCTCAATAAAAATAAATGCAATAGGTTTAGCTGTTTATTTCCAGAAATATGTCATTATTTCAAGCATGATTCAAATAGTTTTTTAACTCTTTTAAAGAAATTAAATAAATTAAATAAAAAGATTTATATTTCTTCTGGAATTCGTTTTGATATTATAAAAGAAGAAGAACTCAGTTTTATTATTAAAAATGATTTTATCTCAGGTCAGTTAAAAATTGCTCCAGAGCATACTGATAAAGCGATATTACAAAAAATGCACAAACCAGATAAAAATTCTTTTATTAAATTCTGTAATCTTTTTAATAAGTTAAAAAAGAAGCATAAAAAAGATTTTTATATTATCCCATACATTATATCAGGTTTTCCTGGTGGAAATAATAATAATACAAAAAAACTTTCCACAGATTTAAAAAATATTTTAGGATTTGTTCCGTATCAGATACAAGATTTCACACCTACTCCAATGACTATTGCAACCGCAATATACTTTGCATATAACTGCGAATTTAAAAAAGGTGAATTAAAGGCTTTTAGAAATATTTTAAGCCAGTACTCCAACAAAAAGAAACACAATACCAATAAAAAAAGCACCGGGAATAAAAAAAATAATTCCGGTTATAAAAAATAACATTTCAAAATAACTTCTTCCGTAGCTTTCAGACAAAATTAAAACTATTAAATGCAGCCATATAAGAATCAACAGTTGAAAAAAAATGATTTTAGAGGATAAATCAAAAAAAACATAAGAAACCGGCACAAGAAATAAAAATGGGAAAAAAGCATAATTTAAAAGTTTGAGAACGAAAGTACTACAGGACTTTTTTAAAAAACTTTTAGATAAAAGCTCGATTATTCCTAAAATTAAAAAAGAAAAAATTAAATAAATTATAGTTATTGAAATAAAAATAAATAAAACTTTAATTAAAACATTAGCACTTCCGGTATATACCATACTCAAAAACACAGAAATATTTAAAATAGCAAGGAAAAAAAAATAAAAACCTGAATAATGGTTTTTAAGAAGCATTTTTTTTCTTATAAAAAGACTGAAATCATCAATTATATTTGCTATATCATTAATTAGATAGTTCACCTATAAGATCCCATAAGTTTGTTTTTCGTCCAGCCGGGTAAACAAGATTATAATTGTCTGAAATTCCCGCAAGTTCCTGTGCCTTTTCTACCGCCTTATCCATATCTCCAAGATAATCCACCAAACCTTTATTATAGGCTTGCCTGCCAGTAAATATACGTCCATCAGCATAGGCTTTTATTTCTTCCATTTCCATATCTCTGTTACTTGAAACAGCCTCGAGAAACTGTTCAAATATATCATCAACGCTAGATTGCAGCATTTCTTTTTCATCTTCTTTCATTTCTCGCGAAAAATTACCTATATCTTTATACTCACCACTTTTTATAATATTATATTCCACACCTAGTTTTTCAAACAGGCCTCTATAATTAGGCATAGTCATGATAACTCCAATACTTCCTGTTAACGAGGCTGGATTTGCAACAATTATATCACCATAACAGGCAACATAATATCCTCCCGAGGCCGCGGTTTCCTTTATTGAAACAATAATTTTTTTATTACTTCCAGATTCTTTAAATTTTTCCATGGCAGAGACAATTTCCTGCACAGAAGAAGGAGTTCCACCAGGAGAATTAATTCTTATAATAACTGCATCAACGCCACTTCTTGTGAAATATTTAATATCATTTATTGCCTTCTGAGCAACACTATAGGCATCAAACATACCTGTTTTTGAAAATGTAATAGGACCATTTATTCTTATAACTCCAATATCACGTTCAGGATTAATTTTTTTAGTTTCCATAATAGAGGAATTATTAGTATAAGAAGTAGTGTTTCTATTAATAAAAACGTCAATAACTCCAAGAATTAGTCCGGCAATTAACAAAACAAAAATTATTTTTTTCTGCATATTAAAATTTTATCCCAGTAGTTTTTTAAAAAATTTCATCTTTTCAGAAGATTTAAAAACTTTACACTTATTACAGCTTATATCTTTTAAACAACCTTCACAAAGATTATACAATTCTTTTTTCATAAATGCCACCTCCCTGTTTAAAAAATTCAGTTAGAATATTATCGGCACTTAAGGTTGATTTCCAAAACTCACCCATGTTTTATCTGACTCCCAAACCTTTATACAGGAGAGTTTTGAGTTTATGTTTTCTTCTTCTCCTTTTTTTAAAAGCTCATTATATATGTACTCTGAAATTATTTCAGCTGTTGGATTTTTTTCCTTAAAATATTTAATATCATTTAAACATTTATGGTCAAGTTCGTCTAACACTTTTTTTAATAATTTTTTCAGTACTCCAAAATCTTCTGAAATAAAAGTTTTTTCCTGAAGTTCTCCACCCTCAAAAATGGCCTCCACATACCAGTTATGCCCATGCAGATTACAGCATTTTCCATCATAATTTTTCAAAAAATGTGCTGAAGAAAAATCCTGTTTCACTCCTAAAAATCTCATTTAAACACCTCTTTTATGATTTGCTCAAAATTCCTCACCGGAATAAATTTCAAAACTTTTTTTATTTCAGCTGGAATTTCCTCTAAATCTTTTTTATTTTTATCGGGAATAATAACTTTTTTGTATCCCTCTCTGAAACCTGCAAGTGCTTTTTGTTTTAAGCCTCCTATAGGTAAAACTCTTCCTGTAAGAGAAATTTCTCCTGTCATAACATAATTTTTAGAAATAACTTTGTTTGTAAAAAGGGAATATAAAGCTGTCGCTATTGTTATACCGGCAGACGGACCATCTTTGGGCATTGCTCCCGCAGGCACATGAATATGTACATCAACTTTATCAAAATCATAATTTTTTTTATCTTTAATAAGAATCGATTTTATAAGCGAAAAAGCTATCTGGGCCGACTCTTTCATAACGTCCCCAAGATGCCCTGTTAATATAAGCTTACCCTTACCGGCACGTTTTATAGCCTCTATATAAAGAACTTCTCCCCCATATTGTGTCCAGGCCAGACCCGGAATTATTCCGGGCAATAATTTTTCGTATTCTACGCCTTCAACAAACTTAGGTGCTCCCAGATATTTTTGTATTTTAGAGGTGGTTAATCTGAATTTTTTCTTTCTTTCGGATTTAGCATAATCTAAGGCAATTTTTCTAAAAACCCTTGCAAAAATTCTTTCTATATCCCTTACCCCTGCCTCTCTTGTATATTTTTGAATTATAAACTCAATAGTTTTGTCTGAAATTTCAATTTTTAACTTTTTTATTCCATTTAATTCCAGCTGTTTCGGAAACAAAAATTTCTTTACAATTTCAACTTTTTCTCTATAAGTATATCCGGATATTGGAATCACCTCAATTCTATCTTTAAGGGCTGGCGGTATTGACACAAGAGTATTGGCTGTTGCTATAAATAGAACATCAGATAAATCAAAAGAAACATTAAGATAATTATCAACAAAATTATCATTCTGTTCAGGATCTAAAACTTCAAGCAGGGCAGAGGCAGGGTCGCCTCTGAAATCACTTGACAGCTTGTCAATTTCATCCAGCACAAAAACAGGATTTTTAGTTTTTGCATTTCTAATTCCCTGTATTATTCTACCGGGCATTGCACCAATATATGTTTTTCTGTGTCCTCTTATCTCGGCCTCATCATGAATACCCCCAAGGGACATTCTAATGTATTTTCTTCCAAGAGCCTCGGCAATAGCTTTCCCAAGCGAAGTTTTCCCCACACCGGGAGGACCCACAAAACATAAAATTGGACCAGAGAGTTTTTTTTTGAGTTTCTGTACTGCCAAAAATTCAAGAATTCTTTCTTTTACCTGTTTTAAACCATGATGACTACTTTCTAACTTTTTTTGAGCTTTTTTAATGTCTGTATTATCTTTACTTCTTTTAGCCCAGGGTAGTTCAACTAACCACTCAAGATATGTTCTTATAACAGACCCTTCAGCACTGTCAGCATGCATTTTCTGAAATCTCTTAAGCTCCCTGAGAGCAGTTTTTTTAACTTCCTCTGGCATTCCGGCCTTTTTTATTTTCTTTTTAAATTAATCTATTTCCTTCGTGTGCTCGTCAACATCTCCTAATTAGTTATGAATTTCCTTAAGCTGCTCCCGTAAAATAAAATCTTTTTCACTTTTTTTAAGCTTTTCGCTAACCTTATTCTGTATTTTCTGTGATAAAGATAGAACCTGTATTTCTTTATTCAAAAATTGTGATACTTTATTTAATCTTTTTCTTACATCAAGCTCCTCAAGCAGCTCCTGCCTTTCCACGGTATTTATTTCAAGCACCGTACATAAAAGATCGGCTATATGTGAAGGTTTTTCAACATTATAAATATAATTCAAAAATTCTTTTGGAATATTTCTTCCCAACTCGGGAAGCTTTTCAACCTGTTGTTTCAGATTATTAATTAAGGCCTCAATTTCTATATTTTCTTTATCTACTTCTTTTTCCTCGAGAACTTTATGCTTTACTTTTAAAATTTTATTATTATCTTTTTCTTCTTCCTCTACCTCTTTTATAATTTCAACTCTCTTAATACCCTGCAGCAGTACCTGAACACTATTATCAGGAAGTTTAAGCATTTTTAGAATGACAGCAGCAGTTCCAACCTTATATATTGAATCAAGCCCCTCTTTCCCTTTTTGTTTTTTAGTGCCAATTTTTCTTGTTGAAGCTATAAGCATTCTATCCGGAGAGGATAAAACTCTGTCAACCATATCAATATATTCAGAGTTAGTAAGATGAAAAGGAAGTATAACCTGTGGAAAAACTACAATTTCATCAACAGGCAGAACTTCAAGTACTTCAGGTATATTAATATCACTTTTATTTTTATCTTTTTCCATATATAAATAACTCCTCTAAAAAAATTTTACTCAACTTTAATTATTGTTTTCTGGGCTTTTGATAAATAAATTTCAAGCACACCATGATTATATTCAATTTTCATATTTCCTACTTCAACATTTCCCGGAAGTACAATTTCTCTTTTAAAGCTCCCAAGCGACCTCTCAATTCTATAAAATTTAATTTTGCCAGATAATTTATTCCTGTCAATACACTCTTTTTTTTCTCCGGCTATAACAAGTTTCTTTCCTTCAAGATAAAGCTTAATGCTGTCTTTACTTATTCCCGGAAGTTCAGTAATTATACAGAATAAGTCCGGAGTTTCAAATATATCAACAGGGGGCTGCCAGTTGGCTTTTGAGCCATATTCTCTATCAAGCATATTCATAAACGGCTCAAGCAGAGTATGAAAACCTCTTTTATTTTTAATCAGATTTTTCATTGGCATTTTCCTCCTCTACTCCCCTTTTAATACCAGTATATTTTTTTTCATTTTCATATTTATATCTTAAGAGAATCTCCCCGAATTTATTCAAACCATCAAGTTTTGAAAACCTGGGATCAATTTTTTCACCAACTTTTGATATCCAGAATTCATCATATATCTCATAATTATTTGGGCAAATTCCAAGAAATTCATATATAGCCTTTTTTATAAGGAAACCTTTCGTATCCTCAAGCACCATATCAAATAAAAAAGGTGGATAAAAGTCTTTATTTGCAAGTTTATTTTCTTTTTCAGTCATCATAATTGGTATAAAATGGTTCCCGGATTTTTTAAGATTAATGTTATACTCTTTTAAAAATAATCCAATATCTGTTCTCAATAAAGTATAAAAATTATTATTATCTATATTCAAGTTTTTAAGAATCATCACAAAATCTTTAAAATCCAGATTTTCTTTATTTTCAACCCCTATTTCATTATAAATTGATTTTTTTTCAGCAATACCCTTTAAAAATGGAAGTAACCCCATAAAATCCAGAGAAAAAATATCAAAAAGATAAAATGTTTTTTCCATATCTTTAGCGAACTTTTCATAAAAACCATCTTTAATAAGATTATGATATTCAGAATAAACAACATATTTTATACTCTGCTTTCTTTTAGAGTTAACATAATAAAAACAGTGTTTGGGACAGCCGTAACAGGAACGTGATAAAACCCCCCTGGGATTTTTATTATTAAACATTTTTATAATACTAAAATAGTCTTTTTTAAAATTTACTTTTTCTTTATAGGCTCCCCTGTTAAATTTTACAATTTTGATACCCTTACTGTTAAAAACATTGCCTAATCCACAACCATTTAAAATACCATTTGAGGTGGCAAAAAGTTTTGAAAAAATATTGCTGTTAATAAAATCACCTGTAAAAAGGTAGCTGTCTCCTCTATTATTAGACATTGAATCAATTAAGTTTTTCATTTGAAGATAATCATATAGTTTTATTTCCGGCACTTTTTCAAAAGCCACATTTTCTTCATAAATATTAATCATATAAGGATGATTTGAAGTTAACGCTTTTCTAAAAACCACCCCCTCAAAATTCTGTGACAGCAGTGTGGCCCCGAGATTTCCAGTAATAAAAGCATAATTAACACAGCTTATAACCTTGTTAAAATAAACACTGTAACAATGACAGGCTCCGGGAAGAATGCCGCTTAACGCTCCTCTTGTAATCACCACGTCATCTTTTTCACAGTATTCATTAAAAAGATAGTATCCAAGATATAAACCCTTTTTCCTGTTATTTAATGAGGCGATAGTAAATTCTTTTTTTTCAATATCTATAAATAATATTCTATTCATTGTCAGCATCCACCATAATAAGACAGTTGTTAGGGCATTTCATTGCACATAAACCACATTGACGACATAAAAGAGGCGTTTTGTCATCAAGCGGTCTCAGGTAACCGTATCTACAAGCATTATAACAGTTACCGCATTTAACACATTCATATTTTTTATTAATTTTAACTCCACCACCCTTATCTTCTTTCACTGTTAAATATCCAGTAGGACAAGCTTCAACACAGGGAGGCTTTTCACAGTTCAAACATATCTTGAGGGAGCTTACATCCTCGTTAAAAATTGAACCTTCAACCCTGATAGCAGAAGTAAAGGGAGTAGAAAAATTCGCCTGACCACAGGTAGTTTCACATATCCGGCACCCTGTGCATTTTCCCCTGTTTATAACCTGTAATTTTTTTGCCAAAACTTTAACCCCATTATTTTATAAATTAATTTAGCCACAGCAGAAGAATTGGAAGGCTCATTTCCAATAAGCTCAACTACATCGGCCCCGATAACATTTTTCTTTTCAAAAATTCTTTTCAGCAAGAACATTATCTGCTGCCAGTTAAGCCCACCCGGCTCTGGTGTTCCTGTATCCCAGACAAAGCCTGAATCAAAAACATCTACATCAAAAGTTATATAAACATTTTCATTTTCTAAGTTATTTATTAGTCTATCCGCGCTTAAAGGTAAATTTTCATATATATCCCCTGCGGTTATACAGCTGATAGAGGAATTTTTTAAAAATTTCTTTTCTTCTATGTCCATGCTCCTTATACCAGCCTGAACAATATTTTTCAAATTTAAATCATCATAAACCCTTCTAATCAAACAGGCATGTGAAAAAGAAGCCCCCTCCCAGCTATTTCTTAAATCCGCATGGGCATCAAAATGCACAACAGAAAATTCACCAAAAATATCTTTTGAAGCTTTCAAAAAAGAAAAACTCACAGAATGCTCTCCGCCAACACCAACAGTAAAACAATCAGGACCAATTATCTGTTTTGAGGCCCTGTAAATATTATTAAGTGTTTTTTCTACCCCGGTTGCATCTATTTCTACAGGAGGCGAGGTATAAATCCCCGCCTTCCATGGCTCAACATCAAGCTCCATATCGTACCATTCAATATTTTTTGAAGCCTCAATAATTGACTGAGGCCCTTTTCGGGTCCCGGGAAGATATGATGTTGTACCATCATATCCTGCCGGTAAAAATTTAAAATAAGATTTTTTTTTGGCACAATAATCTTTTTCAAGACGCATAAAATTAAATTGTGGCTCAAAAAAATTCACTAAAACTTCTCCATAAAAGCTTTATATGCGGAATAGGCACAATATAAATCAACTTTGGAAATAACTTCATAAGGTGTATGAAGTCCTAATATAGGTAATCCGCTGTCAACAACATCAGTATTTAAATTACAGAGGAAGTTGGCGATTGTACCGCCACCACCACCATCTACTTTACCAAGACAGTTAATCTGCCAGGGAATATTTCCAGAATCAAATATATGTGTTAGTTCAGAAAAATATTGAGGGTTTACCTCATTTGAACCACCTTTACCTCGGCCCCCAGTGTATTTATGGAAAATAGCCCCATAACCAATATTTGCTGTATTGTTCTTTTCATAGGCCATTTTAAAATTCGGGTCCATTGCAGGAGAAACGTCTGCTGAAACACCTTTGGTTTTTTCAAATATTTTTTTCAATAAAATATCACTGTATTTATTTTTGTACAGTTTTTCTACAAGAAGACCTGCAGCATATTCAAAATAAATAGACTGCGCACCAGTATTTCCTGTACTTCCAATTTCTTCTCTGTCAAACCAGTAACATAAAACAGTATTGTCTGTTTTATTCAAATCAACCATAGCCTTCATGGAAGCATAAGCACACACTCTGTCATCATGACCAAATCCACCTATCATGGAAGAATCAATACCTACATTCATAGAAGGCAAGGCGGGCACAAGCTGAAACTCACCAGTTAAAATATCTCTTTCATTAATTTTATATTCTTTATTAAGCAAATTAATAATATGTTCTTTATAAATCTCTTTTTCTTTACCTTTTTCTTTTTTAAATCCAGGTTTAGAACCAACAATTGCGTTCAATTCCTCACCTTTTACTATTTCACTGTATTTTCTGCCGTTCATTTCTTTATCAATATGAATAGCAAGGTCTGGAATAACTATACAGTTCTGCCCATCATCACCTATTTTTATTTTAACTTCGCTACCATCTTTAAGATAAACAGTACCATACATTGCAAGAGGAATATTCAGCCAGTGATGCTTTTTAACCCCTCCATAATATTGCGTTTTAACAAGAACCAGTTTTTCATCCTCATAAAACGGGGATGGTTTTAAGTGAAGTTGAGGTACATCTACATGGGATACAAGATATCTGAAACCTTCCTTTTGAAGGTCCTTTTTACCAACAATACCTGCAACCATTGATTTGGAGCGGTTAATCATATAAAATTTTGTGCCTGGTTTAAATGATTTAATTTTAGACCATTCTTTAAATCCAGCCTTTTTCAAACCCTTAACCACTGTTTCAATACAAGTTCTTTCAGTTTTAGAAGAGTCCAGAAACTCTCTGTACTCATCCGCGAATTTTTCAACCTTTTTTTCATCTTTCCTGTAGGTTTTCCACGCGTTTGTTTTCTTAAATAAATTAGTCTTTTCTGCCATATTAAATCTCCCTTTTTATTTTATTTTTTAGCTTAATTTCTATTTCTGACCGCTTATTTTCATAACCACTTCTTCCCATTAAAGCATATGTTGCATTTTTCCCAGCCTCAACACCGGGTTGATCAAAAGCATTAACCTCAAATAATTCCCCGGCAAAAGCTGTCATAGTCATAAAAAGTTGAAATAGCTGACCAAGATAATACTCGTTTATTTCCGGAATATAAAAAGTTTCATTTGGTTTTTTAGCATCTGTTAAAGCTAATTCTGTTGCCTTTTTTTCAGAGCTTATTAAAGAGTTCATGGAGCTTCCGGTCAAATAATTCAGCCCATCAATATGTAAAAAAACTTCAGGAATTTTCATTTTTTTCCTGAACTCTCCAACCTCAATAAAGCTTATGCATTTGTCAAAAGGCCCCTCAACATAGAGCTGAACCTGAGAATGCTGATCAATTGCTCCTACAGCTTTTTCAGGAGTTATGCCTATATTATTGCCATTATTATCAACTTTCCCCAGGCTTTCAGCCCATAATTGTCTGAACCAGTCAGATAGTGAGGCCAGATTTTCTGAATAAGGCATCAGTATATTTATATTTACATTTTTTTCCGCATAAAGATAATAATGAATAAGCGCGGCCATATATGCAGGATTTTTTTCAACTTCAGAATTATTACATTTTTTTTCCATATCAGCTGCACCCTTAAGCAGTTTTTTTATATCAACACCAGTAAAAGCAGCTGATATCAAACCAACCGGGCTTAAAACAGAGAAACGACCTCCAACATTTTCGGGTATAACAAATGCATCAATACCAAGCTCATCAGCTATTTTTTTGAGATTTCCTTTCTCTCTGTCAGTTGTAATAATAAGATTTTCTTTAACTTTTTGAGGGCACTTAAGTTCAAGCTCATTATATAAAACCATAAAATTAGTCATAGTCTCAGCAGTTGAGCCCGATTTTGTAATAACGTTAAAGAGGGTTTCTTCTGGATTTATAATTTCAAGAATCTGAGCAAGCTTTTCAGGATCAACATTGTCAGCAAAATAGATATCGGGGGTATTTTTATCTTTTTTATTATAATATATGCCGTTTATAGCATTATTTATTGTAATATTACCAAGACTTGAGCCTCCAATACCTATAACAACAAAATTTTTATAATTTTTCTTTTTTTCTTTTAATTTAAGTATTTTATCTACAACTTCCTGCTGATAAGGAAGGTCAAAGAATCCTAAAATACCTTTGTCACGTTTTTTCAATAAATTCTCATGACATTTTTTTGATTTTTCAGAGGCTATTTTCATCAATTCATCATAATCAACACCAAATTCACCTACATTTTCTTTAAGCATGTTTTCAAATCTATATTTCAACATTTAAGCCTCCTTAAAAACCATATTATAATTATTGTTTTTTTTATCAAAAATTGATGCCTTCATTATATAGAAACTTAATTTTTTTTTCAAATTCATTTATTTATAAAAAATGTGATATAAAGAAAAGACATTGAGAATTATTGGTTTTGAGTTGAAAAAAAATATTTTATTACTATAATAAAAATTGGAGTTAAAATAATATGTTCAGGAGGTTTTTTAATGAATCCGTCAAAAAGAGTAATAAACATGCAGGAATCTCCCATAAGGAAACTTGTTCCATATGCTCAGGAGGCAAAAAAAAATAATAAAACAGTTTTTCACCTCAATATTGGTCAGCCAGATATTGAAACTCCGGAAGTTTTCTGGAAAGCAATTCACAACTATGAAGAAAAAGTATTAAGTTACGGCAACTCACAGGGCATTCAACCATATATAGACGCTGTGATAAAATATTATAAAAGAAACAATATTCACTTTGAAGAAGATGAGGTAATTGCAACAACAGGAGGAAGTGAATCAATACTTTTTTCAATGCTTTCCTGTATGGAACACGGTGATGAGGCCATTGTCTTTGAACCATTTTACACCAACTATAACGGTTTTGCGGATATGGCAGGAATCAAACTAGTTCCTATAAGAACATATGCCGAGGACGGTTTCGATTTACCAAAAACAGAAACCATCGAAAAACACATTACCCCAAAAACGAGAGCTATTATGGTATGTAATCCAAACAATCCAACTGGTTCCGTTTACTCAAAAAAAAAATTAAAATCACTTGTGAATCTTGTAAATAAACATAATCTATTTTTATTTTCAGACGAAGTATATCGTGAATTTATATATGATGGGAAAAAACACACCTCTGTAATGGATTTTCCTGAAATTGCCCAGAACACTATTTTAATGGATTCAATTTCAAAAAGATTTTCAGCCTGTGGGGCAAGAATTGGAACAGTGGCAAGTAAAAACAAAGAAATTATGAAAAATATTCTTAAACTCGGGCAGGCAAGACTCTGTGCTCCAACTCTGGGTCAGATAGGAGCCTCTGCTTTATATAATAAAATAGACAGTAATTATTTTAACAAAACCAGAACCGAGTATGAATCAAGAAGGGATATTGTAATGCAATATCTTAATAAAAACAAAGATATATTCTGTCTTAAACCAGGCGGAGCTTTTTATATAGTAGCTAAACTCCCGCTGAAAGATTCCAACAGATTTGCAAAATGGCTGCTTTCAGACTTTCACATAAACAATGAAACTGTAATGGTATCCCCGGCAGACGGTTTTTATGCGACAAAAGGTGCAGGTAAAGATGAAATACGAATAGCCTATATTCTAAAAAAGGAAAACCTCAAAAAAGCTATGGAAATTTTGCTTAAAGGAATAGAAGAATACAAAAAAATTAAAAATTAATCTGACTACTACCTTACATTCATAAGAACATGAATCTGCGGTAACAATCGCAGGTTCATGTTTTTAAAAAAATTCAAAACTTCAACACCATTATAATAATTCTTTTCTGTCATCGGAGTTTCAGGTTGAATAAAAATAATACAGTTTTTTTCAGAAATAGTTGATAAAAATTCAAGCCCTCTATATAAAGATGAAATATTATTTTCACCATAAACAATTTTAATATAATGTTTTTTAACCTGGCTTATTTTATAAAATTCTTCAAAATTTCGTTTATTTGTTAAATGAAAATCAAGTTTAAAGTCCATAGAGATAGCGTCTGTGTATTTAATTATTTTTTTAAGTTCCCCGGGTAACGTTGCATTTGTTTCAAGCAAAACTTCGTGCTTTCTTTTTATTACTTTTAAAAATTCCCTCAGTTTATCTGCCTGCAGCAGCGGTTCTCCGCCGGTAATACTTATTTTTTTAAAATTATTTTTTAATTCTTCAAAACGAACAAGCTTTAATAACTCTTCTACATCAAAATCTTTAAAATTCTGATGCTTTGTATCGCAATAGGGACATTTTAAATTACAGCCAGATAATCTTATAAAAAGGTTCGGTTCTCCAACATATAAACCCTCTCCCTGAATCGAGGTAAAATGTTCGTTAATTTTCATCTTCCTCTCCTGATAACTTTATTATAACACCTGTTTATGTTATAATTTCCGCTATGAAAAAACAATATTTTTTTGAATTTAACCTCCAGGAACTTCAGAACTTCCTTATTAAAAATAATTTTAAAAAATTTAATGCCTCTCAGATTTTTTCCTGGGTTTACAAAAAAAATATTTTAAATATTGAGGAAATGACAGACTTATCTAAAAAACTGCGTGAATTTTTAAAAAATAATATTTATTTTTCAAAACTTTCATTAGAAAAAACACTGCAGTCCAGAGATAAAACAAAAAAATTTTTACTTGAAACTTTAGATAACTATTTCATAGAAGGAGTTCTTATTTATGCAAAAAGACGGACAACTTTATGTATTTCTTCTCAAATCGGATGTAAATTAAAATGTGTTTTCTGTAGAACCGGTCAACATGGCTTTATCCGTAATATTTCCTGTGGTGAAATAATAGAGCAGGTGGTTCATGCAGCAAATATTAATGGCAGGGCTCCGGATAATATTGTTTTTATGGGAATGGGCGAACCCCTCCTTAACTTGCAGAATGTTTCAAAATCACTGAAAATTTTAATGAATGAAAAAGGATTTTATTATCCTTCAAGAAAAATCACCCTTTCAACTTGTGGCATACTAAATAAACTTGAAGAAATTGAAAAAGAAATACCCTATCTTTCTTATGCAATCTCTCTTCACAGTGTGGATAACAGCAAGAGAAATAAATTAATGCCGGTGAACAAAAAATATCCGCTTGAGGATTTAAAAATAACTTTAAAGAAAATACGCCTGAAAAAAAGACAGACTATTACAATTGAATATATATTAATAAAAAATGTCAATACCTCAATAAAAGAGGCAAAAAATCTAATAAAATATCTGCACGGTTTAAAGTATAAAATTAATTTAATTCCATTTAACTCATTTGAGGGTTGCCCTTTTGAAACCCCGGACATCGATGAAATAAATAATTTTTCAAATTATTTAAAAAATAAAGGGGTAGTCGTTAAGTTAAGATTAAGCAAAGGCAGAGACATTAAAGCAGCCTGCGGTCAACTTGCTTTTTCATAGCAAGTATATTCTGAATCATCGCTGAGGTAAACTCAGCCTGTTTCAAACCATCTTTTTCAATAATATTATTATTAAGATTAAAGGCTATATGATTATAAAAATTTTTGAAACAGGTGTTTTTATTTAAAACATACTCTGGATCAG
Organism: Candidatus Muiribacteriota bacterium; assembly: GCA_051747805.1. Taxonomy (GTDB): domain Bacteria; phylum Muiribacteriota; class Muiribacteriia; order Muiribacteriales; family Muiribacteriaceae; genus JBNJGP01. Next base: position 43,460 of record JBNJGP010000006.1, read on the forward strand.
CTTCTTTAATAGAAATTTGTTTCAGCTCCTTAAAACCATAAAAACTTGTACTTTCTTTACTTTTAAAAATTTTTAACCCCTGATTTCCTACAATAATTTTCCCCTGTTGAAAAAACAGCGTTATTTCAAAAAGAAAATATTCTGCCCTGCATGAAAAACCTAGGCTAAGTAAAACATCTCCCGCCTCATAGTTTAAAAAAGCCTCATAAATAGAATCCTTATCACTTTTTGCCCGGATATAAATATTTTCTGCCTTTGAAGAAACTAAATAAAAACAGGTATCAATTAAATGCACTCCATCATGATATAAAAGGCTCTCTTTTATACCCTGTCCTCCCGCATTTATTTCGCCATTAATTTTTAACAGTTTACCCAGATTATTTTTATTTATAATATTTTTAACTTTCATAAATCTATTAGAATATCTTCTTGTATAATTAATATAAACTGAAATATTTTTTTTATTATATAGATTTTTTATTTCTTCTATATGCTCTGAAGACTCACAAAATGGTTTTTCACAAATCACACTTTTTATATTTGTATAATTAAATAGAATTTCTTTTAAATACTTATAATGGGTATGACTGTCTGTGGCGACAACTACTACTTCCACCGCCCTGTTTTTGGCAATTTTATTTCTGTAGTTAATATCGGCTCCGGTAAGGGCAAAATATTTTTCTAATTTAAAAGGATTAGTATCAACAACTTCAACTATTTTAAAAAAAGGATTTTTCCACAATGCTCCAGTATGAGTACATGGTTTTTTCCTGTACGGGTCTTTCTCAAGTCCCAGGGCAATCCTTCCCAGCCCTATTACCGCAGTTTTATAAGTTTTTTTTCTGTTTAACATTTTTATTTATACTAAAAATTTCCGGATTTTTATTAAAAAGCTCTATAAGCTCATTGTTTGTAAAAACATGGTTTTCTTTAAAGAGTTTATCATAAACTTTTCTGGTCATTTCAAGGTCTTTTTTTTCATCAACTGTCAATCTTAAATTTTTTAATTTTTTTTCCCCTATAACAGAAAAATAATTATATTTTTTTAAATTTCTTCTAATATATAAAGTAACATGCTCACCATCAAATGGCTCAACATTAGTTTTAAGATTTTTAAAAAGACATGAAATTTTAACAATTTCAGCACCAGTTCCTAAAGCGCCTCCCTTAATATAACCATAATCATAATCATCTTTTTTAATTAATTTTTTTATATTCTCAAAGTCGATAAAGGGATTATCACCAGTTACGCGAATAATCCGGTCAAAATCAAACTCTTTTGCACAAAAAACAATTCTTTTTAAAACATTATTTAAATCCCCGCGAAAAAACCTCTGTTTTATTTTACTTAAATAAAATGCTAGCCCATCATCGCTTTTTTGATTACTTGTTGCCACAACGACCGGCAGTTCTGATTTTTTGCATCTGTTTATAACATGGTATATCATAGGATAGTTGCAGATATCAGCCATAGCCTTATTCGGCAGTCTTTTAGAACTCATTCTAGCCTGAATAATAATTCCTGTTTTATTCATTTTAACTCTTTTAAATACTGTTTTATTTCTTTTGAGGCATTAAAAAACATATCAAACATAGAATCGGCTGTGTCCTGAAGAATTTCATATTTTATATTAAGATGTTCAAGAGTTTTATACTCCTTATCCATTTTTAAAAAATCAGGGTTTGAGTTTAACTTCCTCAAAACAGGCCAATAAAGAGTCTGAAACTTTTCAACTACAAAAGGAGCAGAAGCAATTTTTTCTTCTATTGCCTTTCCCAGTTTTTCAGTTTTTTGGGCAAGTTTCTGATAATCCCTGGATATGTTATTATTTTTAAGCATATCATATAGCTTTTTAATATTTTTTTTACCCTGAGGTGCCTTTTCTTTAGTAAATTTTAAAATATCTACAAGATTATTTAAGTTTTTTGAAAAATCATAAATCTTTTTTTTAGGCAGCACGTTCCAGTTTTCAGAAAATATTTTTTCTATATCAACATATTGTTGCATATATTTTTCAATTACATCTTTGAGTTTCATATTTATTACATTGTTTTTTAAAATTCCGCCCTCAGTTGCATTAATCATCTTACCGCTTGTTCTTCCACATTCATATTCTATCCATTTACAATAATCATCAAGTACTCTGAAAGTAGATACTTTTCTGCCATAAATGTCTTTTTTCTGAATAATTGTTTTATTTGAGCTTAATATTTTATTTTTATGTCTTTCATTAAGTGAGGCAGTATCAGATAAATTATTAAAATATTTTTCATCTCTATAGGTATTAACAGCATGAAAGTAGTTGCTTGTAAAGGCAAGATCCTGACCGGCAAAAACAATTGGGTCTGCCCCAATTTTTCTGGCAAAATCAAAAGCAACTGTTGCAACTGAACCGCCAGTAAATAAAACTCCGTTTTCTTTAAGCTGTTTTTCTATCCACATTGAAAGCTGAAAATAAAAATTAAAAAAAATCAGATTATTATCAAAAATCTTAGCTACATCAGGATAAACAATTGGAGAACATACACAGTAAACACCCGGAAGTTTAACCCCCTCAAGGTGAAGAAAGTTAACGTACTGAGAATCCACACTTATTACTACATCAGGTATAACCCCCATTGAAAGAAGAGGCTTTACAGCAGTATCAACTGCTATAATAAGGGATTTATTTTTCGCCTGTTTGAGATATATACCGTTTTTATCAAGAGATGGACCAGCAGAAACCACAATTGCAGGTTTATTTTTAAACTTACCCTGATAATCAAGTACACCAGGTGTTTTTATAATGTTTTTTAAATTTTTTAAAATATTTTCATTCCATAAATCAACATATTTTTTAACAGTTGTATAATTACTGATTCCTACACTGATTGTATTTTTTATATCTGAATCAGCCTTTGCAAGAAATTCGGGAAAAAGTCTTCTATATGAGTTAAAGTCAAATACTTTCACTCTCTCTCTTTCATACATTTTAAAAAGTTTTGAAAGTTTATTTCTTAAAACATCTGTATCCAGGCCAGCCGCAAATTCAACATTAGGATGATTTATCAAATCAGAAAAATCAAATGTTTCAAAAGCTTTTTTTAAAATACTGTAACTTGGTTCAACAACAATAAGCTTGTTGTTTGTATCCTTAAGCACGAATTTTTCAAAAAGCATTTTTATATGATATCCAAGCCCCATTCCATTAATTATAAAAAAATTCCCCGGGGAATTAAGCACTTTATCAACAAAACGTGCTGCCTCATCAAGTGGTGCTCTTTTTGAGTGAATAAGTACTTCACTATTTTGAACTGCGGCTTTAAGACTAAGCTCATCTTTTTTTGTATGAATTATTTCAACTGAAATACTTTCTTTTTCAGCCCCTTTTTTTAACTCAAAAAAAAGCTCAACATCTTTTTTTTTCAAAGCTTCCTGATTTGATTTTAACATAAAACTATCCTTTTAAATTAATATTTTTAGAAAAAGTAGAGGTTTTATTACCTTTTCCCTCTTCTTTTAACACAACCTCTTTCCAGGCTTCTTTCAGTTCCATAAGAAGCTCTTTTACTTCAATACATGGTTTTTTTTCTTTTTTTGTATTTGCCTCAATTAGCTGTTTCTTCATAAAAGAATATAACTCTTTTAAATTATTTGCAATCTCTCCGCCCTTTTCATGATTTAAAGTAACTATAAGCTCGGTGAGAATATTCTGAACTTTAATTATGTTTTTATGTATTTTTTCTATATCAACAGGTTCAGACTCAAAACCTTTCTGGGCAAGACTTAAAAATCTGATTGCCCCCTCATAAAGCATAAGAAGAAGCTTACCAGGTGAAGCTGTTTTTATCTGCGTTTCTCGATAATGATTGAATTTATTTGAATTCATACTTTTTATTCTCTCCTGTAAAGTAAATTTACTTATTTTCCGGGATAATAATCACTTAATTTTCTCCATACTTTTCAAGCAAATTCTTCCAGCCTGTTATATCTTCTTTTAAATCATAAATAATTATATCTTTTACTTCTACATAATCTTTTTTTTCAAGACCTTTTACAAGTTCAGATAAATGATTAAGATAATCTGCCATAAATTTCTGTTCTTCTTCTGTAAGCTTAATTTCAAGCACAGCAACAATTTTTGAAAAAGCAGTATTCATCCATTCAATACCCTGAGTTGCGGCATTTAAAACAGTCATAGCGTCGTTGATGTTATCTTTTTCAACAAGCTCAACAATTGAATCATAACCTTTTTCAAGTTTTTCAAGATAATCTTTCATTTCTGAAATAGTTTTCATACAAAGCTCATTATATCCTTCTGATATAAAATCAACTTTTTGCTCATCTTCCGCATCAAGCTTTTCTATTTCAGCCCAGTTGGTAACTTCTCTGTTATTATCTAAAATAAGTTTAGTAATAACTCTTTTTTTCTCTCCAAGTTCTTTTTTTAAACTTTCAAAAACTTCCTTAATTTTCTCTTCTTTAAAATCTTTTCTTTCTTCTCCGTCAAGATAAATATCTGTCGTCATGTTTAACTCCTTTTTGTAAAATAAAAAAGGGGATATTCTACATATCCCCTCTCTGTTTTAACTTTTTTATCTATTTTTATTATTTTTAATAACTTAATGTTTTATTACCTTGAAATAAAACTTTTTAAGTGTCAGCGTTAAAATTTCTAATTACTGCAGTAATCCAAGTACATTCTGTGGTTTTTGATTAGCCTGTGCAAGCATTGAAGTACCTGACTGCATAAGAACCTGATTTTTGGTAAAATCAGTCATTTCCTTTGCCATATCAACGTCTCTGATTCTTGACTCAGCTGCCTGAGTATTTTCATGGGCAATTGAAAGATAATGTATTGTTTTTTCAAGTGCGCTCTGATATGCACCAAGTTCACTTCTTTTTCTTGAAACTTTATCAAGCGCTTCATCTACTTTTGTAATTGCATTTGAAGCATCTGATTGAGTCTGAACAGAAATATACTGTCGTAAATTCTGAGTTCTAGCACCATTAAGCATAATTGTCTTACCATCATGATGAACCCCGCCAGAACGATAAGTATGTGACAGTCCCAATGTTTCACTTGTCATATTTCCAAAATCAGTAATCATTGTCTGTCCTTCATTTGCACCTATCTGATAAATCTGTCTTGTATCTCTGATTGACAGTCTAGTTGAGGTTAGTGAAAAAGAATCTCCCCTTCCCCATATTTCCTCACCAGGTGTTGCTACATTTGGTCTTGGAAAATTATTCATCATTGCATGATAATCACCATATTCAGTATTGCCATCACCTGTTACATCCTGCCCCTCAGGATTAGGCCATAAATTAGTGAAGTTTATATTACCTATTTCTTCATAACTTCCGCTTTGTCGCTGATACACATCATTTGTATCAGAATCTACATAAAATTCGCCGTCAGCACCTAAAGTATCATCCGGATCACCGCTTTCACCCCACGGTTGAGGGTAATCTCCGCCATTATCATCTATTACACCCTCTGAATCCCAAGTTGTTCCATTAAAAATATATTGTTCTGCAGTACCAGTATCAATATATGTTTCTCCTAAATTATAAATTGCAGGATCATCTGCAGGGACACCGGCAGCGGCATAATCAAATACGTCTTCTGGTTCTACCGCATGCCATATACCACCTCTTAACTCAAATATATCACTAGTATCTGCTGCGTTTAACGTCATTAAATCACCTTCTTCTCCCTCGGCGGGAAAAACTTCCAGAAAGTCGGCAAATTCAGCTTCATATGTATGATCACGCTGTTCTAAAACACCATAATCAATTTCTGAATCAATATGAATTCTCATACCTTTTAATAAATTAGAATTTGTAAGGTCAACAACATCAGGCTGCCCATCACCTGTTACATCCGGCCACAACGGAAAACCTTTGGTTGCTTCGGTTTTGTTTATTGGTCTTGCAAGCTCTCTTTCTCCAAAAACTCTTGAATCTGAAACAAAAACTCCAAGACTCTGTCCATGTCCACCAGGTTCTCCTACATTACCAGGTGCTGTTGGAAACTGTGCCTGCTGTGTAATATTGGTGATTGAAATCATTGTTTCTGTACCGCTTCTATATAAAGGCACTCCAAGATCGTCTCCTGATAAATCGTGAGCTTCTGTAGCACTTGTTAATGTATCCTTAACACCACCATGCAGTCCAAGTCTCATAGCTAGACCATCAGGGTCATCCCCGAAACTTATATTATATTTTGGGCCAGAATGGGTTGAGGTTATTGTAATATCATTTCCCTCATTATCAAGCCCCGCCTTAACAGGAGCGCCTGATGTGTTTATTTTATATAAAACATCTTTTAATGTGTCATCTTCATGAAAATCAATTACATGGGTCTGCTCATTTACCACAATATGAAATTCTTCTGTATCTGTAACACCTATATCTCTAAGGTTAACAATATTATCTGCATCAGGTCCATCTACTACATTACGATTTCCGTGTATTCTACAGGGGGTTCCGGCTGAAAGAACGGTTATTGAGTAGTCTGCGTTAGCAACAACTCCTGTTACATCGGCAGTTAAAGTTCTAACATCTGATGCATTTGCATGCCCGATTGTTGTGCCGTCCATTAATTTTTTACGGTTAAACTCCGTGTACTCAGCAACTCGGTCAATTTCATCTACAAGCAAATCCATTTCTTCCTGGATTCTTCGTCGATCATAGCTTGTGTAAGAGTCGTTGGACCCCTGTACTGCAAGAACTCTCATTCTCTGCAGAATTGAATGAGTTGAATCAAGAACACCCTCGGCTGTTTGAATCATTGATATACCGTCCTGGGCATTTCTTTCTGCCTGATTTAAACCGCTGATTTGTCCCCGCATTTTTTCTGACACCGCTAAACCAGCTGCATCATCTGCCGCAGTATTAATTCTAAGTCCAGATGATAGTCTTTTAAGATTATTACTTACGCTGTTGTTGGTTCCCTGCAGTGTACGAAGTGAATTAATTGCTGAAATATTATGGTTTATTACACCTACACCAGTAGCCATAGTTGTTTCCTCCCTCTCTTTTACAGTTTAACTTCCATGTTATTATTAAAATTAATTTTGTTAACCTGTGATACTTATCGATAAAGTTAAAGTATTAGTTTAACTTTAAGTTTTGTTTTTTAATTAATTATGGATATATCGATATATTTTCCTTTTTGCGTTTACCAGTAACCGGTTTATTTAGAGATGTTATTATTGCTATCACAAAAATAACATCTTTAAAAAATAGACCCCGGCATAAAACATCACCGGGGTGACAAAGCAGGAGCAAAAAAAGCAATGAAAAATGAAGAATTAAAAATGTTCGAAAAGGAATGAAAAACATTTACAGAATTATC
>JBNJGP010000007.1:0-48503 GCA_051747805.1 Candidatus Muiribacteriota bacterium
TGATTTGATGGGGTCAGTGCCGACAGCACTTTGCGAAAAAGCAAAGTGTGTAGGCCTGACCACTAAAGGATTTTCGGCTAAATTGAGAATTGGTGATTTTTCTAAGCAATTCTCTATTGTTTTTTTTAAAAAAGTAATGTAATATATATTTAAATAACAGCCGGGGGTGCTAAAAAGGCTGAGAGAAGATTAAAATCTTCAACCCCAAGAACCTGAACCGGGTAATACCGGCGGAGGGAGGTTTTTTGACAGAAAATTCATATTATTATCAGATTACAGATATCAATATAAATCGCATAACTGGTTCTTTAAGGTTGCTTGAGGATATCTCACGTGTATGTGATTTTAATTTAAAAGAAAGCATTTCAGAATTCAAAGAGACAAGACATAAGATAAATTCTTTATTTGATTACAATAAATTACTTGAGGGAAGAAATATTCAAAACGATTCTGGAAAATTTTTAAATCCTGAATATGAAATAAGTAAAAAAAATATTCAAAGTATTATTCAGGGTAATTTCCGTCGTATTAATGAAAGTTTACGTGTGCTTGAAGAAATGTCTAAACTCTTAGATTGCAGTGAAGCTGTTGTTAAAAAAATAAAAGAAATACGATTTAAGATGTACGGTTTAGAAAAAAAATCTTTATTACATAAAAAAAAAGGAGATAGAAATGATTAAAAAAATTGCTCAGAAAGAGCAGCAGAGCGAAGATTTTATATTACAGGGAATTAGGAATAACAAAATCTGTGTGATGAAATCTAAATTGAGAGATATTGAACCAGTTGTTATTGGGGAGGGAACGTTTACCAAGGTTAATGCAAACATTGGAACTTCTCCTGAAAAAGATAATCTTAAGCATGAACTACAAAAACTTCAGATAGCAGAAGAGGCCGGTGCAGATACAGTTATGGATTTGTCCTGTGGTAGTAATATTGATGATACTAGAAAAGCAGTTATTGAAAAGGCCTTAGTGCCTGTTGGTACTGTTCCTGTTTATCAGCTAATGGCAGAAAATGTTAAAAAAAATCAAAATATTAAAAATATTTCTGGAAAAGATTTTTTAGATTGTGTTTATAAACATGGAACTCAGGGAGTAGATTTTGTAACTGTACATACCGGAATAAATCGTGAAATTATTGAAGTATTAAAAGAAAGTCCAAGAAAAATTCCTGTTGTAAGCAGGGGAGGTTCTTTTATTCTTGAGTGGATGAAAAAAACTGGTAATGAAAATCCTTTTTATGAATATTTTGATGATTTAGTAAAAATATGTAAAAAATTTGATATGGCACTTTCGCTGGGGGATGGGATGCGGCCTGGATGTCTTCATGATTCTACTGATATAGCACAGATTACAGAGCTTAAAAACCTGAGTATTCAGGCTAGAAAATGTACAAAAAAAGAGGCTAAAGTAATGATAGAGGGTCCGGGGCACATTCCTATAAATGAAATAGAAACAAACGTAATGGTTCAAAAGAAAATGTCGGGAAACGTTCCTTTTTATGTTTTAGGTCCGTTAGTAACTGATATAGCTCCTGGTTATGACCATATAACTGGTGCTATTGGAGGAGCAATAGCTGCTTCTGCCGGAGTTGATTTTTTATGTTATGTAACGCCGGCAGAACATCTGGGGCTTCCCCATTTTGAAGAGGTTAAACAGGGAGTTATTGCCTCTAAAATAGCGGCACATTCAGCTGATATTGTAAAAAGAGGAGAAGCAGCAAGAAAAAGAGATGATGATTTTTCTGAATACAGGAAAAATTTTCTGTGGAAAAAACAGCAGAAAAACGCAATTGATGGGAAAATATTCAGTAAGTATATGGATGTTGAATGCTCGCAGAATAAAGCATGTACTTTATGCGGGGATTTTTGTGCGATGAAAGATAAATGGGAGGACTAAAGTGGGCGATTTATTAGAAATTGGAGGCGAGAAATTTTCTTCCAGACTTATACTTGGTACCGGAAAATACCCTTCTGATGATATTTTGAGAAAATGTATAGTAGTTTCTAAAGTGGAGCTTGTTACTGTTTGTGTAAGAAGAGTTGAGCTTGATAATCCTGACAGAGGAGATATTTTAAAAGTTATAGATAAAAAAAAGGTCAAGGTTATACCAAATACTTCAGGGGCTGTTAATGCTAAGCAGGCTGTTAGAATTGCAAAAGCTGCAAAGTTCAGCGGAATTTCAGACTGGATTAAAGTTGAGGTTGTACCTGATTCAAAAAATCTGCTTCCTGACCCGGTAGAAACATATAAGGCCTGTTATGAGCTTATTGAGGAAGGTTTTAAAGTGCTTCCATATATTGGGGCAGACCCTGTTCTTGCCAGAAAACTTGAGAATATAGGCTGTGTTGCTGTTATGCCTCTTGCCGCCCCAATAGGTACTGGAAAAGGGGTTTTAAATAAAGAGTTTTTAAAAATAATTATTTCCCAGGCTAATGTACCGGTAATCATTGATGCCGGAATAGGTAAACTATCACATGCATGTGAGGCAGTTGAGCTGGGTGCAGACGGAATAATGCTTAATACAGCAGTTTCTTCTGCAAAAAACCCTGTAAACATGGCCAAAGCTTTTTCTGATGTTATAACAGCAGCGTTTAAAGGAAAAAAAGCCGGGTTTATTAATGAAGGTGATTATGCAGTGGCTTCTTCTGAAATTGATAATATTCTCGAAGAGATTGAGCAATTCTAAAAAAGAGGGAGGATAAATGTTTGCTCAATATTTGAGAGATAAAATAAATTTTAAATTACTGGAAAATAACGAAAAAAATAATTCTGGAAATGTTTCAGAAAGACTTTTTATAAAACTGTTAAATTCAGATAAAAAAGAAATATCAAAAATATTGAAAACGGCTAATAAGCTTACTATTAAACATTTTGGAAAAAATATTATTCTATACAATCCTGTTTATATTTCGTCATTCTGCGCTAATAGATGCGTTTACTGTAATTATAATGAGAGAAAAAATGTTTCGAGGAAAAAACTTTCTATGGAAGAATTTGAAGAAGAAATTAATTATTTATATTCAGGAGGACTTAAAAATCTTTTAATTGTGGCTGGTCAGAGCGAGAATGAGAAGGATAGGGATTTCATAGTCAGGTGTATAAAAAAAGCTAAACAAAAATTTTATTCTGTTTCTCTTGAGATTGGATCGTACTCCGAAAATACCCTGAGGAATTTTAAAGAGGCCGGGGCCGACAGTTTTATTTTATATCAGGAAACTTATAATAGAAAAGTATATTCAAAATATCATCTTAAGGGAATAAAAAAAGATTTTAATTACAGGTTGAATTCCATTGATTATGCTGCCAGAGCTGGTTTTGACAGAGTAGGGCTTGGAGCTCTCCTGGGATTGTATGATTACAAGTTTGAGGCATTATGTCTTTATCATCATATTAATTATTTATATAATAATTATCCGGGACTGGAAATTTGTCTTTCACTGCCAAGAATAAATACTGAGGGAATATCATTTTGTCCGGGTTATAAGGTTAATAATTTAGATTTTTTAAAATTAACTGGAATTTTTAGAATTTGTTTTCCAAATTTGCCGATATATATTTCGACCCGGGAAAATAGGCTGTTTAGAGACAGAATTATTTATTGTGGCGCAACACATATGAGTGCGGGAGCACGTACTTCTGTGGGCGGTTATACAATGAATAAAAAGTCGGCTAATCAGTTTGAAATAAGTGATAAAAGGAATTTCCAGGATTTTGTAAAAGGGCTGGAAAAAAAGGGATATTACCCAGTAATGAAGAGCTGGGACAGCTCTTTTTAAAAACCGGAAGTTCGGGGAGTATTTATGGAAAATAAAATAATGAATATTACCTTAAATGGTAAAAAAACAGATATTGATGAAGGAATGACCATTCTGGATATTCTTGAAGAAAAGGATGTGGGTAAAGAAAATATTGTTATTGAGTATAATGGTAATTTTATCAAGAAAAAAAACTGGGATACCCGGCTTAGAAATGGTGATGTTGTGGAAATTATTTTTTTTGCAGGAGGCGGGTGATAATTGAATAATAAACATTTTAAACTCCCATTTTTTTATTTTGTATCAGGAACAGGATTTGATAAAAATAAAAATCATATTGAAACTATTGAAAAAATTTTAAAGGGAGGAGCTGGAATTGTTCAGCTCCGGGAAAAAAATATTTCTGATAAAAAGCTGCTTAAAATGGCTATGGAAATAAGAAAGCTAACCTCCCGGTATAATGCTTTTTTTATTGTTAATGATAGACCTGATATAGCCTGTTTAGCAGAGGCTGACGGTGTTCATGCTGGTCAGGATGATTTAAGTGTTAAAGATTTAAGAAAAATTGTTGGAAAAAATAAAATTATCGGGAAGTCCACGCACTCATTAAAACAGGCTGTTGAGGCAGAAAAAGAGGGAGCCGACTATATAGGTGTAGGACCCATTTTTAATACTGACTCTAAAAAAGGAGTATGTTTGCCGGTAGGGCTTCGCTTAATTTCTGATGTGAAAAGTAATATTAAAATTCCTTTTGTTGCCATAGGAGGCATTAAGCATTATAATGTGGATAAAGTTCTTGCGCAGGGAGCTCAAAGTATTGCGGTGATTACTGGTGTACTGACAGAAAACCCTGAAAAAGCAGTAAGGGATTTTATTGGTGATAGAATTTTGTAATATTGAATATATATATAACAAGAATACATGTTTTGAAACAATAGCCTTAAAAAATTTGAGTTTTAAAGTTTCTGAAGGCGAAATTCTTTCAATTTGCGGAAATACAGGTTCCGGAAAATCTACTTTGATAAAACTTATAAATGGGTTATTAATTCCTGACAATGGTCAGGTTAAGATAGCAGGAAAAAATATTTCAGAAATTAAAAATAAAAAAGCCCTCAGAAAAAAAATCGGAATGGTTTTTCAAAGCCCAGACCACCAGATTTTTGAGGACAGCGTAAAAAAAGAACTGATTTTTGCCCCCCTGAAATTTGGGCAGAATAAAAGAGAAGCACTTAAATCTGCCCGAAAATCCTCTCAGATGTGTAATTTAGATTATGATAAATTTAAAAATAGAAACCCTTTTGAGCTTTCAGGTGGCGAAAAAAGAAAAGTAGCAATAGCCTCTATTATTTCATATTTTCCCGATATATTAATTTTTGATGAACCGACAGCCGGTCTTGACGGAGAATCTTTAAAAAACTTAAATACACTATTTGAACAGCTGAAGTTGCAGAATAAAACAATTATTGTTATTTCTCATAATATGGATTTTAACTTCAGGCATGCTCGTAATATACTTGTATTAAATCAAGGCAGGAAGGTTTTTTATGGTAGTGTAAAAAAAATGATTTCTTCTTATTCTGGCGAAAAATTTCGCACCTGGGGTCTGGAAAAGCCATTTAAGGCAGAATTAGATGATATAAGAAAAAACAGGGAGTGTGTTTCAGTTGAATAACGGTATATTAATGGGACAGTATGTTCCCGGGAAATCATATTTTTATAAATTAAACCCTCTGAATAAAATAATTTTTGCTCTTTTTTTTATGATTCTTATTCTTGTTGTGTCTGAGTTAAAAATGATATTCAGCATGTTTCTTGGTGTTTTAATATTATTTTTATCGGCAGGCCTACCCTTTATTTCTGTTATTAAAGGAATGAGAAGTATATTTTTTTTTCTCTTAATTACTTTTATAATGCATATTTTTTTTGCAGGAGAAGGAAGAATACTTTATGAGATTGGTTCGGTTACTATAACTTATGAAGGGGTTTTTAATGGAACGCTTGTTTTTATAAGACTTATAACAATTATAATGCTGAATTCTATGTTAACTTTAACAACTCTGCCTGTTAATATTGCCTGGGGATTTGAAAAATTATTGTATCCGTTAAAAATTGTAAGGTTTCCAGTTGAGGAATTTGCCTTAATGCTTTCTTTAGCATTGCGTTTTATACCAGTTTTATATACAGAACTTCAAAAGATTATTGATTCTCAGAGAAGCAGAGGCGCAGATTTTGATTCTAACTCATTTCTAAAAAAAATTCTGAGTTTTCCGCCAGTATTAATACCATTATTTGTAAATTCTTTTTACCGGGCAGAAGAAATTGCGCTGGCTATGGAAGCTCGATGTTATAACGGTTCTCAGGGCAGAACACATTATAATAAAATAACTTTTTGTATGAATGATTTATATTTTGCTATTTTTTATATTACAGCGTTTATAATCTTAATTTTTTATCTGTAAATCCTTGGAACTCTAGGAGCCACATTACATAAAACTTCATAGGGAATTGTATTTAAAATGCTGCATATATAATTAAGTTTAACCTCATTTTCTGCTTTTTTACCAAATAAAATAACTTCATCGCCTGTTTTGATTTTATTAGTATTCTGACCAATATCAATCATGAACTGATCCATACAGACGCGGCCGGCTATTTTAAATTCTTTCCCTTTTATCATAACTTTTCCTCTGTTTGATAAACTTCTGGAATAACCATCGCCGTATCCTACAGGAATAGTGGCAATATAAGAGGGTTCAAAAGTTTTATAAGTTGCCCCATAACTTATAGTCGTTTTGGCGGGAACTTTTTTTATATGAGAAACCCTTGATATCATAGTCATAACAGGTTTCAAGGGAACGCTTTCTGTAGTTTCTTCTGAAGGATAATAACCATAAGCCATAATTCCAGGTCTTACCATATCAAAGTAGCTTTCAGGTATATCAGTTACTGCACCGCTGTTTGCGGCATGAATAATGCCTGAATTAATATTTTGATTTTTAATTATTGAAATGAACTTTTTGAATTTTTCAAGCTGTTTCCAGCTTTGTTCTTTGTTTTTTGAATCAGAAGTGGCAAAATGCGTCATTACACCTTTTACAAGAATAGAAGAGGAGGTTTTTAATTTATTACAGAAAGGAATAATTTCATCTTCTGTTAAACCCACACGACCCATTCCTGTATCGACTTTTATATGGATTGAAAGTTTTTTCTTTATATTTTGGGCTATTTTCTGGGCTTTTAAAATAAATTCTTCTGAGTAGGCAGCAACTTCAATATTATAATCAACTAAGGCTTCAATATCTTCTTTAAAACACTGACTGAACTTTAAAATTGGAATTAAAACCCCACCCTTTCTCAGTTTTAAAGCTTCCTCGGTTGTTGCAACCCCGAAATAATCAACAAGATTATTTTCCTGACAGAATTTGGCTATTTCTATATCGCCATGTCCATACGCATTTGCTTTTACAGCAAATAAAATTTTGTTATCTGTTTTTTTCCTGATGTTTTCAAGATTAAATTTTAAATTATCAAAACTGATAATAGCTTTTGTAGGATTCATAAAAAACTCCTGTTGTTTCAGCTTGATTCAGGATTGAAATCTGAAAGCTGATTATTCATTTTATATACAAAAACAAGTATTTCTGCAACAGTTTCAAATAGTTCCGGAGGAATTTCATCTCCTAGATCCACTTTTGATAGAATTTCGACAATATCAGGGTCTTCATAAAGATTTATTCCAAGCTCTTTTGCTTTTTTTATAATTTCTTCCGCTTTTTTGCCACTTCCCTTTGCAATAACAGCAGGAGCATCTTTTTTATTTTTTGGTTTATACTTTAAGGCAACAGCTTTTTTTTTCATGCTTTAATATCAATTCCTCCTTTATTTAATTTCGTTGTTTTTCTAATATTATTTTTTTTAATTTTTTCTTTTTCAGTAGAATATATAAAGTTAAGATATACATTCAGTCCCTGTTTTTCCAGTTTATCTGTAAGTTCAGAGCTTTTTTTATGAATTAAATCAAGAAATTCCTCTTTTTGGGAAATAAAATTTATATTAATATTTTTACCTTCCATATAATAAAGCGCATTTATTTTTAAAAGTTGAGCGTTTGACATATCCAGAACAAAAAAAATTGACACAGTTTTTTTCTTATTAAACCTGTTGCTACTTTTCATTTCTAACTGCGAATATTTAATTTTGCTTGAATTTTTTAAAAAATATGGAATATTTAGAATTGCCTGAAGCTTATCCTGAGAGTTTAATATATTGTTTAAATCTAGAAATTTTATAATTTTATCAGAAAAACTGTTATCAATTTTTTGCATAAAATCTTTCATATCATTAGAAGTATCCTGATTTTCTTTTAACTTATGCTCAAAAGAATTTAAGGAATTTTTTAAAATGGATATTATTTTATTTTTATCAGTTTCTGAAGGAAGAATAAACTTTTCTTTAAACTCAGAAACATGCTCTTCTGGAATTTTTTTCAATAGAAAAGAATAAAAATCCTTAAAGGAACTCATCTCACCTTCAAGCTCCTGTGCTTCTTTAAAAAGCTCTATTATTTCAGGATTATCAGTCATTTCCAATTTTGCCGTCATCACGGCAGATTTAACGGTTAATCCCTGATTAATCATACTTTTTATTATATTAAATAGAGAACCTTTTAAAGAATTATTCAGGAGAGCATTTAAAATTTCTGAATCTTTATCTGAACTTTGAGGGTCAATTATTTTAAGATAAGTTTTTCCCGCCTCTTTTTTCTGAACATAAACATCAAGTGTCTGACCAATTCTAAGTGGGACCTCAGAACTTGCTGTAAAAGCTTCACCCTTGAATTGAAGAACAGGTTTTTTTTCTGTAAAACCAAGAACTTTCCCTTTTAAAAAATCCCCTACCCTGAAAGTGTTAGTTTTTTTTATACTAACACTTTCAGCGGTAGAATTTAAATTTTGGGTATTAATACTCATTTAAAAATTAACTATTGCTTTTTTCAGCTTTAAGCTCCTCTGCGTTCTCGGAAATAACTCTTGCAAGTCTTTTTATTCCAGTATCGATTTCTGCAAGTGTAGGATAGGAGAAGTTTATTCTCATGGAATTTTTGCCGCTGTCATCGGCATGAAAAGCCGAACCTATAACATAGGCTACATTTTCCTCAACTGCCTTATAAAAAAGTTCGTCAGCATTCATGTTTTCAGGAAGCTCGATCCATAAAAACATCCCTCCTTCAGGTTTTGTCCATTTAAGACCTTCAATATCCGGCATAAATCTATCAAGAGCTTTTAACATAGCTTTTTGTTTCTGTTTATAAAAACGTACATTACTTTTTATCTGTTCTTTTAAATAACCTCTTTTTAAAAATTCTGAAGCAATTGCCTGCGTAAACGGAGGCGTACAAAGATCAACCCCCTGTTTAATTATTGTGAACTTCTGAATAAATTCAGGGTTTTTACTTACTGCCCAGCCAAGTCTGAAGCCAGGAATCATAGTTTTTGAAAAAGTGTAAAGTGAAATTACCAGCCCATATTTGTCAAGAGAAAGCAGAGATTCTACTTCTTTTCCTTCATAACGTAATTCCTTATAGGGGCTGTCTTCAACAACAGGAATAGAATATTTATTAGCAACTTCAATAAGCTGTTTTCTTCTTTCTAAAGTCATTGTGATTCCAGCTGGATTCTGGAAATCAGGTATTACATAAATAAATTTTGGCATCGGTTTACCGTCATCTTTAAGCTTAGAGAGTTTATTTTCAATTTCATCAACAATAATTCCATCCCTGTCAAGTGGAACACCAATGAAGTTTGCGCGATAGGCTTTAAAAGCCTGAAGTGCTCCCAGATAACTTGGAAGACCAACAATAATATTATCCCCTGTATTTAAAAATGTTTTTCCAATAATATCTAAACCCTGCTGAGAAGCAGTTGTAACAAGAATGTTTTCCTGCTCAAACGAGGTTTTTGTAGCATTCTTTAAGTATTTAATAATTTGTTCTTTAAGCTCAGGACTACCTTCTGTAGGGCCATACTGCATCATTAATGATCCCTTGGTTTCGATTAAATCATTTGTGATTTTCTTAATTTTTTCTTTAGGAAATGTTTCTGGAGCAGGCAGGCCTCCTGCAAAGGAAATAATGCCTGGTTTTCTAGTCAGTTTTAATAATTCCCTTATTACTGAAGCTTTCATCCCTTTAGCTGATTCCGAAAAAATATTTTCTGGATTAAACATAATACACTCCCTGTTAATTATTTTAAATGATTCCCTTTTTATTAATTATAACAGCTCGGCTCCTCTTGTTGCAAGAGAGCTGCGTTCCCCCTTGTTTAATACAATTCTTCCGGCAATACCCTCGTTTTTGAATTTCTCGGCAATATATGACAAACCATTATTTGATTCATCAAGATAGGGGATATCAATTTGAAACGGGTCTCCGGTTAAAACTATTTTTGTATTTGCACCTGCCCTGGTAATAATTGTTTTAACCTCATGTGATGTTAGATTCTGAGCCTCATCGATTATAATATAACTGTCCGGAAGACTTCTTCCTCTAATATATGTAAGAGCCTCAACCTGAATTAATTTATTTTCATATAAATAATTATATTCTTTTTTTATGTCGGCTCCAAATAAAAAGTCAAGATTATCGGTAATAGGCTGCATCCATGAGCCCATTTTATCGTCTTTTGAGCCGGGTAGATAACCAATATCTTTGCCCATGGGAATAACAGGTCTGGATACAATAAGCCTTTTGTAGACTTTTTCACCAAGAACCTTTTCTAATCCGGCGGCGAGAGCAAGCAGAGTTTTACCTGTACCGGCTGTTCCGATGAGGCAGACACATTCAATTTGTGAGCTCATCAAAAGCTCTATTGCAAAGCGCTGTTCAAGGTTTCTAGCATCAATTCCCCATGGTTTTGCTGAAATATGATATAGCGGGATCAGTTTTTCTTTTTCGCAGCAAAATTTTGCAAGTGCGGACTGGCCGGTTTTTTCCACTTTTAAAAGCACACATTCATTCGGCGTAAAATCAAAATCTGGGAGTTGCAGCTCTTTTTCTTTATAAAAAATATCAAGTATAGTTTTTTCCACATTAATAATTTTAAATCCTTTGAAAACATCAAGAAAGTTAACTTTATTACTTTCATAGGCCTCTGCCTTAATTCCAATAGAGCTGCTTTTAACGCGAACATTTATATCATTGGAAACAAGAATTAAAGGTTGAGTTGTTTCTTTAGATAAAGCAAAAGCAACAGATATAATATAATTATCAGGTGAGTTTCTATCAAGAGTTGCAGGAATTTCCTTATGCATTTCAGTGTTTTCTGTGTCGATTCTTAAAAGTCCCCCGGTTCCAACTTCTACACCTTTGATAAGATTGCCTTTTTCTCTAAGACGGTCAAGGTTTTTAAGAACTTTTCTGGCATTAGCTCCGGCTGAACCCTGAGTGGATTTTAATCTGTCAAGTTCTTCAAGAACTATTAAAGGTATTATAACTTCATTATCCTCAAAATTAAATATTGCGTCACTGTCACTAATTAAAATATTTGTGTCAAGTACATACTTTTTTATCATACTCTACTCCCTTTTTTGAAAGATAAAAACAATTCTTTCAGAATTATTACATATTTTTTTCTCTTCGTAATTATCATAAACTCCTTTAATTTCAAAAAAATTATTTTTTGCCAGAGTTAAAATTTCATCAACCCTAAATATTCTTCTTTTATGAACCTCTTTGATTTTTTCATAAAGTCCGTTTTTTAATCTATGAAAAAAAACAAGCTCATTTACAAAAGTTTTATGGGTTAAAAATCTATTATACCATATACATGAAATATTTCTATTTTCATGAACGAAAATATTATTTTTGAACATTGAAACAATTCGCTTTTTTGTGATTATATCAAAAATAAGAAGCCCGTCTTTTTTTAAAGTCGTGTTTGCATGTTTAAAAAAATTATTCAGCTCTTTTTTTGAGTTTAAGTAGTTCAGAGAATCAAAAGCCGAAATTATAACATTAAAACTTTTTGCCGAGGCAAAAGGCTTGTTCATACTGCATTGCCATATATATGAATCTGGATTTTTATTCCTGGCTATTACACACATTTGATATGATAAATCAAAACCATAAATTTTATAATGGGGCTTTAAAAGATATATTAAATTTCCTGTTCCGCAGGCGGCATCAAGTATAGAGCAATTTTTAAACCGATAATTATTTATTTTTTTATACAGAAAGGCGGCCCATTTATCGTATGAAACTTCCTGCATAAGACTGTCATAAAACTGAGAAAATTCTTTATACATAGTAAAATTATAAATATTTTATATTTAAAAGTAAATGCCGATAAAAAAAAGGTGATTTGATTTTGATGGAGACTTTCAGTTTCATGAATTATATAAACTTTACAATATTAATTTTTTTATCTCTATGTATACCGCTTTGTGTATTAATTATATATTTTTATCTGAAAAAAAGAGATTTAAAACAGTATTATACGGACAAATCTCAAAAATATATTTTTATTAATAATAAGAAACGAAAAAAATATTTAAAAAAATTAATTCCCATGCTCACTTTTATTGAATACATAAATCTGATTACAAGAGATAAATATTTTTATTTTTTTCTTGAGCATTTTAATCTGGATAAAATATGCTCCTCAGAGAAACTTGATAACCCGGAAAAACACTGTCACAAAGAAGAAGAGATTAATTTTGATGAAATAGAGTTTAAAAAGGCGTTATGCTCACAAAATATTCTTCTTAAAAAAAAGGCCGCGGCTCAAAGTGAAAGCTTTCTATATTTAGAAGCTTTTTTGCAGGAACGATTTCAAAAAGAATCAGATGAAGAGGTTTTAGAGCTCCTGATTAATAGAGTGGGAAAAATTTTGTCTGTTTCATCTTTAATGAATAAATTAAAAAAAACAACTTCAGACTCCCTCGCTTCTTCAATTTTGTTTAAGTTAAAAGATAAGAAGTCTAATTTAAAAAAAGAGGAAAGAGCTATTGATTCTATAGAATACTCTGAATACAGAGTACTTTGTCAGGCTATTCTTTATCCAGATAAATTTGTAGAAAATTTAATAAATATTGTAGAAAAGAACTCCAATACGCAAATAGTAGGTTTTGGTCTGAGTTTGCTTGGTGATATTACTATTGATGATACAAAAAAACTTTCAAGAATTATCAGGGTTATTGAAAAATATCAGAATAGTACAGAAAAAAGTACAAAAAAAGAGAAAAAAAATCGCATAGAAAAATCTGTGTATTCTATTGGAATTAAAAAAACATATAATTTATTAAATAAATTTCATCTTTTTGATGATTTCTGTAAAATGATTTTAACAAACAGAGTTTTAAGATTTGACCAAGAGTTAATAACAGGGGCTTTTTTGACGGCTGTTTCAAAAAGCAGGGATAGCACTTTTGTTCCCCTCTTAAAAGAGTTAGTTAAAGACACAGACAGCGTTTATGTTGCTGTACGTGCGCTTGAAGCGTTATGTAACATGGATGAAAAAATAGAATATTATTTTATTTCAAGATTCAAACATGTTAGATATGAAGAAATTGATTATTATTTATTGCAGCTTCTTTCAAGAAATAGATATATCTGTAAAAAATCCACGGTTCTTTTTGAAAAAATTCTAAAAAAATCTGACAGAGCGTTTAAGGTTTTTAAATAAATACCGGTGACCATGTTGAATTATTTGAAAAACATGGTATATTAGTCTAACCGCGTGAAAAGGGTATTTTAAGAAGGGGGTTCCTCGCCCTTTGTTCAGCGAGATAATATCAGGGAGGTTTTATAATGTACGCTATTGTACAAACTGGTGGTAAACAATACAGGGTTGAGCCGAATATGACGTTTAAAATTGAAAAAATTGACGTTAATGAAAATGGGAAAGTTGAGCTAGATAAAGTTCTTATGGTTAATGACGGAAAAGATATAAAAGTTGGTGATCCATACGTGTCTAATGCCAAAGTTTTATGTTCTCTGGAAGAACAGGGAAAAAATAAAAAAATCAGGGTGTTTAGATATAAGCCTAAGAAAAAATATCGAAGAGTAACGGGGCATAGACAACCTTATACTGCTTTGAAGGTGAATGAGATTAAATTAAAGTAGCTTAAAATGATTGAGATTAAAATTAATCTTGAAGGAGATTTAATTAAACAAATAAATATAAAGGGCCATGCCGAATACGATGTTACAGGTAAAGATATAGTCTGTGCGGGCGTTTCGGCGGTTTTTTTTGCGGGTGTTAATTCATTAAAAAGCATACTTGGCAATAATAGTCAGGTGTTTAAAATAACAGCCAAAAAAGGAAGTGCCCAAATAAAGTTGATTGATCCCGAGCCGACAAGTCAGCTTATTGCAAAGGTGGTTTATATCGGGTTAAAAAATATTGAAAATGAATATAAGGAATTTGTGAAGATAGAGGAGGATTACAATGGCACATAAGAAAGGTGTAGGAAGTTCAGTTAACGGTCGTGACAGTCAGAGTAAAAGATTAGGTATAAAAAAATATGCTGGTGAAATTGTAAAAGCTGGTAATATTATTGTTAGACAGAGAGGAACAAAATATCATCCAGGATTTAATGTTGCAAAAGGTGGAGATGATACCTTATTTGCAAAAATTGACGGCAAAGTTTCATTTGAAAAACATTTTAGAACAAAAACTAAAGTAAGTATTTATCCTGAAAATGTATAAATGTTGAAAGGCGAAAGGTATCAATGTTCTTCTGATAATATTTTAAGAACATTGATGCCATATTGATTATGCGAGTTGGCTTTTTTGGCGGTGCTTTTGATCCTGTACATTATGGACATCTTTATATGGCTCAGCAGGCGGTCAGCCTTGATTTTGTTGACAAAGTTATTTTTGTTGTAACCTCTGATCCACCGCATAAAAAAAAGAGTGGGTTATCCTCTTTTAACCATCGATTTAATATGACAAAGCTTGCTGTTGAAAATAATTCTTCTTTTATTGTCTCTGAAATAGAAAAAAACCTTCCTTCTCCCTCCTATACATTGAATACGCTGAAGGAATTACAAAAAAATACTGATTCCGAGATTAAACTGTTAATTGGAATGGACCATCTTTATACCTTTAACACCTGGAAAAATTATAGAGAGATTTCTGAAAATTTTGATATACTGGTTTTTCCAAGAAAAGTTAATAAAAAAGAGGAAAAAATGGATTTTTTAAAAAATATAAAATATAAAATAGCAAATACTGAAATTTTTACAATAAAGGCCCGGTTTATTAGAAATCAAATTAAAAAAAATCTTTCTATTAGATATGCTACGCCTGATAATGTTATTGAATATATTAAAAGGAATAAATTATATGTTTCATGATTATGCTAAAATACATATAAAAGCTGGTGACGGAGGAAATGGAGCAGTTTCTTTCCGGCGCGAGAAGCATGTTCCAAAAGGCGGTCCCAATGGTGGTGATGGCGGTGACGGAGGTGATGTTTTTTTAAGAGCATCTTCTAGGAAATCAACTTTAATTAATTTTAAACATAAAAAACATTTTAAAGCTTTTAACGGAAAACATGGCTTAGGTAAAAATATGCACGGGGCTGGAGGCGAAGATGTTTATATAGATGTTCCAATTGGGACTCTTGTTAGAAAAGATGGAAGTAACGATGAAATAGCAGATTTAAATAAAGAGGGCAAAAAATTTCTTATTGCGAGAGGCGGGAAAGGCGGGAAAGGAAATGCCCGCTTTGTCAGTTCTAAACAAACTGCGCCAAGAATAGCAGAAAACGGTACTAAGGGCGATAGTTTCTGGATTGAACTTGAGCTTAAGCTTATTTCTGATGGAGCAATTATTGGAATGCCTAATGCCGGAAAATCAACCTTAATTTCCAGCGTTTCAAGAGCAAAGCCTAAAATTGCAGATTATCCTTTTACCACGGTGGAACCAAATCTTGGAGTGGTTTTTTTAGATGAAACACGGAGTTTTGTTGTATCCGACATTCCGGGACTTATAGAGGGAGCAAGCGAAAACATGGGTCTTGGACATAAATTTTTGCGACATATTGAACGTTCAAAAGTATTAATTCATCTTATTTCCACTGAAAATGATAATTTATATGAAAATTATAAAAAAGTAAGAGAAGAGTTAAAAAAATATTCTCAAAAATTATATAAAAAAACCGAAATTATTGTAGTTTCAAAATGTGATATTATCAAAGACAGTAATTTAATTGAGGGTTTTAAGAAAGTTTTTGGAGAAGAAAATAAAAAAATATTTGCAATTTCAGCTGTTACAGGATATGGACTAAATGAACTTAAAGAAGGCATATGGGAAGAAATTTTAACGTGGGAAAAAAATAATTCAATTAAAAAAGAAAAACAAATTCCTGTTTTTACAGTTGATGATAAAGAAAGAGAAATAATATCGGTTTATATTGAAAATAATATTTATTATGTGAAAGGCAAAAAAATTGAAGAACTGGTTCAGAAAGCTGATTTTAATAGTTCTGAAAGTGTTGACAGGCTGCAGAGGCAGCTTGAAAAAGCAGGGGTTTTCAGGGCGCTTGAGCAACATGGAATAAAGGAAGACGATGAAGTGGAAATTTCAGGGTTTAGATTTAACTTTTTTAAATAAAAAATATTCTCTTAACCTGACTCGGCAGAGAATATCTCATATGAACAATGCGTCAAAATTAGCCCGAGTTTTATGCAGAAAACATAAAATTGATTTTATTGATGAAATGGGTGAGGCCGCGCGTCTTCATGATATAGCCAGAGGGTTAAAAAAAGAGGAGCTCCAAAAAATTATAGATTTAAAAAAATTACTCCCTGTTGAAAAAAACAAAGTAATTTTGTGGCATGCGCCGGCTGGGGCAGAAATGTTAAAACAATCAGATTTTTTTTCCGATAGTGTATATAAATTTATTTATGCTGTCAGATATCATACATTATATGAAAAAGCTTCTGAAAAAAACTTACCTTTGAAAATACTTTGTATTTCAGATTTTGCTGAATATACGAGACAGTTTAAAGAGGCTAAATATATAAGAGAGGCAGCGTATAAATGTATTGATGAAGGATTTAAGTTAATGGTTTATGCAAGAAAAAAATTCAGGAAGTGATTTGTGAATAAAGAAATTAAAAGTAAAAAAAATAATTTATTAATATTAATTGTTGCCCTGATTTTACTTTCTGGAATTGCCGGGTATTACTATTTTTTTGACTCAGATGAAGAAAACAGTAATCTGACTTCGCTTTCTGGAACAGAAGACCTTGGAAAATTTGTTATTCTTGTGCTTGGAACAGATAAGGATGAGAAAGGAAAAAGCCGTTCTGATACAATGATGCTGGTTTTTGTTAATACTTATACAAAACAAATACAGATAATTTCAATTCCGCGTGATACAAAAGTACATTTAGAAGAGAAAGGGAGAAGAAAAATAAATGCTGCCTATGTTTATCATGGAATTGAGGGCACTAAGGATACTGTTGAAAATCTTTTAAAAGTGGATATTAATCATTATGTAACGGTTGACCTTGATGGTTTTATTAATTTAATTGATATTCTAGGCGGAATCCAAATAGACGTACAAGAAGATATGTATTATGTTGACAAAGCTGGCGAGCTTTATATTGATATTGAAAAAGGAAAACAGACACTTGATGGTCGTCAGGCAATGCATTATGTGAGATATCGCGACAGAATCTATGCAGATATTGGTAGAATAGAAAGACAGCAGAAATTTATCAAAAAAGTTTTAAACAAGGCAAAAGAAATTGGAATTATATGGAAAATTCCAGCAATAATTCAGGAGCTTTATCAGAATATAGAAACCGATATGGGAATTAGTGAATTATTAAATATAGGAAAGAGATTCAGAGCTTTTGATTTTTCAGAAGTAAAGATTGATATGCTCCCTGGTGAACCAAAGTACATTGAAAAAATAAGTTATTATGTAATGGACGAAGAGGCAACCAAAAAAATGATTGAAGATGTAATGAATTATGAAAATAAAAATGAATTAGAAGAGGAAAAAGTAGATGAAGTTCAAGCTGAAGAAGAAATCAAACCTGTCGAAGGCCCGTCTGGGGGAAATTAGTACTCAACATTCAACTTTTTTAACCCCTGTTTTCATGCCTGTAGGCACGAAAGCAACAGTAAAAACTCTATCGCCTGAAGAAATATACTCAATGCAGACCGGAATTATTCTGGCAAATACATATCATTTATTCATAAGACCTGGTTCTGATGTTATTAAAGAGGCAGGAGGACTGCATAAGTTTATGAATTATAATGGTAGTATTTTAACTGACAGCGGGGGGTTTCAGGTTTTTTCCCTTGCGAAACTGAACAAAATTAGTGACGAGGGTGTTGTTTTCAGGGAACATATTGGAGGAACATATATAAAAATAACTCCTGAAAAATCTATTCAAATACAAAATGAGCTTGGCGCTGATATAATAATGAACTTTGATGAATGTGTTCCTTATGAGGCAGATTATAATTATACCAAAAAATCTTTAAAAAGAACTCATTCCTGGGCCCAGAGATGCTTAAATTATCATAAAAATAAAGATAAACAGGCTCTTTTTGGAATTGTACAGGGAGGTATGTTTAAGGATTTAAGAAAAGAATCTGCGGAGTACCTTGCCGGGCTTGATTTCCCTGGTTATTCAATAGGTGGTTTAAGTGTTGGAGAACCTATGGAATTAATGAAAGAAATTCTTGATTATACTACAGATTTTATGCCTGAGGAAAAACCAAGATATTTAATGGGAGTAGGTTCTCCACTGGAGCTTATTGATGGGGTTCTTTCGGGAGTTGATATGTTTGACTGTGTTCTTCCTACAAGGCTTGGGAGGCACGGAGTTCTTCTTAAAGATAGCGGAAGAATAAATATAAAAAATTCCAGGTTTGTAAGGGATTTTTCTCCTGTTGATGAAAAATGTAATTGTTATACCTGTCAAAATTATACTAAAGCGTATTTAAACCATTTGTTTAAAAGTTCAGAAATGTTTGGTCTGAGGCTTAATACTATTCATAATATATTTTTTCTTACAAATTTAATGAAAAAACTTAGAAAGGCAATAGAAGAAGGGAAAGAAAAAGAGTTCAGAAAAATTTATGTTTAATATACACATATCCGATATATAGTTTAGAAAATGATTATATACATGGAGGTGGCAGTATGTTTAATAATTTAGAAAAAATAATTAATGAAATTGAAGAAGAGCTTATGGCTATTGAAAAACAGATTAAAAAGTTAAAAAACAGAAATGAAAAAAAGACAAAGTAATATTATTTTAATCGGTTCTACTGGTGGTATAGGTTCGTATTTAAATGAGCAGCTAAAGTCAGAATATATAATAACTCAGTATTCAAAATCTTTAAATCTGGATATTTCAGTTGAACAAAATGTTGAAAAGATTTTTAAAAATATCGAGAATGAAAAAGTAATAATAAACTGTTGTCTTGCTAGATTAGAGCCAGATAATAATAAAGAAAATCTTGAAAATTTTTTAATTAAATACTATAAAAACAATTTTTTCTCAACAGTTTATTTAACAGAATATGCTTTAAAGAATAATTTTAAGGGTAAATTAATTAATTTTTCCTCTATTGCAGTCAACGGACTTGAAGATAATCCTCATTATGCTGGTGTTAAATCGGCTCTTGAAGCTTATTTAAAGTCAAAGGCCTCAGAGCTTTTAAAAAATGATATAGAAAGTTATATTATAAGACTTGGTCCAGTTGACTGTAATAAGAAAAATTTTTCAAAACAACTTAAAGAAAAACATGATAAGCTTCAAAATAAACTAATAAATTTTTGTTCAAAGAAGGAAAAAATTCGACTATCAGAAATACACTCTTTAACAGAGTTTTTAATCAATAAGGGCTGTTTAAGTTTATGTGGTTCTGTCATCCACTTAGATGGTGGTTATGGAGTAGTTTAATTGTTATAATCGAGGGTCAATTTTTTCTCTTAAGTATTCTCCTGAAAGATTAACTGAAAAAATAAGCAGAAAAAGAACCGTTCCCGGAAAGAACGAAATCCACCAGTATCTGAACATGTCTCTGCCGCCTGCAATTAAATTGCCAAGAGTTGGTATTTCTTCTTTTATACCTAAATTTAAAAAAGAAAGCGAAGATTCAGTTAATATAGCAGTACCAAATGAGAAAATACCTGTTATAATTATTGTGTTCATACAGTTTGGAAGAATATGGAAAAAAGCGATTCTGAAAAAAGAGGCTCCAAGAGATTTTGAGGCTACGATAAACTCTCTGTTTTTAATGTTCATAACCTCGCCACGTATTACACGTGCAATATTGGGCCAGCTGGAAAGAATAATAGCTATTATAACATTTAAGCCGCTCCTGGGCATTGCTGCAATAATTGTAAGAATTAAAAAAAAGCTTGGAAAACTCATCATCACATCAATCATTGTTTGTATAATAAAATCGGTAATACCACCAAAATATCCGCCTGAAAGACCCAGAATAAAACCTATAAAAATTGAAATTCCAGAGGCAATAACTGCATATAGTAAGGTGTTATAAATAGCTTTTGAAGTTCTGAAAAACAGGTTTCTGCCATAAGCATCTGTACCAAATACTGTTGAGATTGAGGGAGAATTTAATCTTTCTGAAATAGAAATAGCATTATAAGTTTCTTCTTTGAGAAAAAAACCAAGTAAAGCATATAATAATAGTACTATAAGTAATATTAAGAAAAATGTATGTTTTTTATGCTTCATTTTTCAACCTTATTCTTGGATCAAGATAATAGTAAAAAATATCTGCAAATAGATTTGAAATCATAGTTATAAACGCAATTATAAAACCTATTGCCATAACGGTAGGATAATCCCTTGCAATAATAGAGGTATATCCAAGGCGTCCAATTCCAGGCCAGGCAAAAACCACTTCTATAATAAAACTTGAACCAATAATATTCGGAATTAAAAAAGCAATAAAAGTGATTGTAGAAATCATTGAGTTTTTAAGACCATGTTTAAAAAGTACTTTCTTTTCAGTAATACCTTTAGCGCGGGCAGTTATAATATAATCTTCTTTTAAAACAGAGCTCATATTTGAGCGGACGTACCTTGCAATAACTGCAATATTAACTATAGAATAAGTAAATGCAGGAAGAATAATATGTTTAATTCTATCTGAAAAAATACTGAAAGTGGAATACCTGTCAGGATATAAAATCATTGAAATTGAGCTTCTGCCAGAGGTGGGCAAACCAATTGAAATTCCAAATAATCTTCCGGTAATATCAGGCAGAATTACACCTAAAAAAATAACCAGAATAAGACCAAGCCAGAAAGCGGGAATAGAATAAAAAATAAAAGTAACAAAAGTAATTATTCTGTCAGGTAATGAGTTTATTTTTGAGGCCTGATAAACGCCAACAGGAATTCCTATTATAATAGTGAAAAGCAGAGCCATGAAGTTAAGTTCTAGGGTAGCCGGAAGTCTTTCAATAATTTTATCAAAAACATCTCTTCCATCCCTTAAAGAAGTTCCAAAATTAAGTTTTGAAACATTTTTAATCCATACTCCGTATTCTTGAACAAGTTCTTTTAGGGTATGTATATTTTTTGATAATAGATTTTCTGAAACCTTTGAAGAAGAATCTGGCGTTTCAGGCGAAAAGTTAATTAAAAAAAATATTAAAAAAGTAATTCCAATAATTGTTGGAATCACAAGAAAAGATTTTTTTATTATATAATTTCTTATCTGACCCTTTCTATTCAAAATTCAATCCTGTAAAAAATAAGTGTTATATGCTGTCGGATGTTTGCGCCAGTCAGCTGCTTTTTTTTACTGCCTCTAATGCTTTATGTCGAGAGTCGTAAATTTCGAAAACTGAAGAAAGCTGGGTAATATCAAGTATATTTTTTATGAATGGTCTGACATTACAAAATTTTATTACTCCGTCAGCCTTAGTAATTTTTTTAAAGATGGTAACAAATTTTCCGATTGTTGCACTGTTAATATAAGGTACTTCCGCCATATCAAAAACAAATCTGGGATGAAAAGTATTTTCAATATTATGAGATACTTCATCATAAAAAAGGTTAATATCTTCATAGCCAATATTGCCTTTTATAACAACTAAAATTATTTCACCAGTTTTTTCAATGTGTAATTTCATAGTTTCAAGTATAATGAATTAAATCAAAAAAATCAAATACTTGACAAATTCTTAATTTTCGTATTAAAATTAAGAATGACCGACCGGTCGGTCAGTAAAATGATTATTTTTTTTAAGGATAATAAATTGAAAAACAAAATTTTTGAGGCGTTTTTAAGTCTGGCAGAAGAAAAGGGAGCCACTAATATAAGTCTTTCTATGCTTGCCCGAGAGCTTAAAATGAGTAAGGCTAACTTCTATACTTATTTTAAGGATAAAGAAACTCTGCTTTATGAGTTGATAATAAATAAAAAAGAAGAAACGATTTCGAAAGTTGAGGAAATTCCAAGGCTTGATGTTGCGCCTGAAGAAAAGTTAAGGTTGTTTATTGAGGGAAATATTAAGGCCTATTTTAATAATAAAAAATACTGGACTGTTTTTTTAGAAATTTTAATTAATAAATTGATTAAGGATAAAGAAAAAATTTTACAGCTTATTAATTTCAGAACCCGGCTGATGAAAACTCTTTCAGAAATTTTTAACCAGATTTTTGAAAAAAGAAACAAAAGACCTGAAGTGGATATAGACCGATTATCCCTTTATGTTTTTGGAATTCTTAATTCTGTTTTAATTTATTTTGAAACTTATCCAGAAGATCAGGATTATAAAGAACATTTTATAGGCACTTTTTTTCTTTATGGAGATAAAGTGTTAAAAAGTGAAAATATAAATGAAAAAGCACAGATAATTTATGAAGAAATTTATTATCTGGTTTCTAAGGCTATAGATATTAAATTTTAATCTGGAGGAAGGAATGGTTTTTTTAAAAAAGATTTTTTTGTTTTTAATTTTTTCTATTTTGTTTGTACAGTTTAGTTATGCGGATAATATTGATTTAGAAGAAGTTTTAAATATTATTCAAAACAAGAATCCGCAGCTTCAGGCTGCAAAACTTCAGCTTGAGCAGAGCAGAATGGACGTTAAAAAGACCCAGAACAAATGGGTTCCTGAGTTAAGTTTTTCATATAGACACTCTGAAGATGAGAAAAGAAAATCATCTTTGCCAAAACAGGAATCTGGGGTTTTTTCTATTAATTTTGCCCAAACTTATCCGGGTATTTTTAAAACTACAGCAACTCTTGTTGATATTGAAAAATTGAAATATAAAAAAGCTGAAATTGAATATAATAATCAGAAAAACAGTATTTTAAAAAAGGGAATAAACTTCTATTTTGGGCTGATTTCGGCCAAGAATGAAATTAATATTCATCAGGAGAACCTCTATTTAATTAATGAACTTTTAAACGTTACAAAAATTAATGAAGAGGCGGGTTTTGGTTTGTATTCTGATATTTTAAGGGTTGAATCTGAAAAAATTTCAATTGAGCTTAATTTAATAGAGGCAAAAAATAAATATGAAAACCTCTTGAGGCAGTTCAAAGCTTTTTTAAATATGGATGAAGAGACTGCTCTTGAGCTGGACTCAAATTTCAAATTCAAAAAAGCTGATTTAAACACCTGTAAAATTAATGACGGTTTAATAAAAGAGCTACCCGAAATTAATTTATTAAAAAAAGATATGAATATTTTAAAAAACAGTATGAAAACTTCCAGACAATCAAAGTTACCTGTTGTTAATTTTGATTTATCTGCTACCAGAGCAGATTCTGTTTCTGATCCTGCTATGAAAAATCAGATAGAGAATGAATATTCTCTTTCAGTTGTTTTAAGTCAGCTTCTCTATGATTCGGGGACAACAGGATTACAGTATAAACAGGCAAAAAAAATGTACGAGGCTGCCCAGATAAACTTTAATTATCAGAAAAGACAAAAACTAGCAGAAATTTTAAATGTAAAAAATAATTATAATGAATCTCTTGAGCAGGTAAGAGGAATCAAAAAATCCGTTGAACATGCAGAAGAAAATATGAGACTTGTTGCAGAACGTTTTAAACAGGGAGATGCGGGGGTTGTTGAGCTTATAGACGCTCAGGTGCTTATTACAAGTATAAGGCAGCGTGAGCTGGGAGCATATTATCAGGAACGGATCAGATTAACTGATTTTTATATAAAAACAAATCAAATTGAACAACTCTGGAGGTTAGATGATGAAAGTTAAAAAAATACTTGTTCTGGTTATTTTTACTGTTTTAATTTCAGGTTGCGGAGGAAGTGAAGAAACTGACGAAAACAGCAATAAGGCTGAAGAAAACATAAAAAATGTTGTAGTTGATACTCCGTTTATGGGTAGTATAAGTAATAGAGTTCAGTTTAATGGTGAAGTTAAACCTGAAACCGATTTTTGGGTTTCGGCTAAAATAGCTGAAAAAATCAAAAGTATAAAAGTCGAAAACGGAAGTTATGTTAATAAAGGAGAAGTTCTTTTTGAACTGCATTCGCTTACACAGGAAAAATCATATGAATCGGCAAAAGCCCGATATCAGTCGGCCAAAAGCCAGTATGATTTAAGAAAGAAGGATTTAGAAAGAAATAAAATTCTTTTTGAAAAAAGGGTTATTAATGAAACCACCTTTGATAATATTCAAAATGCCTATGAGGCAGCGGCAAACTCTAAAACTGAGGCATATTCTGCGTATGTTATTGCCGGAGATAATCTGGAAAATACTAAGATTACAGCTCCGGTCGATGGTTTTTTTGTTGATAAAAAGGGCGAAACAGGGCAGATGATTAATCCCGGCTTTGTTTTTGGTAGAGTAATAGTTGCTGATACTGTTTTTGTTGAAACTTTTGTATCCAGAGAACAGATTTGTGAGCTTGAAATTGGTACAAAGGCAGAAATTGAAAATAAATTCGGAGAAATTATTTCAGCTAATATGGCAGCTGATAGAGTTTCCAGAAATTTTAAGGTTAAAATAAAAATAGATAATGAAACTGGATGTTTAAAACCAAACTCTTTTGTTTCGGGTGAATTTCTAACTCAGATAAGGGAAAATGTGCCTTTGATTTTAAAAGACAGTGTGCTGTTTGATGAGGAGGGCTATTTTATTTTTACTGTTGAAAATAAAAGGGCAGTTAAAAAAAGAATTACTATTGAGGCTTCCTCTAACGGAGAAATATTTTCGCCAGAAATTAAGCGGGACTGTAAAGTTGTTGTTTCTGGGCAGTCTGTTATAGAGGATGGAGATAAAATTAGAATTGTAGAGGAGTAATTTATGAGTATTTCAAATTTATCAATAAATAGACCTGTAACTATTTTAATGATAGTTCTGGCAATTGTATTTGTCGGATTAATTGCACTTAATGCTTTAAATGTTGCACTTTTTCCAGATGTTGATTTTCCAATTGCTTTTGTTCAGGTTTCATATCCGGGGGTTGACCCGGCTGAAATGGAGAATATAGTAACCCGGCCCCTTGAAGACGAGATTGCAACAGTGAGTAACCTTGATGAAATGACTTCTTACTCAGTAGAAGGTTTTTCACAGATAGTTGTTCAGTTTGAATGGGGCTCAGATATTGATGTTGGAGCCGCTGATTTACGTGAAAAAGTTGATATTGCCAGAAAAAGACTTCCGCGGGATATTGAGCAGATTATTGTACAGAAGGTGAATATGGACTCAATGCCTGTTATGACCTTAGCTGTAGCAGGTGGCGACGACCCTGTTTCTCTGAGAAGTTTTGTAGATGATGATGTTAGACATTATATTGAAAGTTCATATGGGGTTGCGAATGTTAATTTATCAGGCGGGCTTGAAAGAGAAATACAAATAGACGTTGATTTGTTTAAATTAACTGAATATAATTTATCTATAAATGACATAAACCAGGCACTTTCCTCTGATAATATGAACCTGCCTGTTGGTGATGTTGAAGAAGGCCAGTTTAAATATCTTGTCAGGGCCGAAAGTGAAGTGGAGAGTGTAAAAGAGCTTGAAGAGATAACAGTTACTCAAATAGGAAACTCAATTATAAAGTTAGGTGATGTAGCGAGTGTAAATGACACACATGCAGACATAGATAGTTTCTCAAGATTTAACCTTTCAGATAGTGTTAATATTTCGATTCAGGCAGAAACAGGAGCAAACCCTGTAAATATATCAGATGAAATACATAAATTGGTTCAAACTTTAAGAGATAGATTTCCAGAATATCAGTTCGAGGTTGGTCAGGATAATTCAGAGTTTATAAGAGATTCAATTAATATGGTTTCTACAAATGCTCTTGCAGGAGCTATACTTGCCTCAATTGTTCTGTTTTTATTTTTAAAAAATCTGAGAAGCACTATTATTATTGCAATTGCTATTCCAATTTCAATTGTTGCAACTTTTTCAATGATTTATTTAAGAGAGGGAATGACGCTTAACTTAATGACACTTGGTGGACTTGCTCTTGGAATAGGTATGATTCTGGATAATTCAGTGGTTGTTCTTGAAAATGTATACAGGCACTTTTTTGACAACAATGATAAAAGTAAAAAAGAAAATGCTTCAATTGGAGCAAATGAAGTAGCTTTGCCTGTGTTGGCCTCAACTCTTACAACAATTGCAGTTTTTGCTCCGCTTGGTTTTGTTCCGGGGATAGTAGGAGAAATATTTTTAAATATGGCTTTAACTATAGTGTTCTCGCTTGTTTCTTCCTATTTTGCCGCTTTTACAGTCATTCCGGCGTTAGCTTCCAAAATTCTTCAAGTTAATAGAAATAAAAAAGATGATGGATTTATATTTAGATATGTAAAAAAATATTACAGTATTTTACTTTCTTATATTATATCTTCAAAATTAAGGCTTAGTTTTTACTTTTTTGCAATTATAATACTTTTTTTCCTCTCGTTAACAATGTTTCCGCCCACAGAATTTTTTCCAGATCTTGATCAGGGAGAGTTTGAAATCGGGCTGGAATTTGCTTCAGGAACTAAAATAAAAGACGTAGATAAAACTGTTACAAGGTATGAGAATATTCTATTAAACCGTGAAGAAGTTGAAAAAGTTATAACAAATGTAAATCTTGGGGAGGCAACTTTAAGAGTAACTCTGATACCGGTAGAAGAAAGAGATATTACAGTTAATGAAATGATGAACTATATGCGTACAGAAACTGCACATTTACCTAACATATTGTATGCCAACTACAGCGAGCCTGAAATGGGACCGCCCACAGGTGGGAAACCTATTCAAATTGATGTTTACGGACAGGAATATGAAAAAATTGAGCATTACTGTCAGGAGATTGGTGAGATTTTATCTAAAATAGAAGGTATAGAAGACCTAGATGATGGTGTAAAAAGGGGAAGGCCTGAGGTTAGATTAAGATTTGACAGAGATAAAATTCAGGATCTTGGATTAAGTTTTGGGGAAGTTTCCTCTGCATTAAGAACCTATGTTTTTGGAAATATTGCCGGAAAATATAAAGAGGATAATCTTGAATATGATATCAGAGTTAAACTTGAGGATTATTTTGTTGATAGTATTTCAAAAATACAAAATTTAAGAATGTACTTAAAAGGAAAAACAGTTGTGCTTTCAGAAGTGGCTGAAGTAGAACTCGATTACGGTTATACTACTATTCAGAGAGAAGATAAAAGAAGAGTTCTTTCTGTTGGTGCCGATATTTATGGACGTCCTATGGGAATGATTGTTGCAGACATACAGGAAGCTTTATCTGACTATCAAATGCAGGAAGGATATGAATTTAAATTAGGCGGTGATGAAGAAGAACGCCAGGAGGCGTTTGGAGATTTATTTCTTGCCCTCATTGCTGCTATTGTTCTTGTTTATATGATTATGGCCTCACAGTTTGAATCACTTGCAGAACCATTTATTATAATGTTTACTATTCCTCTTTCTGTGATTGGAGTTGTTTTAGCTTTAAAGGTTTCAGGTTTTTCTTTTTCTGTTACAGCTATTATTGGTTTGATTATGCTTGCTGGAATTGTTGTTAATAATGGTATTTTATTAATAGACTATATTAATAATCAACGTCGCAGGGAAAACAAAAATCTATACGATGCTGTAATGATTGCGGGTAAAATAAGAATTAGGCCAATTATTATGACAACAATGACAACAATTCTTGGTATGTCTCCGCTTGCCCTTGGAATTGGTGCCGGGGCGGATTTCTTTCAGCCACTTGCTATAACAGTAATTGGAGGGCTGTTTTTCTCCTCATTTTTCACACTCACCTTTATACCTGTAACTTATGTTTTATTTGACCTGTCAAAAGGTTTTATAATAAAATTAATCAAAAATTAGCTTTTTAAAAATAATAAGTTTGGAGGATGGCAAATATCTGTCATCCTCCTGCTTAAAAGATGAGGCTCAATATGAAAAAAATTCTTATTATAGGTGTTATTTTTATTACTGTTCTAGGACTAAGTGTTAAATTTGGAATAGATTATTATTTATCAACAAGGTTTAAAGATGATTTTCAGAATTTTATAAATCAGGCAGTTAATACAAAAGTTTCTATTGAAAGCTTATCTACAAATATTTTTTCAAGATTTTCTGCAAACAATGTTGATATATGGGAGCCGGACGGTGGAGATCTTTTTTTAAGTGCGGGTTCTCTTAACTTTGTTTATGAGCTTTCAAAAATATTGCAGAAACAGCTTGTTATAAATGAGGTTTCTTTGAAGGATATTTTGATAAATATTGTCAGATATCAAAATGGCAGATTTAATTTTGAAAAGTTTCAAAATCTTGTTTATGATTTTTCAGTATTTCCCCATAATAAAATTTATGCCTCAAATACAGCATCATCATCTAATATTAATGTAAATAATGTAAATATTTCAAATATGGTTTTAGCCTATAATGACGAGGTAGTTAACTCAAGTGCTAAAACTGGAAGCTTAGAAGCAGACGCTGTTATTTCACCACTTGATGTAAAAGTAGAAGGAAAACTTTTTTATGATGAAAATGTAGAGTTTAATTTAAAAGACGAGGACGGAGTTTTAATAGGAGATTTTTTTATTAAAGATATTGATGCTGAAAAATATATTCCCTTTTTTAATAAGTATCTTGAGGAGTTTGAAGTTGAAATTAAAGAGGGAAAGTTCAGTATAGATGGAAGTTTTGAAAAAAAGGAAGAGCTATCATGGAAGGGTGATATATTTTTTCATGATTTAAAGGTTATTTATGCAGGCGTTGATTTTCGGGTCCAAAATCAGAAAGTTTCCATGAATGATATGGATATTTCTTTAAAAGAGTTTGTAGTTGATATGTTTATTCAGAATGTTAGAGTTTCTTCCTTAAGCCTTAATGGAGAATTCAAAAACTTTAATGAGCTTAAAGCCGATTTTAATGCAACTTTATTTGAGGCTGACGTTTTAGGTCTTTTTGAAGTTTTAAGACAGGAAATGAATATTGAAAAAGAAGGGCAGCTTAACGGAAGTGTTAAAATGGACATTGAAAAAAAAAGTCTGAAAATGCATGCTGATAGTTTCCTGCCCTCGGCTGAATATTCTTTTTTAACTGAAGATAAAAAAAAAATCTCATTTCCGTTTTCTAATATAAACTTATCTTTTTCCATGGAAAATATGGAGTTTGATATAAGGGCTGAAACTGAAATTTTTTCTGGTAAAGTTACGGTTTTATCAGATGTGGTTTATGATGAAGAATTATTATTTAAAGCCAATTTTGAGGCCCAACAATTATCTGGCATGGAATTTTTAAAGCTTAATGATATGGATAAAATACCAGTTCATGGAGAAATCGAATCCAGTTTCTACATTAAAGGAAAAAATTTTGAAATGGCAACTTTTACTGGGGAGGGTGATGTTATTGTTACCCGGGCTTTTTTTGAAACTTTAGGACTTGAAAAACTTATGCTTAAATCAAGTAGCGAAACAATCAGAAATTTACCTATGAGGGATATTAAGGCTAAATTCAGGCTTGAAGACGAGAAGTTCACCTTTGGTGAAATAGAGGGTAGTGGAGATGATTTTGAGTTTGAAGGTTCCGGTTATGTTTCAACAATGGCGGATATGGATTTTGGATTGTTTTTTTCACCCACTAAAAACTTTCTGAAAAGCCAGGATATGCAAAAATATTTAACCATAGAGGATGAGTTTCGAATAACTCTGACTGGAACAGTTTTTTCGCCAAGAATAAGAACAAATATTGAAGATATTTATAAAGAAAAAATAGAGTCTCATTTAAAAGAAGCGGTTGTTGATGAACTCAAAGAAAAAGGAAAAAGTCTTATAAAAAATCTTTTTGGCAATTAAAATCCGGGGGTCAGGTCTCCGGATTTCGCAAATCAATTTAGGAAATCGCATTAAATAAAGAAATTCCCGTTTTTTTGAATAATATTTTTTTGTTTTTCAAGCTTCATTTTTAAAAAAAAAATTTTTTAGATGAAAAAAGCGTCATATTAGGTTTGTTGAATGCGATTTCCGGAGACCTGACCCCATAATTTATTAAATCTTTTTTTTTAATTTACCGATATATAACTTAATAGAAGAAAATATGTGATTGAAGCATTTTTTAAAAAATCTTCAATATAAAAAAGAGGGTGAAAACTTTGGAAAAAGATTATAAAAATATTTTAAAAAAACAGCTGGGTAAAAAAAATCTTATTCCATGTACGGTTGTTAAAGTATGTCCATATGATTTTCCGGTGGTTGTTAAACTAAAAGCAGATTTAAAAAAACCTCATTTTAAAACACTTTACTGGTTGAGTTGCCCCTATATAAATAAAAAAATATCCACTCTGGAATCCAGAGGTTTTATAAGTGTAGTTAAACAATATATTTTAGATAATTATGATGAATACAGGAAATTTGTTAATAAATATTCAGACGACAGAGATAGTCTAAAATTAAAACAATATGGAATAGGCGGCGTTGCTGATATTAAGAATCCCAAATGCCTTCATGCTCATTTTGCCTATTATCTCGTTGAAAACAATTATAATGCTGGGAAGTATATAAAAAATAAAATTGATAATATTTATTGTGATAAAAAAGAACCTTTATGTAAAAGGTTTTTGGGAGGGAACTCATGATTAGAGGGCTATATACGGCAACTTCGGGTATGCTTGTAGAACAGGCCCGGCAGGATGTTGTAACAAACAATCTGTCAAACGTTGATACCGTTGGTTTTAAAAAAGATGTTGCCTTGTTCAGAGATGAACCGAATATGGATATGCATAGAATAGATGATAGAAGAAAATTTTTTGAAAAAAAACAGGATATAGATTTCCGTCCCTATATTGGTAAACTTGGAACTGGTGCTTCTGTTGAGGAAACAGCAACTATTCATGAACAGGGAAGAATTGAAAAAACCCAGAATCCGACTGATGTGGCTATAATGGGCGATGGTTTTTTTGCAATTGAATCCCCAGATGGAGTTAGATATACAAGGGGGGGTAATTTTAGAATTAATGCTGATGGATATTTAACTGATGCAGATGGAAACAGAGTTCTTGCCCTTTCAGATGATTTTTTAAATCAGGATTCAAATATTCTCACAGACGAAGAAGGGCAGTTAAACATTGATTATGAATATGTTTTACTAGAAGAGGCGGAAACATTGGATATTGACAGTGAGGGGACTGTATTTATAAATGGCGAAGAAAGAAACAGGCTTATTATGGCAGAGTTTGATGATCAGCGTTTTTTGAGGAAAATCGGAAAGAATCAGTATGTTGTTGATGATCCGCAGGCCGGCACAGGCAGATTCCCTGAAAATACAGAGCTTATACAGGGTGCTCTTGAAAAATCTAATGTAAATATTGTAAGAGAAATGGTTGATATGATTACTGTAATGAGAGCATATGAATCAAATCAAAAATGTATAACAACTCAGGATCAAACACTGGGTACACTTATAACAAGAGTAGGTTCTTAAAGGTAAAGGGGGACAATAAATTATGATGAGATCACTTTATACGGCGGCAACAGGAATGGATGCTCAGGATTTAAACATTAGTGTAATTTCAAATAACTTGTCAAACGTAAATACAACAGGTTATAAAAAATCCCGGGCAGAATTTCAGGATTTATTATATCAAAGTATCAGGGAGGCAGGAACTCCTGTGGTTCAGGGGCAGAACGTGCCAACAGGAATTCAGACCGGGCACGGTGTGAGACCTGTAGCTACTCAGAGAATTTTTTCACAGGGAGATTTCAGGCAAACTGAAAATCCGCTGGATTTAATTATTGAAGGCGATGGTTTTTTTCAGATAACCCGTCCCGATGGTTCGATTGCATATACCAGAGATGGAGCGTTTAAAATGGATGCTAATGGAACACTAGTAACTAGTGATGGTTTTTTTCTTGAGCCTCAGATTGTAGTACCAGAAGAGGCCGAAAGTGTTTCTGTAGGCATAGATGGTTCAGTGTCTGTTAGAATAGGAGAAGATACTGTTGATATAGGTGAAATTACCCTTGTTGATTTTGTGAACCCATCAGGTTTAAATTCAGAAGGAAGAAATCTTTATACCGAAACTGTTGCTTCAGGTGCGCCAACTGGTCCTGGTGTTCCAGGGTTTGGTGGTCTAGGAACTATACAACAGGGATATCTTGAAATGTCTAATGTTAAAGTGGTTGAAGAAATGGTTCAGATGATTGTTGCCCAGAGAGCATATGAAACAAACTCCAAAGCTATTCAGACATCAGATCAGATGCTTGGGATTGCTTCTGGATTAAAACGATAACTTGAGTTAAGCAAAAAATAAAAATTAAAAGAGGGGCCTTGTGGCCCTTCAATTATGTGAGGGTAAGAAAGTTGAAATTTAAGGTTCTCGTTTTTCTTGTTATTATAAGTTTTTGTATATATTCTGTTGAACTTACTATAGCTGAAAATATTGAGATTTCTGGGTTTGATATAAATCTGGGACATGTTTTTGAAAATATTCCTTCAAGATATAAAGATATAAGAATTACTGGGGCTGCAAATGCCGGCGGCATCAAAAGAGTTCATATTAATCATATAAACCAGACTCTTAAGCAGAATGATTTACCCCCTTTCAGAAATTATTCTCCTCAATTTATTGAGGTGAAAACAAAATCATATGTTTTAACAAAAGAAGAAGTTGAAGTTTTTTTAAAACGTGAATGTGGTCTTTTAAATCCTGAAGTTCTAAACTTTAATTCATACGAGTTTCCCATAGAGGAATTTAACCTTAAAATTGATAGGTTAACTGGAAACAGAGCTGTTCTGGACGTTAATTATAAAAATAAAAATTTGAGAAAAATTATTCTTCGTTATATTGAAAAAATAAACACTCAGGCTTTTGTTGCCACAAGAAATATTCAGGCCGGAGAGGATGTTAAGCTTGATGACTTTAAGCGGAAAACTGTTCTTGTAGAGCCGGATGAAATCTCTAATATTGTTAGCGATAAAGAGGATTTTAATTATGCAAGGACAGGGGTAAAAATTAATAAAGGTTCTTATATATTAAAAAATAATCTTAATTTGACCGATATAGTAATTAATGGAAGTATTGTTCAGGCAGTTCAGTCTGGAGATGGTTTTTTTGCGACTACTAGGCTTAAAGCAATACAGGCCGGTGCTTATAACGAAATAATAAATCTTCGGTCTTTAAGTGACAGAAGGCGTTTTAAAGGGAGGGTTATAGATGAAAATAAGGTTGAACTTATTTATTAGTTTTTTGATAATTATAGGAATTACAGCATCAGCTGCTTCATTATGGTCAGCTTCAGAGCAAAAATCTTTTTATACCGAAGAAAAAGCTCATCGCATAGGTGATATTTTAACTGTGTTTATTGCTGAAACCTCCAGTGCCTCTCAGTCATCAACTAAAGATCTTGCCAGTGATTTTGATGCATCTATGAATGCGGGAACAGGTTTTATGGACCTTATAAATTCAGGTTCTGCTGGTTCAAGTTCTTCGCGTTCGGGTTCAGGCTCAACTGAGGCATCGAATCAGGTAGATGCAACAATAAGTGTGAAAGTTGTTGAAGTGTTGCCTAATGGTAATCTTGTAATTGAAGGGAAGCAATATATTAATGTTAATGATGATATTCAGGAAATTATGCTTCAAGGAGAGGTAAGAGCAAGAGATATATCAACTGAAAATACGGTTGATTCAAGAATGCTTGCGGATGCAAAAATTTTATATAAAGGCAAAGGCGAAATATCAAAAACACAAAAACCAAATTTATTTCAGAAAATTATAGGATTAATTTTTTAAGGAGAGACTAAAGATGAAAAAGTATATTATTATGTTTCTTATATGGACACTTTCTTTATTATGTATATCAGCCCAAATGTCTGTGAGTTTAAAAGATATTGCACGTTTTGGGGCAGATAACCGTGAAAACCAGCTTACAGGCTATGGAATAGTTGGGGGACTTGATGGAACAGGTGATAATAATATGCTTGCCTTGCAGTCAACTATAAATTTTTTAAATAATTTCGGGGTAAACACTAATGCAGATGATTTCAACACAAATAATATAGCGGCTGTTATAGTAACAGCAACTATTCCTCCATTTGCAAGAAACGGAGATAAAATTGATATAACAGTTTCCTCAATAGGTGATTCTCAAAATCTTGAGGGCGGAGTGCTTTTTCAAACTCCTTTAATTGGTGCAGATAAAGAGATTTATGCTGTTGCAGCTGGTCCGATTTCTATAGGCGGTTTTAATGTAGGGGGGGCAGGAGCTGCAGGAGGGCAGAATAATCATCCTACTGTGGCAAGAATTCCGGAAGGAGCAATTATTGAAAATGAAGTGCCTGGAAGTTTTTCAAATGATGATAAAATTGAAATAATATTAAAAGATAAAAATTTTTCAATGGCAGAAAAAGTTAAAAAGGCTGTTGATGAAAAATATGGTAGAAATTGTGCTCGCGCAATAGATTCAGGAACTGTGGTAGTTGATATTCCCTATTCCTTCAGGGAGCACCCGGTAACATTTATTTCTAATCTTAAAAAAATTGAAGTTGTTCCTGTATCAAAAGCTAGAGTTATTATAAATGAAAAAACAGGCTCAGTTGTGATTTCTAAAGATGTGAAAATTTCACCTATTGCTGTAGCTCATGGCGATATTTCAATTGCAATAGGAGAGGACGCAGAGGGAAATATTGTTGAAAGCGGGGGCGCAAGCTTGAATGAAGTTGTTGAGATGCTTAATACCATGGGAGCCGAACCAAGGGACTTAATTGCGATTTTCCAGCTTCTTAAACAGGCTGGTGCTTTACATGCCGACCTCCAAATTATTTAACTATGAAATACTATTTAATGTGTGTTGTTACAATAACTTTTTTTTCCACAATTGAGTTTACCGGAAAAATTATTGGTGATGCTGTTACTCCTCTTGCTGTTACAGGATACAGATTCTTAATTGGTTCATTAATGGTTTTGCCTTTTGCCTTAAGAAAGCTTATTAAAAAAAAAAGGTCTTTAAAAGATTACTTCTTAATGGGAATTCCTGGTATTATTAATGTTGCCCTGAGTATGTACTTTCTGCAGCTGGCTATTTTTTATGGGAAAGCTTTTATTGCGGGGACCCTTATCTCGATTAATCCTGTTTTTGTTACTATTTTAAGTCGTTTTTTTCTTGGTGAAAAAATTAATATAAAAAAAATCACAGGAATTATTCTTGGAGCTGCTGGAGTTTTTTTAATTGTGATGGGTGAATATAATGCAGAGGGTGATGTTTTAAATATTTATCTTGGTATTACTTTCAGTCTGCTTGCTGCATTTGCTTTTGCAGTATATACTGTTTTTTCTAAAAAGTATGTTATTAAGTATTCAAATATGGAATTTGCTTTTATTTCGTTTTTAATAGGTAGTTTATTTCTATTGTCGGCCGGTATATTTGTTGAAGGGGGTCTAGGTGTACCCGATGACCTTTGCATAGTTTTATTGCTCCTTTATAACGGTGTTTTTGTAACCGGAACAGCCTATGTTTTATTTTTTAAGGCTTTACAGCATATTCCTGCCTCGACTGCTTCAATGTTTTTCTTTTTAAAACCGATTCTAGTTACTATTATATCTTTCTTTTGGCTTAACGAAGATGTTTCTGTTCTTCAACTTGGTGGAGTTATTTTGGCCGGGCTGAGTATTTTATTTTCAGTTTAATTTCTTTATATATAAATTAAGATATATTTATTGATTTTAAATTAATAATTAATTAAAATAATAAATGAAAGCACACTTTTTTTAAGCTTTCCAATTAAATTATATGGAGGGGTTCATGAACAAAACAGAACTTGTTAATGCTATTGCAAAAAAAACTTCAATGACAAGAAGCAACAGCACAAAAGTACTTAATGCTTTTGTAGATGTTGTAACTAAAGAGTTAAAAAAAGGAAGAAAAGTCAATGTTATGGGATTTGGCTCTTTTCAGAGTACAAAAAGAGCGGCAAGAACTGGTAGAAATCCACAAACAGGTAAACCCATAAAAATAAAAGCTAGACACGTTCCAAAATTTAGACCTTCAAAGGTTCTTAAAGACGTTATTAAATAGTTTTTTTAAAAGGTTAAAATTTATTAAAAAGCTCCCCTTTCCGGGGAGCTTCTCTTTATTGGCAGTTCTCAAAAAAAAAGAAATTACTTTATAAAATCGACCTTATTGTCTACAGGTTAAAATCCTATTTTTTTACTAAACTCAAGTTAAAATTGAAATTGATATATGTCAATAGTAATATATTAGTATGAGAATCATTTCCAGCACTAAAAAAATTTTCTTTATATTAATAATCTCATTTTTACTTTTTTTTCTCGGATGTGATAATAACACATCTGAAAACAGCCAGGTAAAGGAAGAAAAAACTCCGGTTATAGAAAAGGTTAATAGTTTTATAGAGGAGGGAGAGCTTTTGAAGGGGCTGGAAATTATTCCAGAGAACACAGAAAAAATGCCTTTAATTGAGAAAAAATTATTTATTTATTATAAAACTGGTAAATTTGAAAAAGCTTTAGAAATTGCAGAAAAAATTTGGCAGGAAAATCAGAATTTAGCTGGCGCAAGGAAGCTTTCTAAAATATATTATATACAGGGTAATTTTAAAGAGTTTTTAAAGTATTTTCATTTAATTCCTGAAGAGCAAAGAGATTCGGAGATATTAAATATGTTTGAAAATTATAATCGAATACTTTCGGCCGAAAAAGAGGAAAAAAACATAGAATTAAAAGAAAAGTTTGAAGATTTAATTTCAAAGTATAAAAGAATGCATTATAATGATTGTCTTTCGTATGCCCGCTCAATACTATTGGATAATCAGGTTATATACGAAGAAGAAAATTCAAAAATACTAAAAGAAATCTATGTTTATTCTGGTTTATGTTCTAGAAAACTGAATAACTTTGATGATTCTATTTATTATTTCAAAAAAGCTCTTGAAGTTTTTCCAGAAAGTTCTAAAGCTCTTTTGAATCTTGGTGAGATTTATTTTGAAAGAGGAAGAACCCAGCTTGCCCTTGATTATTTTAAAAGCGCCTGGCAGGCAAGCGGGGACATTAGTATTTATGGCAATGTTGGGCTTGCTTATTTAAATCTGGGAGAATATGAAAAAGCAAAAGAAGTTCTTGAGAAAGTTCATAATGAAAAGAAAAATAGTATTACAGCTTT
The DNA here is from genome assembly GCA_051747805.1 of Candidatus Muiribacteriota bacterium. GTDB lineage: Bacteria > Muiribacteriota > Muiribacteriia > Muiribacteriales > Muiribacteriaceae > JBNJGP01. Next base: position 37,384 of record JBNJGP010000007.1, read on the forward strand.
ATATAATCTTTTTTTATGCTACTATAACCTTGATTATTTAAATGAATTGAAAGAAACCGGAGAAAAGCTTTTGCAAAGAGCGCCAAAAAGCTCTGATATTGCTGATTCTGTTAGAAATGTCTTTAATGAAAAATTTCCCGGGGAATTTAGATGAAAAAAACTTTATTAGTCTTTTTTTTAACTGCTTTTTTTATATTAGTTTCAGAAGCACAGATTCCTGATATAGATGAGCTGTGGAAAAAACACGGACAACCCCGGCCTGAAGAGGAAAATAAAACTAAAAGTCAAATGGAAACTGCATTTGATTATGTTGAAAATAAAGATTATGACAGGGCTCTTAAGATTTATGAGAAGCTCTTAAATAAAAATACTGATTCTTCTCATCTGCATAATGCAATCGGGTATTGTTTTGAAAAAATGGGAGAACTTGAAAATGCTTATATGTTTTATTCGGCGGCAACAAAGTTAACTCCAGTTGATCCTGATTCTTATAATAATCTTGCTTTTCTTCACGCCCAGAAAGGAAAAGAATCTGAGGAAATTCTGGAAGGTCTGGATATTATAGAAAAAGCTCTCAAATACTCCCCGGACAATCATAATTATTTAAAAACCAGACTTCATATACTCGAAAAGGCAGAAAAAAAAGAGTTATGGAAAGAATATGCTATAGAATTTCTCGAAGAATTTCCAAATATAAATGAAATAAATTATAAAGTAGGTAAATATTTTTTCAATAAAAAGGATTATTTAAACGCTAAAAAATATTTAAATAAGGCTCTTCCAGAAAAAGAGGCTGTTAATCTGCTTGCTGAAATATCCGAAGATTCTGTTGAAGGTTATGATGAGGAATTAAATCAGGTAAATAAAAAAATTCAAAAAAAGGCAAAGAATAACTTTGAAGAAATGAAAAGAAAATTTGAAAAAGACTATATGCTTAATTTAAGAGAGGTTGAAAACAAACTGGTAAAAGATAGTGAAGAAACACAAAAATCATCACAAAATAATATTCTTGATGATTTTAGAGTTGGTATTGATACTTCCGGTCCCAGGATTGATAATTTAAGAGTAAGTAAAGAAACTGGAGTGTTTGATAAAGGTGTTTCAAATTATCAGCGCGGATATTTCGACAATGCATTAAAACATTTCAGCAATTTTATTGAAAGAGAAGAGAGAAATAAAAATTACAGCCAGAAACTTTCGCAGGCCTATAAGTACAAAAGTCTTATATATACTCATCAAAACAAGTTAGATGAGGAGTTATGGGAAAAAATAGAGTTTATTGATGAAAATGTTTATATTGAAAAAATTATAAAATTAATGGAAAATAATCAAAAAAATGAACTGAGACAACTTTTAATTCAGATGATGAGGGCAGAGACTTTCTCTAATATTAAGGAGTTTATTTCTATGCGTCTTTCTTATATTGACGGTTATCTTTCTGCTAAAAAGGAATTTGAAGAGTATGCCCAAATTGATTTTTATATTCCGGAAAACAGTTTGAAAAATTTTGATTCTGAGGCAAAGAAACATTTTGAAAAGGGATATAAAAGAATTATTGAGGAAAGAGTTTCAGCAGCAGAAAAATATTTCAAAATGGCTGTTAATCGAGCTCCTTCGCATTATGTAGCCCAATACAATCTTGGAGTTTTAAATATTAAACTTGGTAATTACGAAGAAGGAATTTATCATATAGATAAAGCAAGAAGGTATGCTCCTTTTTCTGATGAAATGTACTTTATGATTAGAAGATTATATAACCAGCTTATTTTATATATTTAATCTTTATGTTTCTTGTGCTTTTTATTTGAAAAAATTTGGGGCGATAATGTTATAATTTATCAATTGATTGAAATTTATTTACTTCTTCAATCAACTCGTCCAGAGTTAATTCTCTTTTACAGAATCTGTCCCATAATACATCAATGTTTTTTTTCTTTTCCCTGTTTTTTTTAGTCATAGTTATATTCTCCTTTAATTTATAAAAGTTATATATAATTGTTTATCGGAATAAAAGTTATTATTTTTAAAAAAATTTTTAATATACAAGTTTTTCCTATATAATTAAATGAAAATTTAAACTTAACAAAGGAGCACAAAAATGAAAAAAATTATTATTTATATTTTTCTAGGCATTTTAGTGTCTACAGCTTATTCTGTTGGTGGAGCAGCTGTCAATAATAATCCACAGTTGGATTTACCGGAGGTTGATGTGGAAATCAGGGAAGAGATAGAAGAATTGATGAAAGAAGTTAAAAAAGCTCAGGAAGATGGGCTTCCCAGAACTGCTAAAAAAAAATTAGATAAGATTGTTTCTCTGGCTCTTGAGGGAGAGGATTATAATTATTATTTAAAAGCAGTTGTGCAGAAAATAATGTTTGAAAGTATAATTCAGGGAAATAAACCCGCTGTAAAGGTTAATATGCTAAAAGATGAAATTGAAAAGGCGGATGAAAGACTGGAACCTGTTTTAAAAGCAATTCTTGCTAGATGGTACTGGCATTTTTTTTCAAGTTCAAGATGGAGATTTCAACAGCGTAGCGAAACTGCCTCAATTGATGATGAAGATATAATGACTTGGGATTTAAATAAAATAATTAATGAAATTGATAATCTTTATAAAGATATTTTAGATAAAGAAGAAATTTTGTCTCAAATAAAAACATCTTTTTTCAAAGAATTTCTTCATACTGATAAAACTCAGATAAATCTGCGACCTACATTATATGATTTTTTAGTATGGGAGGCGATTAACTTCTATTCGCAGGCGGAACAGCATATTGTTAAACCAGTTGATGCATACGAAATTAATTTTGACTCGGATGTTTCAAAAACAACAGATGAGTTTTTAAAATACGAGGCTCAGACTACTGATTTTGATTCCCCTAAATATAAAGTTGTTTCTTTATATCAGAAACTAATAAAACTTCATAAAAACAAAAATAATTATCCGGCACTTGCAGATACCGAACTAAACAGAATTATTTATGTTAAAAATAATGGTTTTGGGGATAAAAAGTTAAAGTCTGAAACAACATTAATTAGATTAAAAGAAACACTTCAAATTTCAGATGATGAAAATGTTGATGCTGCAATTTTATATAATATTGCAAAAACATACTATGATATTGATGATAGAGTTAAGGCGCTTGAATACGCCGTTAGAGGTTATGAGCTTTACCCGGAAACAAATGGCGGAGAAAGCTGTAAAAATCTTTCAGAGCAGATTCTTGCCCGAAGAGTTAATATTAAAGGGCAGAGACTTTATTCAACAAAAGAGAAAAGAAATCTTGAGGTGGAATACAAAAATGTTTCGAAACTTTACTTCAGAATTTATGAGGATGAATGGGATACCTTTTTAAAGCAGGATAATACAAATCCATACAGGGAAGATAGAGAAAGGTTAAACAGTTTATTAAAACAGGGATACGGAAGTCCTGGTTATTATAAAAGCTGGAGCTCAGATGTAGAGGAAACTCCTGATTACAAAGAAAAAACTCAAACTGTTACTCTGCCGGAAATTGAGCCGGGTTTTTATAGAATTTTTTCTTCGTTTGACGGTGATTTTTCAGATTTATCAAAACTTTCCTATAGCTGGTTCTGGGTTTCGGATTTAGGTGTAGTTACCCGGCCTGCTGAAAATAAAATAACAGGGTTTATACTTGATAATTATAAAGGAACTCCCTTAAAAAATATTGCTGTTACTCTTTATGGATATAAAAACAGACGTTATAGAGAGTATAAAAATGTACTTACAGATAAAGACGGTTATTTTGAGGTTTCAACTGACACAAGAGATTATTATAATTTTATTGTTCATGCCAAGACAGAAAATGATGAAATTCTAGATTTGTCCACAACAAGAGGATTATCATCCGGTAGAGCGTCAAGAAAAAGTGAAAATATTTTATTTATGACAGACAGAGCCCTTTACAGGCCCGGACAATCTATTCACTTTAAGGGTATAGTTGTTGATGTTGATGGGGAAAATGATAATTATAAGGTTAAACCAGATAAAAATGTGGAAATAAAATTTATTGATGTAAACAGAGAAGAAATTGAAACAGTTGAGCTTCGCTCAAATGATTTTGGAAGTATTTCAGGCACTTTTACAGCTCCAACAGACGGACTTACAGGCAGTATGACAATAAGAGCTTCTGGTATTGCTGGTTCGACAAGAGTTCAGGTTGAAGAATATAAAAGACCTAAATTCAGTGTAGAACTTGAAAGACCGGAAGAAGAGTACCGGGTAGATGATACTGTTAAAGTTCCGGGACAGGCTGTAAGCTATAGTGGAGCTCCTGTAAATAATGCCCATATAAGTTTCAGGGTAAGACGTGAGGTTCGTTTCCCTTTCTGGTACAGCTGGTTTTATGGGAGAGGGTTCAGTAGTGAGGCGCAGGAAGTTGCATATGGAACCGCTTTAACTGATAGCGCGGGAAACTTTATATTAGAATTTGAGGCTGTTCCAGACAGGCTTGTTGCAAAAGATGGGCAACCGGTTTTTAATTATACGGTTTATTGCGATGTTACCGACAGCACAGGGGAAACAAGAAGCGATAATATAAAGATAAATGTGGGGTATCATTCGGCAAATTTAAATATTTCTGCTGCAGAAAGCGTACATGAAGAAGAGGATTTTAAATTCAATGTTAATGCAACATCTTTAAATGGTGTTGATATTTCTGCCTCTGGACAAATAAATATATTTAAGCTACTTGAACCAGATAAACCTGTCAGGGATGACGTTCAAATTCCTTTTATTCCCTTTAAAAAAGTTACCCAGCCTTCAGAAGTATCAAAAGAAGATTTTGGTCATGACCCGAAAAGATGGCCGGCTGGAAAAAATGTATATTCCAGAAATTTTAAAACAACTGCCGGGGAGAAGTCAGAATATACTCTTAACCTTAAACCGGGTCTTTATAGAATTATGGCAGAAACAGAAGATAGATACGGACAGACAGTTGAAAGTATGCATAATTTTAAAGTGCTTCCTTCAAAGCAAAATAAAGATTTTAATTTAAAAATCCCTTTTTATACATCCTATAATTCAAGTTCAGTTTTACCTGGTAATAACCTGGAACTGGTTTGGGGAACAGGATATGAAGAGGGGAGAGCTTTTGTTGAAATAGTTCACAGGGGAGAAACTCTGAAGAGCTTCTGGACAGAACCGGGTCAAACGCAACAGTTTATAGAATTTCCAGTCAAGGAAAAATACAGGGGCGGATTCGGTGTATGTGTTACTTTTGTTGCTGAAAATAGATTTTATATAGATAGAAAACAAATTCAAGTGCCTTATACAAATAAAGAACTGCTTATTTCTTTTGAAACTTTCCGGGATAAACTTTATCCGGGTGAAAAAGAAAAATGGATTATAAATATTGAGCCTCGCGAAGGGGATATTTCTGAGGCGGAACTTGCAGCTGTGCTTTATGACAGCTCGCTTGACGCTTTTTATCCTCATTCATGGCCTGATTTTAACTTTTTCAGAACTCATCGTTTTATGCCTAATTACAGATATTCTAATTCTCAGACAAAATTTTCGGGATATTCTGGTGATTCCTGGAGTTCTCATGGAAGAAACCTTCTGTTATACCCTAAATTCCCTGATGAGGTTACCCGTCTTCTGACTTATCATCAATTTTCAAGAAGTGCTTCCGGAAGACGACAGTCTGCGGTGTTAGAATCTGCTTCACCTTCGGAAATGTCAATGAAAGCCGATGCAGAAGTGGCTGAAGATAAAGAGGTGGAACAAGAAGAAAAAGAAGAATTACAGCAGGAGCCTGATGAAGATATTCATATTAGAGAAAATCTTGATGAGACAGCCTTTTTTTATCCGGATTTAATTATGAAAGAAGATGGCTCAGTTTCCCTGGAATTTACAATGCCAGAGGCTTTAACGAAGTGGAAATTTATGGGATTTGCCCATACTAAAGATGCCTCAAGAGGAAAAGTAGAAGAATATACAGTTACTCAGAAAGAGTTAATGATTGAACCCAATCCACCAAGATTTTTAAGAGAAAATGATGAGCTTGAGTTCACAGCCAAAATAAGTAACTTATCCGAAAATGATTTAAATATTAGAGCCGACCTTAATTTGCTTGACTTAATTTCTGATGATAAGGTAAATACGGAATTTGGACTAAATAACACTTTGAAATATGTTAATATTAAATCAGGATTGTCTGAAACAGTATCCTGGAAAATTAATGTTCCGAGAAATGCCGGCAGTGTAAGGTATGAAATTAGAGCTTCGGGTGGTAATTATTCAGATGGTCAGGCAGACGCTATTCCTGTTTTATCTTCCCGTATGCTTATTAAAGAGAGTTTGCCTCTATGGATTTCTGAGGCAGGAAAAAATACTTTTGAGTTTGATAATCTGAAACAGCTGGATACCTCAGATACAATTGACGCTGTTCATTTTTCTGTTGAAATGTCGTCAAACCCTGCATGGTATGCTATTCAGGCTCTCCCTTATCTTATGGAATATCCTTATGAGAGTCTGGATTCAACTTTTAACAGATATTATGCAAACAGCCTGGCGGCCAATATTGCAAATTCTAATCCAAGTATAAGAAAAATATTTGATTCATGGAAAAATGAATATCAAGATGAGTTGAAGTCACCTCTCCAAAAAAATGAAGATTTAAAAAATATCAGCCTTCAGGATACTCCCTGGGTTGCTCAGGCTTCAAGGGAAAGAGAGCAGAAAGCTAAAATTGGGCTGCTTTTTGAAGAAAATAACTTAAGACATGGACTAAATAAGGCCTATGAGAAAATTAAAGAGGCACAGAACGCAGACGGTTCATGGCCCTGGTTTCCTGGGGGAAGGGCCAATCCATATATTACACTTTATATTTTAACTGGTTTTGGACGTTTAAGACATTTAGACGTTTCTGGAGACAATTATGCAGCCTTGAGAGCTTTAAATTATATGGACGGCTGGATAAAGAAAACTTATGATAATCTTAGAGATAAAGAGAGAAATAATTTAAATAATATTATTGCACTTTATCTTTATACACGAAGTTTTTATAACGAGATTAAGCCTGTCCCCACCGAAAGCCAGGAGGCTGTTAAATACTTCCTTGAACAGGCGGATAAACACTGGTTGAGCTTAAATTCACGTCTTGGTCAAGGATATATTGCACTTGCTCTTAAAAGGTTTAAAAAGGAAAGTAAGGCAGAAAAAATTATGAATTCTCTTTATGAAAGAAGTGTTTATGATGAAGAGATGGGTAGATTCTGGCGCGAGGATGAACTTTCTTTATACTGGTATAGAGCGAAAATTGAAACTCAGGCACTTATGATTGAGGCTTTTGATGAAGTTTCTGGAGATGCTCAGACAGTAAAAGAATGTAAAGTTTGGCTTCTGAAACAGAAACAGACTCAGAATTGGAAATCATCCAAAGCAACGGCTGATGCAATATACTCTCTTATTTTAAGGGGTGCGGATATACTTGAAGATAATGAGATTGTAAAGATGACAGTTGGCAATGAAGAAGTTGATATAGGTGAAGTTACACCAGGAGTTAACAGTTATAAAAAAATATATCCTCCTTCTGAGATAAGTTCTGATTTTAAAAATATAACAGTTGAGAGAAAAACAGATGGTGTTTCATGGGGCGGAGCCTATTTCCATTATGTTGAAGATATTTCAAAGGTGAAGGCACATCAGACAGATTTAAGTCTTGAAAAATCCTTGTGGCTGACTAAACATACTGAAAGCGGTCCAGTTATAGAAAAGGTAGATGGGGAGCTTAAGCCCGGAGATCAGGTTAAATTGCGAATAGTGCTTAGAACCGACAGAGATCTTGAATACGTGCATCTTAAAGATTACAGGGCAAGTGGAATGGAGCCCGAAAATGTTATATCAAGATGGAAATATCAGGATGGTTTAAGATATTATGAGTCAACGGGAGATACATCAACAAACTTTTTTATCAGCTATATGCCAAAAGGCACTTATGTTTTTGAATACCCTGTGAGAATACAGCATAAAGGAACTTTTGAAACAGGTCCTGCAAAAATACAATGTATGTATGCTCCTGAATTTTCAAGTCATTCTGAAAGTATTGCAGTTGAAGTGACGGGAAGAAGATAATGAAAATAAAAGATTTATATGATGATACTGCATTAAAAGATAAATCAAAAAAAAAGGGGAAGTTTTATGATAAAAATAAGCTCCCCGAGGGTTTTAAAACCGAGATTTTTGGTTGCGGAAATCCAGTTAATTATATACTGAAAAAAAGAAAAAATCCGGTAATAGTTGACTTGGGATGTGGTGCCGGGATTGATATGTTTCTTGCCTCCAAAAAAGCTTATACTCCTATAATAATTGGTGTTGATTTTTCATATGAAATGCTTAAAAGAGCAAGGCATAATCTGCAAAAAAGCAAAGTCGAAGCATATTTTATTCAGGCTGACCTTGAAAGTATTCCGTTCAGAAAAGAAAGTATAGATATTATTATTTCTAATGCTTGTATTCATCTGACAAAAAACAAAAAAAATATTTTCAAAAAACTTTATAATGTTCTTAAAAAAGATGGAGAAATGTACATTTCTGATATTTATACAAAGTTTGAATGGAAGGCTCCTTTTTTTAAAAAAGAGTTTGAAAAAACAGAGGGTATTTTTTTATACGGCGGTCTTGATTCTGAAAATGCATATTTTAAAAAACTTAAAGAGGCTGAATTTTCTTTTAAAAAACTTAATCAGATTTTTTTCAGCTCTGCCAATGAAATTCTTCCAAAAATAAAGAAAAAATATCCTGCGCTTCAGGATGAAATTGTTGATGAATTACAGACTAATTTAATGATAGCTGGTGATTATATAGCATATAAAGGGAAAAGGAAGGTTCTTCCGGCAATGGCCGAATGCGACTGTAGTAAATATTTTCTGCCCTTTGTTTCTTCTTTCAGCATTAAATCACCCTTTGTAAAAGAAATGCTGAAGGATAAATTAAATCTGAAAAAATGTGATAATTGCCATACTTATGCTGAAGTTGAAGATTCTTTTATGGTATTTATTCCGCCCCGGAAAGTTTTTGTTAAATTTCCACATAACTGGAAAAAATATAGAGAAATGCTTGAAGGGGATTTGGGGGAACTTCGTAAGAAATTTGAGCTAAAAACTTTTTATTCCTCTGAGGTTTTTTTAAAAAATATAAAAAAAAATATGGGAGTTTTTCAAAAACTGATAAATGTATTTGCTCGTAGATAATGTTTATATTGATAAAAAACTTTTAAATCTGAAGTTAAACTGTGATTATAATAAATGCAGAGGAGCCTGCTGCTGGGGAGAGGGGCTTGGTACTCCTCTTACCGGCAAAGATATAAAAAGAATTGAAAAAAATACACGTATTTTAAATTATTTTGAATATCAGAAAGGTCCCAGACTCGTTTGCAGGAAAAATGGCGAATGTATATTTTTTAAAAAAAACATGTGTAAAATAAACGACTGTAAGCCCGATTACTGCAATTTATTTCCTGTTTTACATGAAAGGAAACAGGGGTTTAACTATCTTTTGTATCATACCTATAAGGAGTGTTCGTTTATAGATACAGATATTTACTATTTGGAAAGGATAAAAAAAATTTTAATTGAGAAGTTTGGAAAAAGTTTTTATTCTAAACTCAAAGGGATGCTTGGAAATGTATATATGTAGTGAATGTGGTAATGAAACAAGACAATGGGTTGGAAAATGTCCAGTATGCTCGGAATGGAATACTATTGTTGAGTTTAAGGAAAGTAAAAAAAAGCTGAAGGATTATGAGTATGCTGAGGCTGTTAAGCTTTCTGAGATAAGCCAAATAAATGATTTAAGATATACTTCCGGAATAAATGAACTGGATAATGTGCTGGGGGGAGGGTTTGTAAGCGGTTCCGTTATTTTAACGGGTGGACAGCCGGGTATAGGAAAATCAACACTGCTTCTGCAAACTGCCTCAAAAGTTGCTTCAAAAAAGAAAGTAATATATGTGACGGCAGAAGAATCTCCGGCACAGGTAAAACATCGTTCAATCAGGTTAAATATAGAAAATGATAATATTTTTCTTGTGGCCGAAAGTATGCTTCAGGGGATAATGGAAAATTTATCAAAAATAAAGCCTGAGTTTTTAATAATTGATTCCATTCAGACAATTAAATCTGAAAATATAAATTCAGTTCCCGGAACTATAGGACAGATAAGGGAGTGTGCCTCCGTAATTACAGAATATGCAAAAAAAAATAATATAACAGTTATTTTTGTGGCCCAGATTAATAAAGAAGGAAATATAGCTGGTCCAAAACACCTTGAACATCTTGTTGATACAGTGCTTTACTTTGATGAAAGTAAAGATCTTGCGCTTAGAATATTGAGGGCAGAAAAAAACAGATTTGGACCCGCAAACGAAATAGGACTTTTTGAAATGACTTCCCGGGGCTTAACTGCAGTAAACGAGCATGTACTTGTAAAAAACATTAAAAATATTCCTGGATTACAGATAGTTGTTTCTGTTGAAGGAATAAGACCTCTTGTTACTGAAATTCAGGCACTTGTCAGTGAAACCAGTTTTGCAATGCCTCAGAGAATGGCAGAAGGATTTGACAGAAACCGGCTGCTTTTTCTGCTTGCAGTGCTTGAAAAAAAAGGAGGTATATTTTTTAAAAACCAGGACGTATTTATTAATATACCGGGAGCGGTTAGAATTTCAGATCCTGCTGTTGAGCTTTCGGTTTGTGCCTGTATTTTATCAAGTTACTTTGATAAAAAGTTAAATCCTGCGCAGTTTTTATTTATGGGAGAAATAGGATTAACCGGAGAGATAAGAAAGGTTCCTTTTGCCCCTAAACGAATTGCCGAGGCTGAAAAGCTTGGAATAAAAAATATAATCTGTGCTCCTTTAAAAGAATTTAAAAAAGGTAAAAACTCAAAAATACAGTTTGATTTCTGTGATACAATTGAAGAAGTAATACAAAAATATTTCAGATCAGCAATTCTCAATGAAAATAGAGAAAACCCTTGATTTGATGGGGTCAGCGCCGACAGCACTTTGCGAAAAAGCAAAGTGTGTAGGCCTGACCACTAAAGGATTTTCGGCTAAATTGAGAATTGGTGATTTCAGATAAAAAATAATTGA
>JBNJGP010000008.1:0-46861 GCA_051747805.1 Candidatus Muiribacteriota bacterium
TCGTTAGATAACTTTACTATCACCTTTAGGTGATTTTACTAAGCTGAAAGCTTTTTACTTTTATGTCGGCCTGACCACAAAAGCCTTTTTAAAAAATTTGCTAAACTCAAGTTAATAATTAAAAATATTTTAAATTATACCCTCTATTTAATCAAGATATTATTTAATTAATCCAAAAAATATACCATTAATTTTGATTTAACTTTTTAAAATTCTGTGATAAAATGCAGATATTATGATTCAAATATTTTTTTTGATTTTATTTTTTATTTTTATAATTACTCCATTTGCTTTTCCAGCCTATATTTTATTTAAATTCCTTTTTTCTAAAAAACTCACACAGGAACCCTCCATTGTTAAAAAGAAACCCGCAATAGATATACTTATTCCCGCTTATAATGAAGAAAAAATTATAAAAAAAACCATTGATAACTTATTAAATTCAAACTATTTTGATTTTAAAATTACCATAGTTGACGACAAAAGTGATGATAACACCCTGGAAAAATTAATTGAATTAACCCGAATTTCAGATAAAATACAGGTATTTTCTAATAAAAAAAGAATTGGTAAAAAAGAAATTCTAAATAAATATATACCAAAAATGAAGTCGGACTACGTGCTGGTGCTTGATGCTAATTTACAGGTGGATAAAAACTGTATAAAGTATTTGACATCAAAATTAAATGAAGAAACAGCCCTTGTTTACGGAAAACTAATACTGAAAAAAAATAGATATTCCTCTGTAACCGATGAGGAAATTAACTACTGGAATTTTGAAACATTCACAAAAATATTACAATCAAAATGCGGAAATATAACATCTCCTGTTGGCGGTTTTTATATTATTAAAAAACAAAATTTTTCAAAAATTCCTGCAAACTGTAGTATGGAGGATATGTATCTTCTTATTAAGAATCTCGAAAATCATAAAAAAGTCAAATTCAGCAAAAAAGCGCATGCTTTTGAATTAACTTCCGGCTCAACTGTACATGAGTTTAATCGGAAAAAAAGAATTCTATCTGGCGCATATTTTATGATGAATTACTTTATAAAAAATCAAACTTTTTCAAAACTAAAAAAAGAAGACTTAACCTGCTTTTTTATTAATAAAATTATACGCTGGATATATCCCCTTATATTTTTTTTAACTTGTTTTTTTTCTATAATAACCCGAAAAAAACTGAAACTGGCTAATACTTTTTTTAATTTAAATAAAACCCTTATTTTTTTCACTGGTTCTGAGTTTTTAATAAATTCATTTATAAATTCATTAACCCATAAAAAAAGAATTAGAGTTAAAATATTTAAAAAACCGCTTTATTTTTATATGCTTATGGTAGCAGGAATTTTAGCTTTTTTTGAAAAACAAAACCCTTTATGGAAAAAGGAAAACAGATAGTATGAAATGCCATATTGAATTAAAAAACATCCATAAAAACTTTGATTTATCAAATAAATCCATCCGTACTATATTTGAAAAAAAAGAAAAAAAACATGCTTTAAACGGAGTGGATTTTAAAGCTTATGAGGGCGAAATCATAGGTTTCATAGGTGCGAACGGTTCAGGAAAAACAACGTTGCTTAAAATAATATCTGGTTTACTTATACCTGACAGAGGACATGTTGACATAAAGGGCAGAATCTCACCTATGCTTGATATCGGAATCGGATTCCATCCTGAATTAACAGGTATTGAAAATATCAGACTTTTTTCTTCAATATCAACAAATTCCCCATTAAACAAAAATGAATTAGAAGAAATCAAAGAATTTTCAGGCCTAACCCCAAAATCATTAAATTTAAAATATAAATTCTATTCTTCTGGTATGAAAGTTAGATTAGGTTTTTCAACGGTGGCCTTTTTAAAACCAGATATTGTACTTCTTGATGAAATTACCTCGGTAGGTGATGTTAACTTCCAGGAAAAAACCAGAAAAAAAATCATGGAACTGAAAAAAAATTCCAAAATTATGATTTTAGTCAGCCATGATGTAAACTATATAAAAGATTTAACCACAAGAACTTTAGCTCTGGTAAATGGAAAGGTATTATGTGATACCACACCAGAAAAAGCTGGATATGAATATTTAAAATATATGGAAAAACATGGTGATGATAAAATATAATCTATTAAAAAATTTTTTTAAACTTAATTTTAAATTAAAATATACTGGCTCAAGACTTGGTATAATATGGTCATTTATTAATCCTTTTGTCTCTCTAATAATCTTCACCATAGTTTTTGAGCATATTCTGTCAATTGAGCTGGAAAATTTTCCGCTTTACTTTTTTTCTGGAATAATTATGTGGGGACTTTTTGCGGCCAATGTTAATAATTCATGCTTTGCTTTTTTAAGACATTTTGAAATTATTCAGAAAATAAGATTCGATTACCGGCCACTCCTTATATCTGAAATCGGAGTTAACACAATAATCTTTCTTTTAAACCTTTTAATTCTTTTTATATTTGCCGTTTTTTTTGGACAAACTTTTTCGCTTTATCAGTTTTTAATACACTTCCCGCTTATTATAATTCATGTTTATCTTCTTTCCTACAGCATTGGCTTAATTATTGGAACCGCGAATGTTTTTGTTCGTGATACACCACATGCAACTGAAATAATTCTTAACGTATGGTTTTATGCCTCACCAGTATTTTATATACCTGATATGATACCGGATAAACTCCTTGATTTTTTAGTTTTAAACCCTATGTTTTACTCTATGCTTGCATTTAGAAGAATTTTTTATAATCCCGAATTTGGGGAAATTATCATCTGGAAATCTTTTGGCTATGGAACATTAATAATACTTTTTCTTTATATAATTTCGCAAATATATTACTGGAAAAACGAAAAATGGTTTCCCGAAAAAATTTAACCTTATCTGTTATTATTCCCGCTTATAAAAGAGTTTTAAAGTTAAGTCAGTGTATTTCAAGTATTTTGAGACAGACAGTTCCACCTCTTGAAATTATTGTTTCAGACGACTCAGATGATGATTCTGTATATAAATTATGTCAGAAATATTCAAAAAAAGTTAAATATATTAAAAATAAAGGCAAAGGTCAGGGCCAGGCAAGAAATACAGCCGCCGAAACAGCAAGAGGTGATATTTTATTATTTATAGATTCAGACGTGATTTTAACCATGAACGCCATTAAACATCATATTTTAAATCATAAAAAAGGGTATAAAACTGTTTTAGGAAGGGTAAAGTTTCCAGACAGAATTGAACTGACATATGAAAACTCCATAACAGACCTTGGAGCCTATCTGAGCAGTTTAAAAACCGGTAAATATAACTTTATTAAATTTATTACCTGCAATTTATCAATCAGAAAAAACATATTTTTAAAATCAAAAGGATTCAGCCCTTATTTTACAGGTTATGGATTTGAAGATATAGAACTTGGATATCGAATTGGCGGAAATAAAAAATTTATTAAATTTGAAAAAAAAGCCGCCGCCGTTCATTATAATAATCGGAAAAGAACTGATATTTACAAAAGAGCCTGGAAAGTTGCCCAGACCTCTATTTTATTTATGCAACTTCACCCGGAAGTTAAAAATCGATTTTTATTACCACTTCAAAAAACACTTAAATTAAAAAAAGAAAAAATTCCACCTTATTCAACAATTAAATTCAAAAAAATACTTGAAATAATCGAAAGAAATTCCTGCCGACATTTTATCAAATCATATCACAGCCATAAGCAGCTTAAAAGAATAAAAAAAACATTTAAAAGAAAAAAAATTTATGCCCCAGAAATAGTCTTATATGAACTTGCTTTTTTTGGAAAATTTTATAATTTAAAAATTCCTCTGCTGCCCTCCAATTTATTGACAAAATATATTGTTGATAGAAAAATGCCTCTGCCAAAACCAAATAGATATGTATGGATAAATACACAGAATCATAAAACCTTTGAATACTACAGCCCGGTATTATCTTCTAAACTTAACAATAAAAAATTTTTAAAAAACTTTATATTAAGCTGCAAAAACTATAGATTAGAAATAAAAACAGAAATAATAAAGAGAATTAAGGGGCTTATTTAATATACCAAAAAAACATCCTATTTACTAAAAACAAAATTAAACAAAACTAAAAAATGAAATTAAGAAATGATTAGAAAAAATATTATTATATTATCCATTTTCTTTTAATATTTTTTAAAGTCAAAACTGACAGAATTAAGGTAAACAATAATAAAATTAATAAATTAAAATATACTGGCATAATACCGGTATTTGAGAATTCAGTATGTAATATATCAACAGAATATGTAAGCGGTAAAATATAAGATACAGGTCTCAAAAGAGATGGTAAATCATTAAGAGGAATAAATAATCCACATAAAAAAATCATAGGAAACCTTAAAAAATTTGAAAAAGTTTGAGCTTCAAATACTTCACTCACGGAAACTGCCACAAACAGACCAACTAATGATGAAGTAATGGAAGCTAATAAAAAAGCAAAAAATACCAAAACCCAGTTCAGAGAAGGAATCTGTGTAATAAATAATGCTAATATTACCGGAATAAACGCATTAATAACCCCAAAAAGAACAGCACCTGAAATTTTCGAAATCATTAAAACCCAGTATGGTAAAGGCGCAAGTAAAAGACGATTAAATGAGTTATTTTTCTTTTCAAAAGTAACAGTAACTGCAAGCATTGAAGTTGCACCAAACAATATCGACAATGAACAAACACCCGCCAGAAGATAAATAACATCAACATCACTACCACTTCGCAAATAAAACATCGAAGTCCATGCAACCGGAAAAATTAATCCCCAGCTTATATTTGGCGGTTTCAGATAATACGCTTTCATATCTTTTTTTAAAATAGTCCAGAATGCTAAAAATATATTCATAATTTATTCTCCAAAAGTTGATATAGAAACAAAAATTTCTTCAAGTGTAGGCTCCAGTTTTTGTGCTGATAAAATATTGATGTTTTGTTTGTTAATATTTTCTAACACCGAAAAAAGCGAAACTTCGTGATTAATTTCTACTTGATACGTACTATTTTTTTGTGAAATTAATTTTAACCCATTTATATTATTAAAGACTTCTTTACCAAAATCTTTTTCCAGTGAAATTTTATAAATTGGATGTTTATAATAATTTTTTGCTAAATTTTGGAATGAATCCACTTTAATTAATTTCCCTTTTTTAATAAATCCAATACGATCACTAAGTCTCTGAGCCTCCTCCAGATAATGCGTGGTCATAAAAATTGTGACTTTTTCATCATTTATTCGTTTTAAAAAATTTCTAATATTTATTGCACTCATAACATCTATACCTGTGGTTGGTTCATCCAGAAAAAGAATTTTTGGCTTATGAAGCACGCCGGCAATGATGGTAAGCTTTCTTTTCATTCCTTTTGAATAAGCTTTAAATTTACGGTTTTTAAAATCTTTTAACCCTACCATTTCTAAAAGTTCAATAGCCCTCTCATATATTTTATCTTCAGATATACCATATATTCCTGCACAAAATAATAAATTTTCAATTCCGGTTAATTCTGGATATAAATTACTTTCATCTGGAACAATGCCCATAAACTTTTGAAAATTCTTTGTATTTTCTTTAAAACTTTTTCCATCATATAAAATTTCACCACTTGTAATTTTAGCCAGTCCGATCAACATATTAATAATAGTTGTTTTACCAGCTCCATTTGGGCCTAGAAGTGTAAAAAATTCATTATCAAAAATCTCCAGATTAATATTATCTACAGCTCTGAATTTGTCATAATCTCTAACTAAATTAATTATTTTAATCATTAATAACCTCAAAATCAGGGGGATATTAATCCCCCTTAAAAAATTATTTTTTGTCATCACATGGATGCTTATCTTCAGAGCCATGACATTTTTTGATTTGTTCTGGTGAACAAGGTTCATTTTTGTCTTTCAATCCTGTTTCCTTAAGACAATCAGATTTTTTTTCATCAACCATATAAACCCTCCTTTTTTAAATTCTCAGGCATTACCTGAGTTATTTATTTAATTATTTGCGTAATCACTTAATTAAAAACAAAAAAAATATTTTAAAAATCTATAAGTTCATCAAAACTTGATTTAATTTTTTCAAAAATCTCTTTGTTAACAGTGTAATGCATATAATACCCAATTTTTTCGCTCTGAAGCAACCCATTATCTTTTAACACTCTTAAATGCTGTGAAACAGCAGCAGGAGTAATCTTTAACCTGCATGACAAAGCATTAACACATAATCTTTCTTTAGATAAAAGTTTTAATATTTTATATCTGTTTTTAACAGAGATTATTTTTAAAAAATGTAAAAACTTGTCTTCCTGCATTTCAATTTATCCTTTTAAGTATATACTTAAATACTATATTAGAAATTTTATATTGTCAACATTTTTTTAAATTCAATAATACTAAAACCGACCCCCTTTATTATATTTGTCTATTTTGCCAAATAGTCAAATGATGTTTTAAAGCATAATATAAAAGAATTTTATTCAATATTCATGAATATCAATTTTTTATAGGATTTTAAAAAAACTTTTTTATATGAAGAAGTAAAATAAATGAGGAAAAAAAACAAAAAAAGATTGGAGCGTTTTTAAAATGAAATGAAACTATTCCAATATAATATCTTAATTAAAACGTGAGTTTGAAAAATTATCTTAATTTAGTTTTTCAATAACCTCTTTTAAGAATTAATATTAAACATTAACTATTCATGTTAATTTTCTCAATTTCCAGTAACTCCTGTTTATAAAATACTCCCGGACCATAGTGGCCAATATCCGAATTTTTTTTAACTACCCTGTGACAGGGAATAATAATTGGTACTGGATTTTTTGACATAGCATTTCCAATAATACGGGGATTTGATACTTTACAGATTTCAGCAAGGTCTGAATATGATATTATACTCCCATATGATACCTTTTCTTTGAGGGTTGTAAGTATTTTTTTATATAATCTGGATTTAATATTTAATTGGAATTTTTGATTAATGTTTCTGGTTCTACCATTTAAATAATTATTAAGTTTCTTTTGAAAATCATTTTTTGAACAAGCCATTTTATAATGACCGGGAGGGTTTGAAAAGTCACCAGGAAATTTCAATAAAATTAAATTGGAATCCTTAAATTCTGCGAGAAACTCTCCCAACCTAGTTTTAATCAGATAAGACTTTGTCGTTTTCATTTTCGATAAATTCCATTATTCTATCATATTTTTCTTCAAAATCATGTCCATCAAATTCTTTATTATATTTTTTAAAAAATCTGAATAAATTTTTCTCACAATTTTTTATATGATAACTAATCTGACCAGTGGGTAAATCAATATAAAAAACAGTTCCTCTATCTTTTTTATAATCGTCCCCGCTATGTTTTTTTATCCCGGCATTATAATTTTGTTTTTTAGCCAAAACACCGCATAAAGCAACAAGTCTATTTCTTTCCCTATATAATTTATCTTCCTTATTCTTAATTATACAATTATCAATTGACAATTTTCCTCCTTTAAATAGACAGAATTTTATTTTTTCATATTCTTAAACGCAAAATAACTAACCACTTTTTCAAAAATTGAAAATGGTAAAAGCCATTTAAAAAAAAGTTGAATTTTTGCATCAATTCCAACAACTATTCTAAACTTATTTTTTCTTTTATGAACTATTTTTTCAATTAAGGCAGCAACTTTATCAGGATCAGGTCTATATTTATCCAGCAATTCCCTTTTTGAAATAAAATGCTGACATCTTTTATAATATTTACTCTTTTTATCAAAAGCTCTATCACATATCTTGGCGTTCTCATTAAAAATTTTTGTTTTAAAACTTCCAGGCTCAACCAGCAAAACCTCAATATTAAAAGGTCTTAATTCATATCTGAGACTTTCGCTGAAACCCTCAAGCGCGTATTTGGAAGAATTATAAGCTCCAAGAGCAGGATAAGATACTTTGCCAGCAATACTTGAAATATTAATAATTTTACCCCTTTCCGACTTATGTATTAAAGGAAGTAACATTTTTGTAACATTTAAAACTCCAAAAAAATTTGTTTCCATAACATTTCTGAACTCTTTATCCTTCATATCCTCAAAACAGCCTGCACCAGCAAATCCAGCATTGTTAATTAATATATCCAGCTTTCCGTATTTTTCTTTTAAATCCTTAAAAATTTTTTCAATAGTATCTTTTTTTATTACATCCAGTTCTTTTAAGTAAATTTTACCATTGTTTTGCTTAACTCTTTTTAAAAGTTCCTCAGATTTATTCAGATTTCTCATAGTTGCATAAACAATATGTTTTCTGCATAATCTAACAGCACATAGCAGCCCGAAACCACTCGAACATCCTGTTATTAGAATAATTTTTTTCTTCTGCACATAACTCTCCATAAAAATTAGAATATAATTTATATTATCATAAAAAACAGTTATTTCAATTAGTACACCTTAGTAATTGTTTTTTAAAGTCCTTCGATTTCTAATACAACAGGTGCATGGTCAGAACCCATTTTTTGATTTAATATATAACAGTCCTTTACTTTATCTTTTATACTGTTTTGAACAAAAAAATAATCAATTCTCCAGCCAACATTCCTTTTTCTAGCCCTTGTTTTATAATCCCACCATGAATAAATATGGGCTTCTTTATGAAATAATCTGAGTGCATCAGAAAAACCCCTGTTTAAAAAACTATCAATCCATTCTCTTTCTATTGGCAAAAATCCACTTTTATCGCTGTTTGCATCAGGTCTTGCAAGATCGATTCCTTTGTGAGCAGTATTAACATCGCCACATACAATAACAGGTTTATATTCTTTTAAAACAAGCTCCTGAAAAGTTTTATAAAAATTCATTTTATAATCCAGCCTTTCCTGTCTGCTCTTACCATTAGGAAAATAAACATTAAAAAGAACAAAATTTTCATATTCCGCCCTGATAATTCTTCCTTCATTATCAAATCCCTGCTCTACTTTTACAGGATTCACCTTTGTATAAAGTGCAACTCCACTGTAACCTTTCCTTTCAGCAGAAACAAAAAATGAATTATACCCATCAATATTAACAAGTTTCTCAGTAAGTTGCTCTTTATGACTTTTAGTTTCTTGAATACAAAGAATATCTGCATCAAAAAGTTCAAACTCATTTTTTCTTTCAATAGCTCGTATTCCATTTACATTCCAGCTTACAAGTTTCATATAATCCCCCAAACTATGGGGTCGGACCATCGATTTTTCATAAGTTTTTATTATATTACGAAGATTTTGATGTTTATAACATCAAGTTTAAATATAGCCAAACCCCTTAACGATTTTTATTTTTAACAAATTATTGCAATTATATAGGATTTTTTAATTAATTTCATCATAAATTTTATTAAATATGTTAATTTAAATATTTTAAATTTATTAAATTTTATTGTTTATATCATAGGTTACACCTGAAATATAAGTATAATTTTATGAAAAATCGACGCTCCGACCCCATCATATTCTCTTGGTTGTGAATATTTTTTTTTATGTTATAATAAATTAGATTGAATTGAAGGAGTGCCAGTATGTATAAAAAAATAAAAAAAGATATTCTAGAGGCCCGGAAATCAGGGGATAAAATTAAAACTAATCTTTTAAACACATTGATTGGCGATGCCCAGAAAGAGGCAATTAATTCAGGTAATCGTGAGCCTGATGATAAAATTGTAAATAAACTTATTAAAAAATATTTAAAAAACACAAAAGAAACCCTGGGGCTTAAAAATAAACAGGGGATGGATATTTCGCAGGAAAAAGATGAAAAAGAAATTCTTGAAAGCTATCTTCCGAAACAGTTAACAGAGGCTGAGCTTGAAAAAATTGTTTCCGAACTTGTTGACCAACTGCCTGAAAAAAACAAAAAATTTATGGGCCAGATTATGAAAAGTCTGAAACAAAAATATGACGGTGCTTTTGACGGTAAAACAGCAAGCTCTATTGTTGGTAAAAAGTTAAGTTGATTTAAATATCAACACTTTTAATATTTTTTTTTAAAGGAGAAAAAGATGAAAACAAAAATTATTCTAGTACTATTTTGTCTGCTGATATCTGTAACTGTTTTTTCAGATTCTCAGGCAAAAAACGTTATCATTCTAATAGGGGATGGCATGAGTTATTCAACTAATACTCTGGCTAGAGTGATAAATGACGGTCAATTATCCATGGATGAATTCCCGGTAACTGGCTCGATAACAACCCATTCCAAAAATCACTTAATAACCGATTCGGCAGCTGCAGGAACTGCCATTTCAACGGGACATAAAACAGCTAATGGTCTGGTAGGTGTTCTACCGGATGGGACAAAATTAAAAAATCTTACAGAGGCCGCACAGGAACTTGGCAAAAAAACTGGTATTGTTACAACTACAACAATTAGTCATGCAACTCCAGGTTCATTTTCTGCTCATATTCCAAATAGAGGTCATCAGTATGATATTGCCAAACAACAAATGCAATCTGGAATTGATATCTTAATGGGTGGTGGTATGAGATATTTTAAAGAGCTTCTGGATGATGCTGAAAAAAAAGGATATGATGTGGTAAAAAATAGGTCCGAACTTGTTAAAACTACAAATACTAAAGTTCTGGGTATTTTTGAGGAGTTTCACTTAAACTACGATTTAGACAGAGAACTCGGAGAACCTTCCCTAGCACTTATGGTAAGAAAATCTATTGATCTTCTAGACGAGGATGATAATGGATTCTTTTTAATGGTTGAAGGCGGCCGAATAGATCATGCAGGTCATTCCAATGATCCAGTTGGCGCAATTTATGACACTTTTGCTTTTGACAGAGCAGTTAAAGAAGCTTTAGATTATGGAAGAAGAAATAAAGACACCCTTGTAGTAGTTTTAAGTGACCACGAAACAGGTGGCTTAGTGCTTGGAAGAGATGGATATAATTATAAACCTGAAGTTATAAAAGGATTTAGATATACTCCTGATAAAATAATGGGGATGCTTGATGAAGCTTTTGTTGATCTTAAAGAAAAACTTGAATTATATACCGATTATGACTGGAAAGACGATATTATTGATGAAATTATGGAATTAAAAGATACCAAAAGACCTACCAGATGGAGTGAAGGTGGTCTGGCAACGGCTCTTTTTGTAAGACTCATTAACAGTGAGGCAAATATTGACTGGACAACAAACGATCATGCTGGTGGCGAAGTTCCTGTTTTTGCTTTTGGACCTCAGGCTGAAATTTTTACAGGAACATATGATAACACCGATATTCCAAAGAAAATATCTGCAGTAGCTGGTTTATCATTAGATATTTAAATATAATGCAGGCTCAGCAATGAGTCTGCTTTTTTATATCTACCCCGTTTTAATTATCAAAAAAGGTTTTGAATTTCTTTTGTCTGGGCGCGAAAAATAGATTTTTCAAGGTTTTCATCAAATTGTATTTTCTGATTATTTTTTATTTCATATTCCAGTTTTAAAAATTCATTTTTATCAAAAGATGTAGTTTTAATTTTAAGCATATAAATTAAATTAAAACAGTTCATTATTGAATGCTGTTTTAAGTCAGAAAGACATATAAGCTGCGTTTTATATTTTTTTGCAATTTCAAAAAGCGGTGTTAATAAATGTTCTGATGAAACAGGACCAAACGGATTATCCATTATCAGCACCCTGGTATCTTTTAACTTATCGACCTCGGCATTTTCCATTGTGTTTTCGCGAATATACGACATTAAAGCGGATATAACAGCAAAAAACACTACAAATTTTTCTCCGCCTGAGTTTTCGCTTACTGCTTTCTCCCACAATTTATGGCCGCTAGCTTTATGATTTAAATCTATTTTATAAACAAAAACTGGAATCGAAGTTAAATTTGTATATTTATTTAAAAGTTCACGGCTGGACATTAATCTGTTAATTGTTTTCATAATCTGCTGCTGACTTAAACCCTTCCGGATTTCTTCTCTTACATTTTCGATAGTGTTTTCAATATGTTTTTGTGTTCTTTCTAAAGCCTGTTTTTGATTATCGATCTCAATATTTATTTTTATCATTTCAACTGGTCGCATACGGCCAGGTATTTTAACTGTAGAATTTTTTGAAATTTTTATAAGCTGATTAAATATTCTTTCACCATGAAGATAACTTTGATAAATCACATCCTTTTTATTTTTTTCCAGATTTTGAAGTCGGTTTTCGTAAATTCGAACAAGTTCCTTTATTTTTTCCTGATTCTGTTTCACTCTTTCATACAGATAATAATAATCCTCATAGTTTTTATTTTCTTTTAAAATAATTGAATCAAGACCAAAAAATAATTTCTGTATATTTTTATTTTTTTCTTTAAATTCATTTTTAATCAAATTATAATTAAAATTAATTACTTTATTTTCCTCGCGATAAATTTCATTTTTAAGTTTTAAATATTCTGATTTTAAAATTTCATAATCTTTTTTAAGGTTAATTTCTTTATCAAAATTTATATTTATTTCATTTTTTGGCAACCCTAAATCATTAATAGAAGAATAAATTTTTTCTAAGTTAATAAGCTCTTGGTTTATTTGTTTATTTTCATTTTCAATACTGGATTTTTTATTTTTTAATTTTTCGCGTCTAACTTTAAAATCCCCATAAATTTTTTTATATGGAATCGCTGCCACAAATCCAAGTTTTTTAATTTCTTCAACACAAAATTCAAGTGCTTTTTTTTCACCCGCAAGAACCCTTTCAGCCTTAATTTCAGTTTCTTTTAAAGCTGATTTTTTATTATTTAATTCTTCTATCTCAATAATTATATTTTCATAATCTTTTTTTTCCCAGGAAAGATTTAAATAATCTTTCTTTTCAACTTTTATTTTTTTTAACTGACTTTCAAAGTTAATAATATTTTCACATATTTCTTCTTTTCTTTGATTTAAAAAACTTAAATCGGCTTCATACTGATTTTTTAAAGAGTTTAATCTATTTTCAAGCTCGGAAATATCACCTTCAATAATTTCGTTTTCTGCAACTTCATCATATTTTTTTAATAAAATTTTTGTTTTTTCAATATTGTTTTCAATTTTTTCAATATCTTGTTTTAATTTAAACTTAGAATTTGTTAAACCTAGAATTTTTTCTGACTTTTCTTTTATTTCAGCTTCATTTAGGTTGATTTTATCTGAAAGATTTTTTAAATTCAGGCAATTTTCTTCAAATAAAAGATTTTTATTTTTAAACTCATCAAAAATCTCTAATTTCTGCTTTCCCTTTTGTTGCTTTTTCTCTAAATCAAGGTTTTCATGCTCTTTTTTTTTACATTGAATTTGTGTTTTTTTTATTTTATCTTCGATAGCATTAAATTCCTGAATAATTTTATTAAATTCTTTTCTGTTATGACTTAACATATTTTGCTGATTCTGTAGATAATCTGCTGAAAAATCAAACTCTGAAACTGAATTTTTTTCTTTATAAAGATTATTTATACACTGCTGGAAATTCTGTATTTTTTCTTTTTCTCTTTTTACGTTCAACTGTAATTCCTGTATTAGTTCAAGTTTATTGTCATTATTAAATAGTTTATTTTCAAAATTTGAAAAAAAGTAAAGTTTTTCAATATTTGAAACCCTGTTTTCAAAATTTATACTCATTTCTATATCTTCAAATAATAACACAGGCACAATACACTCAATAAAATGATTGATTTTAAGTGATTTAAGTTTTTCTAGATTTTGTGTGTCAAAAATCAGCGAATAAGGCAGCAATGGATTTTTTTCCTTAAGCTCAGCTGCAATTTTTTTATTTTGATTAAGTAGATATTTTTCGCCTGTGTCAAAATTAATATCATTTTTTATTAATAAATCAATAATATTCTTTTGAATATGAAGCTGATTATTATTTATTCCATGTATAATTTTTAAAATCTGATCATTTTCTAATCTGGCGTTATGCTTTTTTTCTTCAAACTCATGAATTTTAAAATTAAAAAGTTTAACACAGTATTCATTATTAAATCTTCTGGTAAAATCAAACTCGTATTTATCGAAAATCCTTTTTAATTTTTTTTCCTGCTTATTGTAATTTTTAATATTTTCTTTATTAATATTAACATGATTTAGTTTTTCAACCTTCTGAGATTCAAGTTTTTTTAATTTCATATTGCTTTGATTTAATTGGTTTTGATTTTTTTCCAGTTCTGCGGAATTTTGTTTTATTTGATTATGAAGTTTTAAACATTCACTTTTTAAAAAATTATTTGTGTTTTCAAAAAACGAAGGTTCAATATTTCCTAAAATATTTCGCTGAATTTTAATATTTAATTTTCCTTCTATACTTCCAGCATAATCTTTAAACATTTCTATAGCGGATCTAACCGCCCCCTTCTGTTCTCTTAAATAATCAAGCTCTGATTGAATTTTTATTATATCATCATTTGAACTTTCAATATTATTACAGACATCTTCAACCTTATTTTTTAAATTTTCGTATTCTTTTTCTAAAAATTTATACTTTTGCTCATAATTAATTTTCAAACTATATTCCAGTTTTGCTACCTCATCTTTGAAATTAAAATTATCCTCAAAACTTTTTAATTTTTGATTTATACCAGCTAAAAAAGCATTATTTTTTTGAATTTTATTATTTAACTGCGAAGCTTTCATGCAATTTTTAAAATACTTTTTTGAATTTAAAATTTCAGAGATTTCATCAGTTTCTTTGTTTAAAAAATCTATTTCACCCATCAGTTCATCACATTTTGATTTATAATTGTAAAAATGAAGGCTTCTTTCTTCAAAATCAATTAAATTTAAAGAACTTTCACAATCAGATAAAATTTTATAATTATTATCAAGAGTATTTTTTAATTTTTCAATATTATTAAAACAGAAAGCTTTTAATCTATTAAGTTTTTGAATCAAAACATTTAACTTTTCAATTTTAGAGGCAAATTTTTCAAGTTCCTGGCTAAAATCCTCAAGTTTAATTAAAAATTTCCCAAGAATATTTTTTTCAATAATAAAACGTTCGTTTGAAATAATTTCATCTAATAGATTTTTCATCATCATACTTAGATTAAGTGATGATTTTTTATCTTTAAACAATACTTTTAAAATAGTTTTATTTAAAAACCACTCATTAATGAGTTGATCAGATGTTCTGCACTTTTGAAAAATCTCTTCAAGCCCACCCTCACTATCATTTATGCCCTTTATAATATTATTCCATTCATTTGCTGAAATTCCATATTCACCAATATGCTGACGATAACTTTCCATATTATCATCTCTAAAAACTCTGAAATCAAAAGCGGGGTTTCTTTCTTTTTCTTCCATAATTTTACATGTTTCTTTAAAACCTGGCAGATTAATAATTTTTCCAGATTTTTGAATAATCTTTAGATTTTGAATATCCCATGAATTAGCTTCAGAATACAATACAGTGAAAGTAAAAAATCTTAACTTCTGATTTTTTTCACCATCAAGCTGAGTAGTTTCAAAATTCTCACATACAAAACCAGTTAAAAGGTAATTATCAGAATAATCCAGTTTCCATTCAGCTAACAAAAAAGTGGGTTGCTTTTTATTTTTAAAAAAATCCTCAAACTTTCTTCCCTGAATTTTAGCTTTAGGCACAACTACCTGAAGCATAAGCTGAACAAGAACACTTTTTCCGCCACCGTTTGCAAGACTTAATAGAGCATTTTCACCCCCAAAAAAATTAAAGGTTTCGTCAACAATATGCCGGTTATCATTATTATAAGAAAAATTTATAATTCTGAACCTGTTAATTTTTGGCATTATAATATATCCCCTGAATTAGCTTATAAATAATTTATGCACAAAAAATTATATCATTTAAAGTTAGTTTGAACAATATTTAATTTTTTTTGTAAAATCAAAGCTTTTTCAAATCATCATTCTACTTATCCCAAATTTGATTTATTTCTTGAATACGTTCTTCGTTTAAATAATAATTTATCATTAAATCATCAAGTTTTTGTGTTGGGCGTATTTCTTTATTGTCATCAATTAGTTTTATTAAATTTTCTCTTTGAAGAAGTCTACAAACGCTGAGAATTGTTCCGGTTTTTGTTTTTAGTTTACCTTCTTCATATTCCTGCTTGCTGTCCCATAATTGGGCAATCTTTGAAAAATTTAAACTGTATTTTTCTTCAATGTCTTTTGTTTTTTCCTGATTTTTAAGAACAACGGAAAAATTTTCATCTAATTTCTCTATAAGTTGAGTAACCCTTAAAAATTCCCTTTGTTTAGGGTCTCTGTTTTTTCCTCCGTAAAACAGGCTGAAAATTAACATAGAAATATAAGAAAGCAAAAATGCATCTGAAAGTCTTGCTGAGCTTGAAATCCATTCTCTAAAATCTTTATTTGTAAATCCAAGTAGTTCATTAGATGTCTGAGGTATCAAATAGACAGTTTCACCAGCTTCGACTATTTTAAAATCAAGCTCTTCTTCAAAAGTATATAAAACTTCCCTGATTTCAGGAGTTTTAAAATCAATAAAATGCTCTATATCCTTATCTTTATTAATCTGACCGTTTTTCAGCAAATTTTTAAAAATTTTTATAGCCGTTTTTAATTCAGTCATAAATCCACCTCTATTAAATAATCATTAACAGTTACTTTATGGGAAATTTTCATTTCATTTTCTTTTAACTCAAATTCATAATCAAACAATAAATCTTCTTTTTTAGATACCTTGAATTTTTGAATATTATATAAATCCTGTTTTTCTTTCTCAATTTGAAATAAACAATAGGAAATATCAAATTCTCCTGAAATATTCAAAATAATATCTTCTTTATCATCTTTCCATTTTTTTAAATTAATTTCTCCGGTTTCATATAATCGCAGCATTGTTTTAAAAATTCTATGCTCTTTTAAAAAAATTTCAAAGTTAGAATTCTGTTCTTTAATATATTCCATTAACTGTGATAATCTGAATTTTTTATGTGAAATTCCATAAGTTAAAATACATTGAATTATTGTTTTAAAAACCTTATTCCTTTCTATAGCCTTTTCTTTTTCAATATCTTTTTCAAACTCGTCATGCTGAATAAGATTATAATTACTTTCTTTTTTTTCCTCTCTAAGTCGGCTTTGTTTATCATAAAGCTTTAAAATATTCAAATACTTTTTCACATCAGTCTTGAATAAAGGATTAAAAAGTTTCCACAACTCATGAATTTTATCTTCTTCTATTTTTTCAAGTAATCGTATTATCTCAGTTTCAATATCAAATCTTTTCTGAATAGTATGGGCAAAAGAATCTCCTATAGTATTAATATAGATTTTTGATAAATTATGACGGTTTAAAATCAAACTCTGCTGCTCGTTAATAGTTGTTTCGATATTTTTTTTAATCTGCCTGATCTCTTTTTTAGCCTTTATAAGAGTTTCATGATTTTCAAAATCATTATTTTCAGAATTTAATCTATTCTCAGCCTGTTTAATCATTTTTTTAATTTCTTCCATGGTTTCATATTCTTCCTGAAGCAGTTCATATGTGGTTTTTATAATTTTTTCATAATCACTTACGTTAACAAAATATATATTTTCTTTTATTTTCTGAATAAAAATTAAAATATCATTTTTTTTCTGCCTCACCATTTGAATTAAACTTTTACTCTGATTTAAGGCTTTTTTGTAATTTTTTCTTTTAATAAGTTCTCTTAACTTAAACTCTTCAATCGTGAAAGATATTTCATCATCAACTTCTTTGGTTCTAAATAAAAAATCATAACCCTGCTCAGTAAGAAAATATATAATTTTATACCCTTTTTCTGTTTCAATTATTTTATCTGAAATCAACCTTACCGAATATTCAGACATACCATGATTATAATTCATAATATTAAAAATTCGTCTTTCTCCCCTATTTTGCAGAATATCCTTGATAATATAATTAGCAAGCTCTAAAGAAACTATATTCTCAGCAGAATAGTGTTCCAGTAAAGTCTTTAAATAATTAGATATATTCAAAATCGTGCATTGTTCATCTTCTGAAAGAGTTTTATCCATAATATAAACAAGCACAGAAAAAATAACATTTTCTATTTCGCCGGCATTAAATTTATTTTCAAGTTCTAAATTCTTATTTTTACGATTAATAATAGAATCAATAGCACCAACTATATGCATTCTTTTTTCAAAACTATCCAGAAATTCAAATTTAATCATTTAATTTAATCCTTTGATTATACCCGATAATATGGAGTAGTTAATTATTTCTTGAGGTATATATTTACCTGAATTTAAAATATTTTTTATTACTTCTAACTCCTCATTACTGAATTGCTTATAAAAACCTTTATAATTATCTGGAAGATTTCGATTGCTTAGAGAAACTGGAAGATTTAAACCTGTTGCCTCGTCAAGCATTTGCAAATATAATTTTTTGTGCAAAAACAAGTCTAAATCAGGATTTGCTTTTAAAATTCTAAGATAAATTCCAATACCTTCAAAATCTAGATCACCAAAATAATAATAATTAACAAATTCCACTTTTTTATGCTCTTTTAATCCAAATAAATGTTCAGTCAATGCACCTTTTTTTGTGATTTTATTACCTTCACCATATAATAACCCATTAATCACTTTATTAAAAACTACTGATTTACCAACTTCTTTAAATAATTTTCGAAAAGTAAACCATGTATCTTTATTTTCAATAATAAGAATATTCATTTCACGCTCGAATTTTGATATATATTCAAAAAAAGGTTCAAAAGTTTCATAATAATTTAAAAAATGGGAATTTAAATTGTTCCATCTCAAAACTTCTTTAATTAAAGAAAAATTATTATCAATGAATTTTTCCTGCTGCCATATAGAAAAAGAACGCTCTTTTTTTGACATTTTTTTTTCAAGTAATTCGTTTTTTTCCCATAAATATTTGCTTAATTTATTTAATACCACCATATGCTTAACATATTTTTCGGGTTTTTTAAGATACTTATCAATGTCAAAAACAGGTTTTAATTTTTTAATATCATCAAAGTAATTTGAAAAATCAACTTCAGGTTTTAAAATTCTATACTTATTATAAAGTGGTTTAGAAATATTACCATTTGTTTTTGAAGCCTTAATTTTTAAAAGAATTCTAGATTCCTCTAAAGTTTTTATTGTAGAATATAAATTATAATAATCCAGGATTTTAAATTTAATTTGAAAATCTCTTAAACTAATAGTTTTTAAAGGATATTTAAATAATTTTTTACGTATAATATTTTTATCCACTTCCAGCCTTTAAATATTTTTTAAAATTTTTTCTGCAAATTCCCTGGCAGCTTTAGGACCATTCGCGGTAATGATATTTGAATCTATCACAACTGGTTTATCAATAAAATTTGCTCCACTTTTTTGAATATCTTCTTTACCATCGATCCAGACAGTGGCGTTTTTTCCCTTTAAAAGACCTGCATTTGCCAGAACAACCGGTGAAATACAAATAGCCGCAATTAACTTATTTTTATTATTAAAATTTTTAAGAATATTATGAATTTTTTTATCATTAAAATAAAATTTTGTTCCCGGTCCTCCAACAAACATAATTGCATCAGCTTTTTTAACATCAATATCAGTATATAATAGCTCAGGCTCTATATGCATTCCCAGCTTCCCAACAGCCATATCTAATGAATTTGAGGTAAGAATTGAATTTATATTATTTTTATTAAAAATTCCCAGGGGAATCTTAAGTTCTTCATCTCTGAAAAGCTGATTTGCAAAAACAATGTAAATATTTTTTTGTGTCATATAAACCCCTAAAAAGATTAAAAATTCTTTTCGCACACAACAATAAAAGCAACACTATCTAAATTAAACTCATCCTTTTTAAACGACCCGTAAGTTTGAATATTTTTAAACCTTGTCATGTTTAAAAATTTTATAATTTCATCACTTGTAGCGCCATAAAGCTTCTGGTTATTATTTATAATTTTGCCTGTTTCTTTTACAGTTAATCTGGTTTTAAAATTTATAATTTTATCTTTTAAAAAATCATATTCTCTTTCAAATTTAATTTTTTCATTCTCAATTAAAGGTAGTTTTTTTATGTTTTCTTTAAAAATCCTGTCATAGTTTAAAATTTGAAATAAAAATTTTTTATCTGGTTTTAAAGTTTTATTAACCTGAGCAAAAAAATTTGATAAACAACAGGAATTTTTAAGATGCACAAGAGTATTTCCAAAACATGCAATAACATCAAAAGGAGTGTGTTTAAATTTTTTTTCAATATTAAGCATATTCATTTTAAAAAATTTAATTTGCGGATATTTTTTGTGGGCAAGCTGAATCATTCTACTATCTAAATCAATACCAGTAACATCTAATTTTTTGGAAGCAAGCCAAGAAAATGCTCCGGTTGAACATCCTACATCAAGTAACGATTTATCATCGTTTGTTAAAAATGAATTTAAAAATTCAAATTTAATTTTATTATCCAAAAAAATATCATCATAATATTCGCTTATTGATTCATAAAAATTCATAATCCTCCACTTTTTTAAAATTTAAACACAGTAAATACGTATATTTCAATATTTTCAGGGTTTTTCCAGGCATCTGACGGTAATCCAGCTTTCTGTGAACAGAGTTCCCCCATGAAAGCTTCTTTATCATTATTAAAATGCTCCCATACCTGAGGCAGAAACAATCCGGTAGCAAAATCTTTTTTAATCATTACACCATGCTTTCCCGGTATAATTTCATCAAAATTTTTTATTTTTTTCATCGGTGATAAAACTGATATTTCAATATTAATATCTGGGAGTTCTGATTCTAATACAGGGGGAAATCTCGGGTCATTCATTGCCGCACTCACAGCAAGTTCTGAAACACCCTCAATAATAGAAGTCTGCGGAATAACTGTGCCTATGCAACCTCTTAACATTTCATTTTTATTTAAAGTAACAAAAACAGCCCTTTTCTGTTTTAACTCTTCATCATCAGTTTCAACAGCAAGTGGTTTTTTATTTTTTATATAATTTTTTATTGATTCTCTGGCAATTTCTTTTAATTTACTGCAATTTTCCTTTTTTAATTTAAAATCCATAAAACCTCCTAAATCCCAGGCATAAGAAAAATAAGAATACCCAGCAAAGTAATAAAATAGCCCAAGTAAATCCTTATATGATAAGTATAACATGTATGAAGGCCCGTTGGCGAACTAATATTTTTAATTTCAATATACGGAATCGGAGCTCTTCTATACCAGCCCTCTATTTGTACGTTCTGCCCTTTATATCCAC
Source organism: Candidatus Muiribacteriota bacterium (assembly GCA_051747805.1). Taxonomy (GTDB): domain Bacteria; phylum Muiribacteriota; class Muiribacteriia; order Muiribacteriales; family Muiribacteriaceae; genus JBNJGP01. The sequence goes on from JBNJGP010000008.1 coordinate 21,261, forward strand.
CAGCTTTTAATAATCCAAATAAAAAATTTAAAATTGCAAGTGGCTGGGAATAATCTAAAAACACAATACCTGTATCATCCTGAAGAATAAAATTGGGGTCCCATATCAATCCAGGTTTTCCACGACCAATAATTTTACCTTTTATATTAACAGGAACGCCTCTAATTGGTGAAACTTTAACTTTTTTCAACAAAGAGGAAACTTTCATCGTTGGGAAAAAATCAGAATTATATCTAAACTTATTACTGAAAATAAGAGAAACACCAAACAAAAGAAAGCATAATTTAAAAAGAATAGATGTATTCAGTCCCCACATAGAAGAACCTAACAAAACAAGACTAATACCAAAAAGCAAATTAGGCGTAAAATAATAAAAAACATCCATAAAAAAATCATTCCAGTAGCTTTCAGGCTGTTTTTCATCAAAGTCAATATAAGCATTCTCTCCCTGAAACTGGGCCTGCTTACTCAAAGCAAGCAGTCTTTTTGCAATCAGAGGATGAGTTGAATGAATTTCAAAATATTTAGCCCATGGATTCCACATATCCCATCTCATAGCTTTTTTTAAACCATCTTTGTTAACTTCGCCGCCCATCTTCTCAACACCAGTATTTTCTGAACCAAACCCCATCACAACAAAACCTTTTGCAGAATTTTCATCAAAAATACCTAATGATTTAACAGAGTTTAAACTCTCATCTCTTTTATTTTTACTTCCTGTATTTTTACCCGCCATACCATATCCAATTTTTACCAGAGCACTCGCCAGTTTTGACGGCGAAACATATTTCCCCGCAAATCTATCAGCATAATATTCACGAACTCTTGAAAAATAAAGAACAATATATTGCGAAACAATGTATAAAACATAGGCTCCCATCGCAACAATCTGCTGTTGAAGCTTTCCTTTTGAACTTCCGGAACTTCTTCTTGAAAAACTTCTTACTCCCCTTCTGGTATTTCTATAAGGTGAAAGTACAGAATAAATATAATATAACAACATTGGAACAATCTGCATTATTGTCATTAAAAGCATATCCCAGTTAACAGCATGTCCAACTTCATGAGCCACTACGCCGTTAAGTTCATCTTCATCTAAAAGAGTAAACATTCCTTCGGTGAGAACAATTCTTGCATTGTTTGGATGATGGCCATATGTAAAAGCATTTGGAGAGCCATCTGGAATTAATCCAAAACTTGGACATTTTATATTATTTTTTGTACATATATTATTCATGAATCTTTTTAAAGAGTCTGGAAGTTCATCATAAGTTAACCAGTTAACTCTATAAAGAAAGGTTTGAATAAAATCCATAATAAAAGGTGAAAAAATAAACTGAATAAATATTATAATCAAATAAATTAAAAAGCCCTGATGAATATTTAAAATTCCAAAAAAACTTAAAGTTAGAATAACAAGGCCAAGTATTGTATATAAACCTATTAAAGTAATAGATGAAATTAATCCCAGATTAGGAACAGACATTAATCCTCCTGCTCCTGCGGAAACCCTTTTATAAATATTTTTCTTTTCTTTTTTTGTGCTAACATCATTTTTTTTAGAAACAAAACCTTTATCAATATGAATTTCAATACCCATTTCCTTATGGCCAGGAAGAGCCTCTAACTCCCCTTTATCAAGGAATATTCCTTCAGTATCAGGATCATAATCAATTATTAATTTACCATCAAACAAACTTAATTCTAAAAGTTTATTACCAGTTTTAGGATTTTTTCTTTCAGTATCAGCAGGTTGTTTGGAGGCTTTATCAATATGGTATTTTAAATAACTTGGAGATTTTGTAAAAAAATAAATTTCACCTTTTTCCAGCCATATTCCACCACAATCATCGCAATAATCAATTAAAACACCGTTTGAAGTTAAAACTTCTCTGAAGTTTTCACTCCCACAACCAGTACATTTGGGGTCGGAGCGTCGATTTTTCATTTCTTTCTCCTTATTCCATGTAATATTCGTCGATATAGTTTTTTAACCACTTGGTTTTTTTTAATTTTTTTATCAATATTAGCAATATTTCCGGATATAGTATTAGGTTTAATATCAAATATTTTCCCTATATCTCTTTTAGTCATTCTCGAATGTTCAGTAATAATTTTTATGGCTAATAATCTATAAAAATTGTTATATTTTTTATTTAAAATTTCTGTTTTATTTAATTTAGTAACTTGACAAATTAAATTTAAAATATTTTTATATCCCCGAGGTCGAGAATCTACGTTACAAGTTAAATCCAGATTATTTTTTTCCTTATTAATATATTTTTCTTCAATATTTTTTACAAATTCTTTGCTTCCAATAATTGTTTTTTTATAAACATTTCTTTTAATATCTTTATCATTTATTAATTTATATAAACTTTTTGAATAATTTACAAAAGCGTCATTATAATTGGCACCAAAATTCTGTAAAATAAAATTTCTGTTTAAATTTTGAAGTGATTTTGATCGTATTCCTAGATAATACCCCAAAGAACTGTGTTTATAACTCAGAGCCAATTCAGCATTAAATTTTTTAATAGGATTTTGATGTATATAATTAACTAAAGTTAATGCATAATTATTTGAATCGACAACTATACTTTTATATCTACCGGCAAAAACGGCTCCACGAACACCATGCTTTTTAATGTACCAATTGGCATAACTATTATTTAAAACTCTCATGAAATTTGACAAGTTTGCTTCCGGTGTTTGAATAAATAAGTGATAATGATTATCCATAATACAATAGGCATAACATATAATATTGTATTTTATCAGGTTCTTATCTAAATAATTAAGTAAAATAAATTTATGTTGATCATCCGGAAAAATATTTTCTTTCCTGATTCCTCTAGACATTATATGATAAAAAGCATTTTTAAACAAAATACGGAGTTGTCTTGCCATAATTATTTATTATATCATAGTTTGAAAATAATTAAAACTTATGAAAAATCGACGCTCCGACCCCAAATATTTATTTAAGTTTTTTTGATTTTCTTACGATATATATTAGATTAACAATTCTAAAAGCAGGGAGGCTTTTATGAATATAACATACAAGGAAGATAAACAGATTCTAATTGTTTCCATGAACGGAAATTTCAAAACTCATGATGAGGCAGAACTGGAGAATTTAAACAATATTCTCAATCAGGGTGACTTTAAAGGTGTTATTTTTAATATGAGAAACCTCCCATATATAAGTGGCCGCATTGTCGATAAATTTGTTCAGTTTTTAAATAACCTTTATCAGAAGGATTTTTCAATCAGACTTTATCAATTAAGACCGTATGTTAAAAATATTCTTATTAACTCTGGATTAATTCATGTGTTGAAAGTCACTGAGTTGATTGAAAAGGGAATTAAGGAAATCAAGCAGGAACATAGATTAAGTTATGCAAAAAATGAATTTAATTCCACCACAAATGCAAAAAGAAACAGTGCCTGAATTTAAAATTTTGGCCTTCCAAAAATTAACTCCATGAGGCGATTTTTTTGCCAAAATCAACAGCCTCTTTCAGATTATTTTCATCCGGATTCCAGTTATTTCTTATTACATCATCCATAACTTCAAATCCAGCCTTTTCCATGGATTCTTTCAGTATTTTTGTACATTCCCCACTCCAGCCATAACATCCAAAAACGGCAGATTTTTTCTTTTTAAACTTCATCTCTCCCATTAAATGAATAAAACCGGCAACAGAATTTAAAATACTTCGGTTTATGGTTGGTGAACCCATTACCACAGTTTTAGATTTAAAAACTTCAGTAAGTAAATCATTTATATCTGTTTTAGCAACATTTAAAAGCTTCACATTAACTTTTGCATCTTCTTCTTTTAATCCAAGAGCGATTTTTTCTGCTATTTTTTTAGTACCACTCCACATTGTGTCATAAACAACAGAAATCTGATTTTCCTGATAATTATCAGCCCATTTTGAGTATAGATCAACTATCTGCATTGGATCATCACGCCATATGACACCATGACTTGGAGCTATCATGTCAATCGGAAGTCCAAACTCTGTAATTTCTTTCAACTTTTTAGTAAGCATCATTCCAAAGGGTGTCAGTATATTCGCATAATATTTTATTGCCTCTTGAATAAGCTCACATTTATCCACCATATCATTAAATAGATTTTCTGTTGCATAATGCTGTCCAAAAGCATCCATGCTGAATAGTATATTATCATTAGTAAGATATGTCGCCATACTGTCAGGCCAGTGGAGCATTGGCATTTCAATAAATACCAGTTCTTTGCCATTTCCAATGTCAATCTTATCGCCTGTTTTTACAACATTAAAATTCCAGTCCTGATGATATTGACCTTTAATAGATTTAACTGCATTTGCAGTACAGTATATCGGCGTATTCGGAATTCGACGCATAAGCTCAGTAAGAGCACCACTATGGTCAACTTCGCCATGGTTCATCACAATAAAATCGATTTTTTCAAGCTCTATTTCACTTTTTAAATTATTTACAAATTCATCTGCATAAGGAAGCCAAACAGTGTCAATCAGTACATTTTTTTCTTCCTGAATTAAATATGAATTATAACTTGAACCTTTATGAGTTGTAAGTTCTTCACCGTGAAAAGTTTTCAATTCCCAGTCAACTTTACCAACCCAGTTTACATTATTTTTAATATTTTTTTTCATTATATACCCCTTTTTATAAAAACTTCTTTAATTTAGGTTTGGAAAAATTCATATAACAGTTTAAGTGTCAGCAACAGCTTAATTTCATAGTTTATCCAATCCTCGAGACTTTATTTTATAGAATATATATTATTTTAACAAATCAGAATATATTTTTCAAATGTTTTAAATATATTTAAAAATTCGCTTTGACTTATAAAATGAAAATTGATATTATATTTTAAAAATGAATTATCAGGAGAATTTATGAGTAAGATTGGATTTTGCAGTTCTTGTGGATATGAGTTCAGAGGTGGAGAAAACTGCTGTCCGAAATGTGGTAAAGTAATCAATGAAAATAAAATATTAAAACAGGAACTTAACACTAACTGGCTAATCACCCTGCTTATTGCAATATTTCTAGGTGAGTTCGGCGTACATAGATTTATTAATGGTAAAATTGGAACTGGATTATTAATGCTTATAACATTTGGTGGCTGCGGAATATGGTGGCTTGTTGATATTATATTAATTGCAACCGAACAATTTACAGACGCAAATGAAATCCCCGTTAAAAGATATTAAAAATTGAATTATTATTTTAAATTAAGACTGTTTTCTTTAACTTTTTTTCTATTGTTATTTATAATTCTACCTGTTGAAAAATTTGCTAATAAACATACATTATGTCTAATTAAAAAATTTACTGGTCACAACTGCCCAGGTTGTGGTACAACAAGGGCTTTCTACTCTATTTTACATTTTAACTTTTTAAAAGCTTATAAATATAATAAATTAAGCATTATAACTTTTCCATTAGCAGTAATAGTTATATTTAAGTGGCTGAAAAATCCCCCATTAAACGATTAATCATTGTAAACTTTTTTAAATGTCATTGGAAGCTTATTATTTAAATTTTTAGAAAAAAGAAGCTGGAAAATATCAAGCCCTGAAACTCTGAAATTTGCAGAACATCCTCTTAAATATAGTTCCCACATTCTAGCAAAACGTCTTCCGTATTTTTTTTCTACTTTATCCCAGACCTTTTTATAATTTTCATACCATAGCTGAGTTGTTCTTGCATAATGAAGGCGAAGACTTTCCGCATGTAGCAGATGAAAGTCATAATCAGGAAAAAGTGATATGGTTTCTCTTAAAGACGGAATATATCCACCTGGAAAAATATATTTATTGGTCCAGGAGTTTCCAAAATTTTCACGCGAGCCCATAATTGAATGCAATAACGAAAGTCCTCCTTTTTTTAACAGAGAATATACTTTCTGCATATATTTTTCATGATTCCCATAACCAACATGTTCATACATACCAACACTTACAATTTTATCAAATTTAATATTCTCATCCAGGTCAAGATAATCCATCAAATGAACATACACTTTATCAGATAGTCCCTGCTCTTTAATTCGTTCGCAAGTTTTATCATATTGTTGCTTACTTAAAGTAATTCCGGTAGCCTGAACATCATATTCCTTTGCTGCCTTAAGTATAAGCCAACCCCATCCACTGCCGATATCCAGCAGTTTCTGGCCAGGTTTTAAATTCAGTTTTTTTAAAATATGATCCACCTTATTCATTTGAGCCTCATAAATCGAATCATTGTCAGATTTGAAATAGGCACAGGAATAATTCATAGTTTCATCAAGCCAGAGAGAAAAAAAATCATTTCCTAAATCATAATGATGTTGAATATTTTCTTTTTGTTTGCTTTTTAAATTAATTTTATTTAATACTTTAGAGGTCATTTTTAAAAATTTACTTTTTGGCCCTTTAAAAAGTCTGCTGTGCTCAGAAACTATCTTTATTATAAAATCAAAATCACCCTTAAAATCTATAATATCATCCATATAAGCTTCTCCAAAAGATAAAACAGGATCATTAATATCAAAATCCAATGGTAATTCTTTATGGAAGACAACTTTTAAAACAGATTCACCTGAACCATATTTTTTTAAATCACCATCCCAGTATTTAACCTCGAAACCAGGTTCCTTGATTTTTTTTAAAAATTTGTGAATTGTATTTTTTTTCATTAGATTTCCTCCTATTTAGTTGGAATTAATGTCAAGTTACTTATATTATATTATAACATAATAAAATCCAATGGCAAAAATAATTAAAACTTAATAATTTAATTCAAATTATTTTTTAATTCTTTAGAGCAGTCCCTGAGTTTTTTTTAAAACCATCATCAATTTCAAAAGCTGAGAATACCCTTTTCATAATATCAACTCGCAGGAAACCAGTTTTTTGTTTTATTAGCAATTTTAACCAGTATAAGCATTACAGGAACTTCAACAAGCACCCCAACAATAGTAGCTAAAACAACAGGTGCAACAGTAGCAAAAAAACCAATACTATCTTATTTTTGTTTAATCATAAATTACCTCCATTTTATCAACAACATTCCTCACTACAATCACCATTTCCTAATCCTGTAATTGCATAAGCGCAACCTACACCTTTATTAACAAACAAAGCCCCTGAAATACAATTATTCATACATGCTCCGCATTCCATACACTTGTTTTTATCTACAATTTCAACTTTATTATTAATAATATGAAAAACTCTATGCGGACATACAGTTACACAAATAAAACAATTAATACATTTTTGTTTATCAAAGCTTAAAGTAGTAACATTTTTTAAATATTTATGTCTCATCATGACTCCTTTTGAAAAAATTTGCTAAACTTGAGTTCATTAAAAAAACACTAATATAAACCCCAGCAGAAAACAAAATAACAAAGTCGGTATTGCGTACTTAATTTCTTTTTTTACACCAGAATAAGAAGTATATGTTGAACTACCAGTGAAATTTAAAGCTAAATAAGAAATATAAGCAGTTAATAATAATAAAACTCCGCTTTTTTCATAAAAACTATGAAAATTAAATAAATATCCATATTTAAAAATTAATAATCCATAAATAAAACCAACAAAAAATCCTTTCAGTGAAAAAGCTCTGAAAGGAATATATGGAAGCAATGCAGGAATTAAAACACAACCAATAAATAAAGCCCCAGCAAAAGGAATTAAATCATAAAAAATCATATCAAAGTTATTATTTTGAAAAAAATTTTTAATAAGAAAAATAATTATAAATACAGGAAAATATTTTAAAGAAAGTATAATTTCAACAGGAGTAAGAACCAAACGATCTTTTAAATTAAATTCAACCTGCCTCACTTTATCATCTGCTATACAATTATTTTTTAAAAAAAGCGGAATATCATCAGCACGAACAGGACCAAAAATTACATTAAATCCTGTTTCTTTTTTAACTTTAAACCCGCATATTCCAGAAGCTCCCAGTTGAGGAATAATAATATTATTATGATTAATAACTTTTTTTATATTCAACTCATTTATTTTATCAATTATCTGACTTGTTCCGAAAGTACCTTTACCTGCTGCACACCATACATTAATACCATTTGTATCAAGCACTAAAAGCCAGCAATTTATACCTTTCAAGCTCTCTCTTAAACAATCCACACTCAGCTTATAATTTGAAGTAACTAGCAAATGAGAATTTTCATCCGGATTTCCAATTTTATATAAACCCGGATTAAAACAGTAACTCATCCTACTAAAACCAATTTTTGCTAAAATCCAGATTATTTTATCATAAACAGTTAAATTGCATGATAATTTTTTTATCTCTTTCATTAAATATCCTTTTATAATTAAACGTCATTACACTCCATCTCATTTAATCTTTTTAAATCTAATTCACAAATAGAATTCTTATCCTCTTCGATTAATTTAACAATATCTAAAAGTACTGGATTTTTTTTGACTGAATCAGAAATAAAATAATAACTCCATTTTTCTTTTTTAAATTTATTTACAAAACAACTATTATTAACCAGATACTGAAGATGACGGGAAACCTTGCTTTGACTTTCATCCAATGCAGATTCAATTTCACATGCACATAAGTGTTTATGTTTCATTAAAAGATAAACAATTCTAATTCTTACAGGCTCAGACAACCCCTTATGAAAAGCTGCCAAATCATTTAACATAATCTTACCACCATCACTAATCCTCCTAAATAATATCACACATAACCGCATAAACGGTTAAACGTTTAACCGTTTATACGATTATGATACTTTAAAAAAATATTATTGTCAATTTTTTTTATTCTAAACCAACATTTTTAATAGGAAAAAAGGAATAAAAATTTATAATAGTTGCGGTAAAGTTTTTATAAATTCCAAAATTTCATCTCTAACATTTCTATATCCAGCAATTCCCACTCCTAAAGCTGGCGGATCTGGAAACCCTTTATGAATCATTTTTTTCGCCCCTGTAAAAATTGGACAGCTTTCTTTTGCATTATCACATACAGTTATAACTAAATCGATTTTTTTGTCTAAAAATTCATCTAGATGCTTTGAGCGATTATTTGATATATCAATTCCTATTTCTCTTAAAACCTCAACTGCTTTTGAATCAACTCGTGATGGATTTGAACCTGCCGAATAAATTTCGTATTTATCTTTGAACAATTGTTTTGCTAAACCTTCCGCCATCTGACTACGACATGAATTTGCTGTGCAGAGAAATAAAATTTTTTTCATTATATCTCCTTATCAACCATAAAATTGACCAAATATTATTCCCGCAATTGTCGCCATAACTACAACAATACTTACAAAAACTACAGTTTTTTTTGTTCCAAGAACACTTCTTATAACAAGCATATTCGGAAGTGATAAAGCTGGACCGGCAAGCAGAAGCGCAAGAGCAGGTCCTTTTCCCATTCCATTACCAATAAGTCCCTCTAAAATTGGTACCTCTGTTAAAGTTGCAAAATACATAAATGCGCCCGCGATAGAGGCAAAAAAGTTAGCCCAAAGCGAATTACCACCAACAGCCATATTTACCCATTCTGATGGAATTATTCCCTCAAAACCAGGACGACCAAGTAAAAATCCAGCAATAATAACTCCAAAAAACAGGAGCGGAACAATCTGTTTAGTATACCACCAAGTTTCTTCAAGCCAGCTGGAACCTTCCCCATGTGAGTATTTCAAAGCTATACCTAAACCAGTAATTCCAGCAATAAATGAAATTATAGGCTCACCAAAAATTGAATGAAAAACCACAATTAACGCTAAATTCATAATTAAAAGCGGTCCACTGACACCATACCAGATAAACAGCACAAGAAACATTAATCCTGATAAAATTGAAGTAATCACCCACTTCATATTCCATATTTCATACCATAACCCAGATTCCTGTGCCGGAGCAGCCCAGTTTGCAAAAATAAGTATTCCAATTAAAAATATAAAAAGAAAAAATGTCTGATAAACAGGCTTTACATCTTCATTATAGTCTTTGTTAAAATAATCTATTTCTTTCTGCCTTTTAACTTCAGCACCTCTAAAAAAGAAAGCCATAAGTAACCCAACAATAATACTGAATAAGATAGAAATAACAGCCCGGGCAATACCCAGTTCAGGTCCCAGCACCCGTGCAGTTAAAATAATAGCTAAAATGTTAATAGCCGGTCCAGAATATAAAAATGTGGTAGCAGGACCCAGCCCAGCTCCCATTTTATAAATACTGGAAAATAATGGTAATACCGTGCAGGAACAAACCGCAAGAATGCTGCCTGATACTGAAGCAACACCATATGCTATTGGTTTAGGTGCTTTGGGACCTAAAAATTTTATAATTGCTCCTTGACTTAAAAATATAGCCACAGCGCCGGCAATAAAAAATGCCGGAATCAAACAGAAAACAACGTGTTCTCTGGCATAATCCTGAATCAGATGAAATGATTCAAAAACAGCGCCTTCAAACCTTGCATTCTCAATTGGAATAAAGTAAAAAATTCCAAAAACTACCAGAAATAATACCAAAATCTTCAGCTCTTTCATTATTAACTCCTTTGTTAAATATTTTAATAAGTTTCCTGAAAAATTTTATTGTTTTATTTTGCTATTTGGCAAAATATACAAATAAACTAACTCAAATTAATTTTTTTTATTGGAATTATTCAAAGTTTACAATTTTTATATTCTTTAACAATATTATTGGTTTTTGAATTACTTTCTTTAACAAATTCATTTAAACAATCAAAGAAATTATTAATACATTTAATTTTAAGAAAATAATGTACATAAAGTCCTTTTTTTGTAAAACCAATTATTCCAGCATTTTTCAGCACTGTAAGGTGTCTTGATACTGTTGACATATCAGTTCCAATTAATTTTGTTAGGTTCTGAACACACTCAGGTTGATTATTTAAAATTTCGACAATATATAATCTGGCCGGATGTGCCAGAGCCTTAAATATTTTTGCCCTAATTTTATAGTCTTCGTTAAATTTCTTCATATGTCTATTTTGCCAAATAGCCAAATAGTTGTCAAGTATTTTTTTAAAAAATATCTTCAAATTAAAATTTTTATTTTCAATTATTGTAATGGATTTTGATACATTCATTTTTGGCACATTATTTGCATAAGCTTTTTTTGTATTATATAATAAATGGAGTTTGTTAATGAAAAAAAGATTTATCTACATTAGTTTTATTTTATTTATGAGTGTTCTAATTATGGGGTTTGAACAGAATTTTACTGATGAATCAATAAAATTTTCTGAAACTATCAAAAACGGAAATATTCTTGTTAAAATCAATTACTTTGGTTATTTAAACGGGAATGTTTCAATAAGATACGGTATAAATGGATGGCAGAATATTAAAACTATTGAATTAGATGATAATTATTCTGTTTTAATTATTTTACCTAGAAATACAGCTCAACTTGATTTTTGTTTTAAAAATAAAAAAGAATGGGATAATAATAATGAATATAACTGGAATATTAGATTAAAAAATTTTCTTACTTCTTCATTTATATCTGATATTGGAGAATTTCTGGATAAATATGACTATATTGTTATGACTCAAAATAAAATCAAAAATTATATTTCTATGCTTGAAAATACAAATCAATACAGTCAAACTGATTTAAATAAACTTGGGGTATTAAGGAATTTATATGATTTCGGAAATATGCTAAATGGTGGTGTTTTATATGCTCAAAAATCAGACAATGAAGATGAAAAAGCAGACATTATTAAAGACTTTAAATATTATCAGAAGATGTCTGAAGGTATTTGATACATTCTAAATTTATTTTATTTATTTTGAACTTATCAAAAACTGCTAAAAAAACAAGTATTAAAAAGCCGTATTCAGAATAAATGAATACGGCTTTAGAATTATTTATTTATCTGCTCATTTCTGCTTCATTTCCAAGAATAGATTTGATATCTTCTTCAGGAGTTGTTACAGGTAAAAGATTAAAATTGTCTTTTAAAACTGTATAAACTTCTGGTTTTACAAATGCAGGCATAGTTGGTCCAAGACGCATATTTTTAATACCTAAATGCAATAGTGATAATAAAATTACCACCGCCTTCTGTTCATACCAGCTTAAAATAAAAGACAATGGAAGTGAATTAACATCTGTTTCAAAAGCATCAGCCAGAGCTAAAGCAATTTTCACAGCTGAATAAGCATCATTACACTGTCCAATATCCATTAATCTGGGGAGTTCCCCGATGTTTCCAAAATCAATTTTATTAAATCTGTATTTTCCGCATGCCAGTGTTAAAATCACAGTGTCCTTTGGCAGTTTCTGTGTGAAATCAGTATAATAGTTTCTTCCTGGTTTTGCTCCATCACAACCACCAACAAGGAAAAAATGTTTAATATCTCCGCCTTTTACAGCATCAATAACTTTATCAGCGACCGATAGAACTGTGTTTCTTCCAAATCCTACGATTATATTTTTTTCTTCTGCATTTTCAGAAAATCCTGGCTCAACAAGGGCTTTTTGAATTACAGGAGTAAAATCTTTACTTTCATCAATATGTTTTACACCATCCCAGGCAACAAGACCGGTTGTAAAAATCCTGTCTTTATAGCTTTCTTTTGGTTTTTGAATACAGTTAGTTGTCATTAAAATTGGACCAGGAAACTCATCAAATTCTTTCTGTTGATCCTGCCATGCCCCGCCATAATTCCCAATAAGATGAGAATATTTTTTAAGCTCAGGGTAAGAGTTTGTTGGAAGCATTTCTCCGTGAGTATAAACATTTACATCCTTGCCTTCTGTCTGCTCTAACAATAGGGCTAAATCTTTCAAATCATGTCCTGATACTAAAATAGCTTTACCTTTCACCGGAGTTATTCTAACCTCTGTGGGTTCCGGATGTCCATATGTTCCAGTATTTCCAGCATCAAGCATTTCCATTACCCTGATATTTACTTCACCAACTTTTAAAGATTTCTGTACTAATTCGTCCACCTCAAAACTATCCTTTGTTAAAAATTCAAGTGTTTGATGGAAAAATTCATAAACAGAATCATCATCCTGGCCTAAAATATGAGCATGGTCACCATATGCTGCCATACCTTTTAATCCATAAATTATTAAATGAATTAAACCGGCCTTCTCGGGTCCAAATTTTTCAATATCTTTGTCGAAACTAACCTGTTTTCCCATTTCTTCGGGATTTGATTTTAATTCAAAATTACATTCATCTGGTAAATCCTTGGTATTTAATCCTTTATTTTCTGCAATCTCATAATATTTTCTTTTTTCATCTTTAATAAATTCTTCTGTTTTTTGAAGAAGCTCTTTAATTCTTGAATTATCAAAATTTACATTTGTAACAGTTGAAAATAAATTTCTTAAAACAAGAACATCCGCCTCACGATTTGTTTCTCCTCCCCTTCTTAACCTCGCTTCAAGTGTTCCAAGACCTTTTGTTGCATAAATAAGCAAATCCTGAAGATCAGAAGTTTCTGGAGCTTTTCCACAAACACCCCATTTGTCACAACCTGTTCCTTTTGCTGTTTGTTCACATTGATAACAAAACATTTACTCTCCTCCTTTTTTAAATTTAAAACTGTCAGAATTTTTCTGACACACTTAAAGAAATTATTTTATTTCACCATTTATTCCAATAATATATTCTTTAACAATTATATTTTTACTGGATTTTTTTAAGGCCTCTTCAACAATAGCTGTTGTTCCACCACAGCACGGCACTTCCATTCTTATTATAGTAATTGATTTAATGTTGTTTTCTTTAAAAATCATGGTTAGCTTATCAACATATATTTCATAATTTTTATCAAGTTTTGGGCAAAATATAATAGGAACTTTTCCTTTCATAAATCTATTGTGAAAATTACCATAAGAAAAAGCTGTACAGTCGGCAGCAATAAGTAATTCAGCCGATTCAAAAAATCCCCCCATGGGCGAAACCAATGTTAACTGCACTGGCCAGCTGGTAAGTTGACTGTCTATATTAGAATAAATATCCGCAGATTTATTACCCGTATTTTTATTTATAGTCTGCTCTTTAGCCGAAGGACAACCGCATTTGTCCACAGAGTTACCTTTTGTCTTAATTTCAGGAACATTCATATTATTTTTTTTTAAATATTCTATTCCCTGATTATAATATTTAACCTGACCGTGATATAGAAGGTGTTTTAAATGTGCTTTGACAGTATTTTGACCATGTTTTACAATATTTTCCATTGTTTTATACTCATCATAAGGAGCAGCCTCTCGTTCTTCTACAGAAATGGCATTAACCGGACAAGAACCTATGCATTCGCCTAATCCATCACAAAAAATTTCATTAACCAATCTTGCTTTGCCATCTATTAACTGAATAGCTCCCTCAGGACATCCATCTGTACAAAGTCCGCAACCATTACATAAATCCTGATTAATTGAAATTATTTTTCTTTTTGGCATTTTACCTCCTAACTCACTTTATTAATTAAACTTTTTAACTTTACTGAATCTAAAAAGTTTTCCAGCTCTTTATTTAAATTTGGAATTGTATTTCCAAGCACGCATTCAGAAAAAGGACAAATTGTCCTGCTCATTGGACATGATAAATTTTTACCCTTTCCTTCTATAACAATATATATATCAAGAAGACTCATATTTTCAGCCCCATCAACAAGATAAAACCCTCCATTAGGACCACGGGTGGAACCAACAACATCAGCTCTTGCAAGTTTTTGAAAAACTTTTGAAACAGTATTACTATAGGAGCCAATTTCTTGAGCAATCTGTTTTGAGTTAATTTTTCTGGGATAATTTTTAGCTATAACACCAATTCCATGAACTGCTATGGCAACGCTTTCTGAAAAATTTATCAAATTCATTTTTGCTGTTTCTCCTTTTCGGCATTTAGGTATTTAATTACCTTATATAATTAAGGTAACCGATTACCTAAATTTTGTCAACTTATTTTAAAGTTTTTTTTATTTGTAAATCCTTTTTATTAGCTATTTTAAAAATCACACTTAACTTATAGGGATTTTTAAAATAATTTTTTATATTAAAATTTTTAATTATAATGGATTTTTTATAGAGTATTAGAATAAAGAAATTATATATTTATCTTTTATTAAAAATTTTTTAAACAATATTATTTAAAGTTGTTCGCTCTGCCTAAATAATAGTCTCTTTCCTGTTTCAAAAATTTTTCTATTGAATATCTAAGCATAACCCTGGGCATTTTATCTTTATACTTTTCTAAAAAATTTTTTAATCTTTTTTCATCTCTTTTACCAGCCTCACGAAGCATCCATCCCACAGCTTTATGAATTAAATGATGAGAATCTTTTAAAAGTTTTGGGGCAATTCTAAAAATATCATCTAAATCTTTGTTTTTAATAAAATAAAACGTTGAAACAACCCCAACTCTTCTTATCCAGATATTATCGTTTCTTATCCACTTATATAAAATATCTCTGTTTCTGTTAAATTCATAAATATATTTTCCTGCAATTTTATAGGCGGAAGCATCGACTAAATCCCAGTTATTGACCCATTTCAGGTTCTGAACATAAAATTTATAATATTTCTTTTTATTTACAGAATCCGCTTTATCAAAAAGTTTAATTAAAATAAAAAGTCCGGTAAGACGACATTCGTGAATTTTATTTTGAATTAACTTTTGTAATGTTTTTAAATCACAATCTTTATAATATTTTTTGGCTATTTTCCTTTGCACCGGAACTCTTACACCTAAAAAAATATCTCCTTTACCATAACCAGACTCTGAAATCTGCAAAAAACTTTTAACCTTTTCCATTTTCTCTGAATCATAATGTATATTTTGTTTTAATTCATTTAAAATTTCATTTAATAGCATCTTCCCCACCTTACCTTATTTTTACTCAAGGTTGACATTTAAAATAAAATAAAATTTTGTATTTGAGTTTTCATAGCTTTCAACTATAATTTTTGAATCCATTTTTTTAAGAATTTTATCTGATATAGATAAACCCAGTCCAGTACCACCATATTTTCTTGTGGTTGAGCCATCAACCTGTCTGAAAGCTTCAAAAATCAAATCCTGTTTTTCTTTTGGAATACCTATTCCAGTATCTTCAACCACAAATTTAATTTCTGCTTTTTTTGCTGTATTATCCTTTTTAACAAGTTCTATTTTTAAAATCACATGTCCATTTTCAGTAAACTTCACAGCATTACCGATTAAATTAACTAGGACCTGCCTGAGACGCTCTAAATCGGTTAAAATATATTCAGGTAAATTTTGATCAAATTCAAATATTAACTCTAAATTTTTATTTTCTATTTGAACTTTGAAATATTCTAATATATCTTGACTAAACTCTTTTAAATTAATTTTTGAAATATTTAGCTCAAGCTGATCTGCCTCAATTTTAGAAAAATCAAGTATATCATTAATAAGTATCATCAACCTTTTTCCTGCCCTTTTTATTACACTTAAATATTTAATTTTATTTTTATCTTTCTCACTTGAAAGCATTAAATCAGAGTATCCAATAATTGAATTCATTGGTGTTCTAAGCTCATGACTCATATTTGCCAGAAACTCGGATTTTGCATCATTTGCTTTTTCTGCCTCTTTTTTTGCTTTTTTTAATTTTTTATCTTTCTCTTTTCTTTCCTTAATTTCAATATTTAAATTGTTAATGGTAGTTTTTAAACGATTACTCATTAAAAGAAATTTGGTTTCTAATTCATCTACTTCATTTATTCCTGATTTTTCCTTTTTTGCCATCCATTTACCTTCTGAAAGAGCTTTTGTTAACAAGTTTAATCTTAGTAATGGTTTTGAAATTCTTTTTGCCACAAATAAAGCAATTATTATTCCGGACAATAGAAATAATGTGATAATTCCAAAAGTTCGACGATTATTATAATATATTTTTTCTAAAAAATCAGATTCAGGAATAATAGTCATGATAAACCATTTCATAGAATCAAATTTCTTAAACGGCAGAACTACAACATTAAATTTTGATTTTTTAGCACTTACAGAAAATACAAACTCTTCATTTATATTTTCTAAAAAAATTTTATTTTCGTTGAAATAATCATGTATGTGGCTAATAAAATTAATATCAGAATTTTCCCAGTTAAGTTTTTCAAACGTTTTACTGACATCGTTTTTAAGAATTACATTTTTGTTTCCTGAAGTTGAAATAAGCTCTCCTTCTTTATTAATGATAATTGTTTTACCATTTTTACCCACCTTAAGAGTGCTCATGAATTTATCTAAATAGGATAGGAATAAATCTGCGGCTAATACACCTTCAATTTCATCAGTTTCACGTTTATAAACAGGTTTACTAACAGTAATTGCCATATCATGCCCAGTTGATAAAACATATGGACTGCTCCAGGTAATAGATTCAGTTTCAAGTGCTTTTTTATACCATGGTCTTGATACAGCATCAAAGTTTTTAATAGTTGTGATTAATTTATTTGTATTATTTTCATCATCTATTTCATATTTAAACAAAGGGCCTGCCTGAAGATTTTCAGAGTACATAATATAGTAACTATCGCCTTCAGATTCACGTCCGGCATTTATTATTCCCCCTTCTTTATTCCCGAAATATAAACTATTAATTGTTTCATTATATCTTACATTTTGTATAAAAATTTTTTTTAACTTTTCTGAATTATCTAAATGTACTAAATCACGATTTATCAAACTGTAATTTAACTTTATTAAGTTTTCAGCACCTTGAAAATAATCTTTTAACTCCTCATAAACCCGGTAATTTATTTCTCTTATAAATTCATTTGTTACAGCATTTACAGATATAACACTGTTATAGTAAGAAATATAGGAAATAATAATTGAAATAACTAATATTTGAGAAATAAAAGCAAAAATTAAAATATTTTGTATAGAAATGCTAAATTTATTTTTAATATTTAAATCCTCCCAACAATATTATTATATTTTTGCCCTTTTACATATTTACAATTTTATTATAAAAAATTTATAATTTCAATATAATTAAAAAAGTAATATTAAATTATATTTTAATTCACCAATTCTCAATTTAGCCGAAAATCCTTTAGTGGTTAGGCCTACACACTTTGCTTTTTCGCAAAGTGCTGTCGGCGCTGACCCCATCAAATCAAGGATTTTCTCTATTTTCATTGAGAATTGCTGGTTTTAATTCCTGTTTAGTAAAAAAATTATAGCAGATAATTTCTATTAAAAAAAATTCTTTAAATATTAGCCTCTTATTTTTTTGGTATTTGCAGAAACCCCTTTTTTATGATAAATTAATTTAACATAATATTAAATACTGGTGGAAAGATGAATTTTATATTTTCAAAGAAAGTTTTTCTTTTTCTTATCATAATTCTTATGGTATTAAACATATATAGTGTTAACTTAGATGAAATTTATTCAAAAATTTTTACAAATAATTTTGATTATACTGAAATTTATTCCCCTGAATTTTTAAAAACTGTGTCAACAGAAAAAATTAAAGAAATTACTAGTCATTATTTATCAATATTAGGGGAATTTTCCCATATTCAAGAAGACAATGAAAAGATTACTGTTTTTTTTGAAAAAGGAGAAGCTCCTTCTACAATCTCAATAAACAGAAAAAATATGATTACTAGTATCTGGTTGGGAGATGCAAAAATTTCAGGAGATAATTTTGAAAAAGTTTTAAATGACTTTTATGAATTAGGAAAAAAAATATCTATCTCAATTTTAAAAAATGGTGCCGAAGAGATTTTTACCTATAATTCTGATGAAAATCTTGGGGTTGGCTCAGCTTTTAAATTGTATATATTAAAAGCTCTGCAAGAAAAAATAAAAAATCGTGAAACTGGCTGGTCAAGAGTAATTTATTTAAAAGATGATATGAAAACTCTCCCCTCGGGAATTTTACAGAGTTGGCCAAACTTATCCCCTGTTACTTTGAAAACTGCGGCAAATTTAATGATTCAATACAGCGATAATACAGCAACTGATATGTTAATTAACTTTTTATCAAAAGAGTATATTGAAAAATTCACCCCGGAATCCCTTAAACCGTTTATGACAACAAATGAATTCTTTAACTTAAAATTAAATTCAGACAATAATTTCAGAGAAAATTTTTTTAAGGCAGATAAAAACAGGAAAAGAAATTTATTAAATACTTTAACAGAAAATGAATATTCAGATGAAAAAGTTCAAAACTGGAAAAATCCAGTTGATATTGAACTTGTAGAATGGTTTGTTTCAACAAGAAATTTGTGTGAGATAATTTTTGATCTAAAAAATAATGAATCAATTCAAATAAATCCCGGTGTTGCAAATAATGAAGATTGGGAAAAAATTGGGTTTAAAGGTGGCTCAGAGCCGGGTGTTTTTAATATGACACACTTGCTTAAAAAAAATGAAAACTCAGATTACTATTCAATATCAATAACGGTTAATAATTCTAAAAATCCTATAAACGACAATGAATTCATAGATTTATATAAAAGAGCTTTAAATTTATTAAAGAAATTAATTTGAAACATCAACGGAGGAAATATGAACTTTTTTTATAAATTATTTTCAAGATTTAACTCTGGTATCAAAGGAAATAAAAAGATAGCTTCGAAAAAAATTACACTTAATAATATAAAGAACATAAATGCAATGTGCTCGTATTCTATATTATTATTAAATACAGATGAAACACCGGAATTAAAAATTGAAACTGATGAAAATCTTCTAGAATATATTGAAGTAAAACAAGATGATGAGAAAGTAATTTTAAATACAACAGAAAATATTAAACCTTCAAGCGGGGTGGTTAAATTTATTTTTAAAACCAATAGTATTGAAAAAGTTGTTTTAAATGGTGCCGGAAAATTTGAAAGCAATTTTAATTCTGATAATAAAATGTCTTTTACACTTAATGGTTCTGGAAAAATAAATCTGACAGGAAATTTACCAAAAGCAAAAGTTATTTTAAACGGGGCCGGAAAATACTTTGGTGAAAATCTTGAATGTGAAAAATTTTTCCTTGAAATTAACGGTTCTGGAAAAGCAAAAGTTGGTAAATGTAGAAAATTAACCCTTAAAGGTGCAGGTGTTGGTAAAATTGAATATACTGGAAATCCTGAAATAAAAAAGAAACTAACCGGTATAATAAAAATAAAAAGGTCAGGTAAATAAAAAATACTTGAACTCTTTTAATTTATGGGGTTTGTTCATAATAAATATGATTAAATTTAATTGACGTTCCAACATGTTTATGTCAATATAAAAAACATGTATAAAGGCGAAAGATTTAACAGTATATCGCATCTTGTTGGAACGGTTTTGTCTTTTATCGGATTAATTGTTCTTATGGTTATAGTAAGCTATAAAGGAGATATTTGGCAGATTGTATCTTTCAGCATTTACGGGTCCAGTCTGTTTTTAGTTTATTTATGTTCAACGCTGTATCACTCTTTCAGAGGAAAGGCTAAAACAATATTTAAAATTTTAGACCACAATGCTATTTATCTTCTCATTGCTGGTACATATACTCCTTTCACTCTGGTTCTACTACGAGGCCCATGGGGCTGGACAATTTTTGGTATAGCCTGGGGGCTTGCTCTGATTGGTATAATATACGATACTATTCCAAAAAAAAGTTCAAAAAGATATTTTGCTATAGCCCTCTATTTATTAATGGGCTGGCTTATAGTTATAGCTATTAGACCTCTTCTGCTTGTTTTACCATTAAAAGGTTTTATTTTGTTGTTTATCGGAGGGATTTTTTATTCAACAGGTGTGATTTTTTATGTTTTTGATAAAAAAATTACATATTTTCACGGTATTTGGCATTTATTTGTTCTTGCTGGAAGTATTTTTCATTATCTGGCTATTGTGGGTTTTTTAATTTAAGTTCAAATAATATTTGTATTATCAAAACTAAATTATTAAATAGGCTCCAAAAATCATTATGAGTACACCTATGATTCTATACCCTATCTTTTCTCCAAAAACAACCCATGCTATTATCATTGCAATAACCAGTGAAAACATTGTTGCTGGCTCTGCCACACTTAATTCTATTTGTTTTATTGCAATCAGCATTAACACATAAGCATAGGCGTTCACAGCCCCCATAATCAAAGATAAATAGGGGCGTTCTTTAAATAATCCAACTATCTTTTTTTGACTTCCACCTAAAAGATTAATAAGAAAAAGAAAAAAAGTCATCTGCATATACAAAATAAATGCATAATAAATTGTATCAATTTGCGCAGACAGTCGGGCATCAAGAGTTCTACCAATTGCAAGCAGAAGTGAAAACAGTATCATTAACTGACATGATTTATCAGAAAATAAATGTTTTAAAGAATTTAATATAGAACCTTTCCTTTTTAAAAAAGAGGCTCCTCCAAACATTAATAGTATTCCTGCAAGTTTAATAAGTGTAAAAGATTCTCCAAGAAAAATCACAGATAATGCAAGCAGAAAAAAAACATTAAAATTATAAAGGGGACCAACAAGCGAAATCTCTCCTATTGTAAGCGACCTGACATAAACAGTATAAGAAAGCGAGTAAACCATGGCTGGAATTAATATTAGCCTGAACGCTTGCCAGAAGTTTGCTGGAAATTCACCAAAAGGTAAAACAGGTAAAAAAAACAAAATTGCGGTAAAAAAAAGCATAAAATCAGCTGCTTTACCGTTTTTTGCACTGCCAAGCATCTTTATCGCTACTCTTTCATATCCTAAAAGTATTATTCTAAGTATTAATGCTATATATGCATAATTCATAAAAAATATATTATCATTCATAGCGCAAGCATTCAACTAGGCAACAACATCTCTTTCTTTGACAATACTTCCTTCATCTACAAGATAATTTAATGATACATTATGCAGAATATCTCTATGGGATAACAAATTAAAGGATTAAAAAACAAATCCGTAATAATTTTTTTAAACTATAATTGTTTTTAAAATTTAAATAAAAAAATATTTCATAATTTTTTTAAAATGCCGAAAATAAAAGTATAGTGTGGAGGTATTTTATGCTTAATATTACACATAAAAAAGAAAATAATGTTACAGATGTAATAATTGAAGGTGATATTGACTGGGGAGATGAAAAAAAATTAAATGATTATTTATCAAACCTTTTATATAAAAATCATATGCTTTTAATTATTGACTGCCAGGAACTGGGATATATGGGCAGCTCTGCAATTGGTACACTTACTCATATTCAAAAGCTGGCAAATAAATATAACGCAAAAATTGTTTATATTAATCTATCTCTGACAATTAAAAAAATTTTTAAAACAGCTAAATTAGACGAAATTTTAACTGTTAAAAATTCAAAAAAAGAGGCAATTGATTTGTTTAAAAATTAGTTTTTATATAATAACAGCTTTATATCAAATATTTATAATCTGTAACCTGTAAACCTGCCCTCTAAATTTCCCTAATAATTTCGAGTTCTGCCTCATATTCCTGTGAATTTCCAGAACCAACATTTTTATAGGCACCCAATTCAACACAGATAGCATTACCATAATCTTTTACTCTTTCTACAATTATATTATATTCTTCTAAAAGATTTTCATATGCTTTGTTTTTTGAATTTGAACTACTTCCTATAACACGCTCCCCTTTTATTGTCCGATTTACTTTATCTATTGCAGCTTTTCTTTCTGTGATATAATACATTTGAACTCTTGCTCTAAACTGATTTCTACTTTCTGAAATATTTTCAGGTGATTCATGAAAAGCAAATCCAAAAGCTTCTTTACCAAGCTCCTGATTAAGAGATATATGATTATTTACATAATTTTTTAATGAACCAACTGCTTTATTAAGATTATTAGCAGTAGTTCCAAACATTTCCTCGCCAGTTATTATAGAATTAAAATTTACAACCTGTTCTTTGTGGCGGTCAATTTTAAATCTTAAACTATTCTTTGCATGATATTTAATCGAATTATTAACAGTAGCGGATACAGGATTCTTAGATTCAAAACCTACAAATCTATCCCCTAATTGTTTTCTAAACTTTTCAATCATATCTTTTTCAGCTTCATAATATGCTTTCTCGGCCTTTCTATGAGCAGCTGATGATGAACCAAAAATAATTTCACCCTCAACATAAACGTTATTAATAGTAATTATTTCTGTCTGACCACCTGTATAAGAATCGTCCTCTAAAGTTTGCAAAACATTGGTAAGTTCATCGTTGACATATCTTAAAAGATGGACATTTTTATTAAAATTTGGATTATAACGTAACTGATTATAAATTTCGTTTAAATTCTGATTAATTTGTGACTCAAGATAAGATATTTCGCTACTTTCATCTGTTTCTGCACAAGCAAATGTAAAAACAATACCTAATACAAGAAGAAATATTAGAGTTTTTTTCATTTCACCCCTCCTTAAAATATAAACTCTATTTAATTATAAGATAATATTAAAAATTTTACAAGAGAGTTTTTTTGAGAATAAAAAAAAGGGCTGAAAATATTCAGCCCTTTTATATGAAAGTATTAATTAACTATTCTTTTATAACGTTTACTGCTTGAAGACCTTTTTGACCTTCTTCAACATCATAAGTTACAGCATTACCTTCAGTTAAAGATTTGAATCCATCACCTTGAATTGCGTTAAAATGAACAAAAACGTCCTGTTGATCTTCACCTGTGATAAATCCATAACCTTTTGCGTCGTTAAACCATTTAACTGTTCCTTTCATGTTTCCTCCCAAAAATTATATTGTTTCATTAAGGTCTCTCTGGGAGGACACAATAGATTATGCTGTCCATAACTACCTGTTACCACACCCATGACTCCTTAAATCTAACATTATTATTATCGCATATTTTTTTTTAAAAGTAAAGTTATTTTTTTTGTACCACTCCCCTAACTCCAAAAAAACCTGTTATAAAGGGATTATTGAGGTGAAATTGATTGAAGATTTTCTTTAATTTTTTTAATTAAATCATCTCTTTCAACAGGTTTTGGAATAAAATCATTCATTCCAGCCTGAAAACATTTATCTTTTTCTTTTTTTAACGCCCCTGCAGTAAGGGCAACAATTATCAAATCTTTAAACTTTTTATCTTTCCTTATAATTTTAGTGGTCTCTAATCCATCCATTTCGGGCATTTGCACGTCCATTAATATTAAATCAGGAGTGTTATTTTTTAAAATTTTTAAAACTTCACCACCGTTAACCGCTTCTAATATAGTAACATGATTAAAGGTCTGCTTTATAAGTGTTTTAATCAATATCAGATTCAAATGTACATCCTCTGCAATTAAAATTACCGGCGGTCTTTTAAACTCAAAATTTTTATTATTTATATTTTTAACAGCCGAAACAGCCTTTTTATTTTTTTTATTATAATATTCAGTTCTTAAAGTAAAATAAAATTTACTTCCCTTTTCGTATTTACTGTCAAACTTAATCTCGCTTCCCATAAACCTGGCAAGTTTGCTTGAAATTGCAAGTCCCAAACCGGTCCCACTGAATTTTTTTGTGGTTGAACTATCAACTTGAGAAAAAACCTTAAATAATTTATGTTTATCTTTTTGACTAATTCCAATCCCGGTATCAGAAACACTGAAATAGAAATCACCTCTATTTTCATCAACTGGTTTGAATTGAAGTTTAAGCTTTACACACCCTTCTTTTGTAAATTTTATACTGTTGGTTAACAAATTAACTAAAATCTGTTTTACTCTTATAGCATCTATTAATACGTAAGGGGGTAAATCTGATTGAATATCCTTTATTAATTTTAAATTTTTTTTATTTATCCCAAACTTAGTTAAATCAACCAGTTCATCAATCATCTCTTTAATATCTGTAACTTGTGGATGAATTTTTACTTTACCAGCCTCGATTTTTGAAAAATCCAGAATATCATTAATAATCTCATGCAAGGTTTTAGAGGAAGTTAATGCATGATTAACATATCTTTTCTGATTAGAATCCAGCTTGGTTCTATTTAAAAGCTCTGTAAAACCAATAACACCATTTAAGGGGGTTCTTATTTCATGACTCATATTTGCAAGAAAAACACTTTTAGCCTTTGAAGCTTCAATAGCCTCTTTTGCCTTGCTTTTTCCGAATTCAATTTCTTTTTGAAGTACTTTAAAATTATTCTCGAGTGTGCTCTGATATACAGAGGCAATAACTACCTGAGTAAGATAAACAGCAGTTAACCTGAATAAAAAATCTTTTTCTGGAAGAACAAAAGCTGAAAAAGGAGGAGTATTTATATATCCAAAAAAAATTTGAAGCAGAATATATACTATAGAAAAAATCCCCCCTGTCTTAACACCTAATATCATAATTGTAGGCAGCGGAACCAGAAATGCCCATAGAGTTCCGCCAAGTTCAGTTACAGTTGTAAAAAAAGAAATGAAAAAGTGAATTAAAACCGCGGTTAAAAAAATATATTTTGCTATTTTATTGCGGGAATTAAGACATAATAAAATAATTGCAAGAACGCCAGTTAAAGTTAAAATATAGGTAGTTTTCACAAGAGCTATTTCAGGGTTAAAAAGCGTTAACAGAAAAAACACAGATGTAACAG
>JBNJGP010000009.1:0-2052 GCA_051747805.1 Candidatus Muiribacteriota bacterium
TAGTCAACTTTACTGTTTTATAATTGACTACAGGTTAAAAATTCTAATTTTTGCTAAACTTAAATTATTTAAAAGGTGTGCTATTTTAGCAGATTTCTTTAAACATATGAATTTATTTAAAATAATAAAAAAAAACGATAATGTATATATTATATTAATTCTAAGTGCTTTAACTGGAATATTAGTCGGTTTATTTTCTATTTTTTTTCATTATGGCTTGAATTTTCTGGATACTAATATATTCAGTTTTTTTATAAAAAATGAATTAAAATGGTTTTTGCCAGTTTTAATAGGCGCTGGGGGATTAATGGCTGGTCTTCTTGTTACCCTAGCCCCGGATACAAAAGGAGCAGGTACAGATAAGGCTATTCATGCTTATCATCATCAAAAAGGAATAATAAAAAGCTCAATACCCTTTATTAAAACAGTTGCCTCTGTAATTACGCTGGGATTTGGTGGTTCGGGAGGTGTTCAGGGGCCAATGGTTCAAACTGGTGCCGGAGTAGGCTCCTTAATTGCCAGAAATTTCAAACTTTCTGTAAGAAATCGCAGAATACTTTTGGTGGCCGGAATGGCTGCCGGGCTGGGCTCTTTTTTTAAAGCTCCTATTGCAGGAGCAATATTCTGTAATGAAATACTTTATCGCGATAGTCATTTTGAAGATGATGGTCTGGTTCCGGCAACAATTGCTGCTGTTATTGGATATCTTACCTATAGCATTGTATACGGGTTTGAACCGCTTTTTTATACAGAAATAGCAAGTGCAAATCTTTCTGTTTATTACTTAATACCACTGACGATTTTAGCTTTTATCTGTACTGCAGCCGGTAATTTTTTTGTATATATATTTTATTTTTTTTCCTCTTTTTTTAAAAAACTGAAACTGCCTTTTTTTTTAAAACCAGGATTAGGGGGTTTTTTAACTGGAATAATCGCAATTTTCGTGCCCATGGCAGCTGGAAGAGGCTCAGGATATCTTCAGTCTATTTTTTTTAACGAGATTTCTTTGGGCCTTTTAATTTTATTATTTTTTGGAAAAATCCTTACCACCTCATTTACTGTGGGGTCAGGTGGTTCGGCGGGAGTGTTTGGACCTTCTATAGTTATTGGAGGAGCTCTTGGGGGTATTGTTGGAATTGGGTACAACCTTGTTGTGACTGAATCCCTGTTTGTAGATCCTGGAACAATGGGCATTTTAGGAATGGCGGGATTTTTTACCGCTGTGGCCAATACTCCGCTCTCAACTTTAATACTGGTAGCTGAAATTACTGGAAATTTCAATCTTCTTGTACCAGGTTTATGGGTAATCGGACTTTCTTATTCGGCAAGTAGGCATTATGGTATTTTCAGGGAACAGATTGCGGATTCAATTACCTCACCGGCGTTTCGGGATAATATTGTTAACCGGCTTCTTTCCAGATATAAATGCGGGGAAGTTCTTAATAATAAAATTTTTATAAAGGAGAGTTCGCTTGAAGAAGATATTATATACTGGTCTAATATATCAGAATATAAATTAATCCCCTTAGTAAATGATAATTTTAAGTATAAAGGATTGATTGATTTAGAAAAAATCAGTACTGTAACACCACAGATAAAAGAATCAGATTTTATTGAAGTTCCGTTATTGAAAAGTTCTGACACACTAAACGGGGCCAAGTTGATTTTTGAAGATAAAAACGTTAAAATAGTTTGTATTATTAATGAGGATAATGAATTTAAAGGAATTATAACACCTGAAATTATTGAAAATTTTGTTTTGAAAAAAATACTTGCAAAATAGTAGGAATTCTATTAAAATTTAAATTAGAAATTCTATTTAAAGAATAGAAGATACATTTATTGAGGAGGAAGTATGAAAAGATTTTTTACGTTGTTACTTGTACTGATGTTAGTTTCAGTATTTATGACACCTGTAACCGCTATTGCAGATGACTGTGATGATGGTGGATGCGATTTACCAATACCACCTGATGATGACTGTGATGATGGTGGATGCGATTTACCAATACCACCTGATGATGATTGTGATGATGGTGGATGCGATTTACC
>JBNJGP010000009.1:2152-44767 GCA_051747805.1 Candidatus Muiribacteriota bacterium
TGTGATGATGGTGGATGCGATTTACCAATACCACCTGATGATGATTGTGATGATGGTGGATGCGATTTACCTTTTTAGTTTTATGAATTAAAAATAAATTCAAGCTTGAGTTTAGCAAAAAATAAAAATGAGGGTCCGTTTGTTGACGGACCTTTTTTTTATGTTAAAATTTTTAAATGGACGGAATTTTAAATCAGGATTACTCAAATAAAAGGAAAAAAAAGCTTTCATGGAAATATCGACTTATTAGGAGAGCTTATGAATCAAGTCTTGAAATAAAAAAAAATACTTCTACAACTACAATAAGGCTGTTGGATGCTGGTTGTGCAGATGGTAGTATGCTGAATTATTTTTATAAATTTCTGCCGGCATACAGAATTATTTATACAGGTATTGAGTACAGTTTAAATCAGATTCCTTTAAACTCCAAACATGATTTTATATGCGGTGATATTAATTATATGCCCTTTAAAAAAACACCAACTTTTGATGTTATTGTAATGACCGCAGTCCTTGAGCATATTCAGAATCCTGAAAAAGTACTTTTAACATTAAAAAAGTTATTAAGAGCAGGAGGCATTATTATTGTTACAATGCCGGACCCTAAATTTGAAAAGATTGCCTCTTTTTTAAAAAATATAGAAGAAAGCCACTTTCATAATCCTTTGAACTTGAAAAAACTGAAAAAAATATGTGCCGGGGTTAATTTAAAAATTATTAACAGCAGAAAGTTTATGATTACGCCTTTTGGATTTATATTTGAGAAAAAGCTTGAAAAATTTCTTCCAGATATGGTAAAAATGAATCAGATTTTTGTGCTTTCAAAAAAGGGGTTATAATGCTTAGTGTTTATAAAGGAGAAAAAGAATCAGTAAATGCCAGGGGAAATGTTGTTGTTGTTGATAT
This sequence comes from Candidatus Muiribacteriota bacterium, assembly GCA_051747805.1. Taxonomy (GTDB): domain Bacteria; phylum Muiribacteriota; class Muiribacteriia; order Muiribacteriales; family Muiribacteriaceae; genus JBNJGP01. The sequence continues at coordinate 3,059 of JBNJGP010000009.1, forward strand.
TATTTGTGCAACAACTGTAATTTGTTATTTTATGGCAAAAGGGGCAGAAAAAGTAATTCCTGTTGAAAATATGGAAGAGGCACTTTTTTTTAAAAAAAAGTTCCCGCACTTTTTACTTGCAGGGGATTTTGCCGGTGAATACAGCAGCAATTTTAATGTTGATATTTTTAATAAAGAAAGTTTTGATTCCTTTCTGGAAAATATCCAGGGAAAAACTGTAATTTATATAAGTGCCAACGGCACAAAGAGGATTATTGAAAGCAAAAAAGCAAAAAAGCATATTATAGCCAGTTTTATTAATTTCCAGGCGGTTGCAGATTATGTTTTGGAAAACGTAACAGATTTTACCATATTACTTGCAATGAGCAGAAAGTTTGCCTCTGAGGAAGATTTAGTTTTTGCCGAGGCCTTAAATGAATATTTAACTCAAAAAAAAGTTGATTTTAATAAAAAATTTTTAAAGGTTACTAACTCAGAAGTTGTAGTAAAGGGACAGTTGATATTTGGTGCACCTTATCTTATTGAACTGGCGGTACAAAAAAATTTAACAAATATAATACCAGTTTCATATTACGATAATAATATTGAAAATCTGGCATTAAAACCTTTATCTGAAGTTTAAAACTCTGTTAACAATAGCGATGAAATTTTTTTTAATTTCTTCTTTATCCACAGTACTGTTTTTAAACGAGCTAGTTTGAAGTTTAATTTTCTTTCTAGTTTCATCGCTTAAGTTTGATTCCATCTTGTTTTTTAAAGTTGAGTTATCACAGAATTGAAGTATTGCAGCAATTTTTTCAGGTTCAATAAAGGCTAGAACAGATTTTATGGACTCATTATCCAGTTCAGCTATTTCATCGATTTTTGAAATCATCACAGTCCCCCAAATATTAATTTTAACCTGCTCTGTTAAATATTTATTATTCAGCAGAGAAAGTATTTTAATTATATTGTACTATTAAAATTTGGTTAAATCAAATGTTTTCTTAGCGAGAAATAAGGAGCCGATGAGAGCCAGAGATTAAAATTCATTTAGAATTGTTGAATATTTTGCGAATTTAATAAAAATATCTTATAATATATTAATATGAATTTATTTAATAGTTTTTTTAAAATAAAAATTAAGGCCGGCATTACTCTTGTAGAACTTATAATTTCGGTTAGCATTGTTTTTTTAATACTGGGGCAGGTTTATTTTATATATAATAATTTACAGAAAGAACAGCTTGAAAAAGTTAAGTTTTCGGATATCACTAAAACTTTTCAGCTTTTAGAACACTATTTAAGACAGGATCTGAAAATATATACTTCAGGTTTTAAGTTTAATAATGAGCAGTATCAATTTTATAGACTTAAACACGGAAAACAAATAGACAGGCCCGAAGAAGCCTTTATTATTTATGAAAAAAAGAATAATGAAGTTGTCAGAAAAGTAAACGGTAAAGTTAAAAATAGATATAAAAATATTGATGATATATCAATTGAATTTGATAATAATATTTTCAAATGTAGAGTTTATTCCGGAGAAGAGTCCATGGAAGTTTTAATTTTTTCAAGACCACTGGAAACAATTTATTAAATCTTATGGTATTAGTCTATGAACATTAAAGAAAACGAAGCCGAAATTGTAAAAAAAATACTTGAAGGTGATTCTTCGCAGTTTGAAAAAATAATGGACATATACAGTAAAAGACTTTACAGTTTTTTATATAGAATGTGTTTAAACGAAGCGCTGGCAGAAGATATTCTTCAGCAGGCATTTATTAAAGCCTACAGATACCTGAATAAATGGGATAATAGCAGGGGATTAAAAAACTGGCTTTATATGATTGCAAGAAACTGCTTTTATGATTACGTAAAAAAAGAAAAAAAGATTAATTTTGTCTCAATGCATGACCTTGAATTTTTTCTCTCGGCTGATGAAACAGGTCCCGAAAAAGAGGCGATGAACAGGGAAGAAGTCCGGGAAGTTGTAAAGAAAATATATACTTTAAAGCCTAAATATGCTGAAATATTAATTTTAAGATATATTGAAGATTTAAGTTATGAAGAAATAAGCCAGATACTGCAGTTGCCCCTTGGTACTGTAAAAATTAGAATTCACAGGGCACGCGAAAAGTTAATTCAGGCCATCCCTGAAAAAAGGGGGGAGAAATATGATTAGTTGTAAAGAAGTTAAAAAAAAGCTGAAAAAAAATAATATTGATGAAAACGTAAAAAAACATATTGAAGTTTGCACAGAATGCAGAATATATCAGGATAGTTTAGTTGATGATAAGCTTAAAAAGGTTGGAAGTTACATAAGAACAAAAACTTTCAGGGAACCTCAGGAAAAAACAATTAATTATGTAATGAAAAATATTTCTCCCGTAAAAAATTATTCATTTCATGATTTATTTAATCCTTTATTAATTAAAAGGGCTTTTCAGGGTGCTTTTGTGCTGATTGTTATTATTCTTTTTTTTACCTGGCATTCTCCTTCAGAAAGTGTTTATGTACAAAAAAAACAAACAGATGATTCAATTTTATACAGAGCAGTTGTTTTAAGTGGAGAACCTGAAATTCTAATAAATAATAATCGTGTTGATAACGATAATTTTTTTGAGGAAAGTAAGATAAAAGTTAAAACAGATAATCACTCCAGAGTTGAAATTATCTCTCAGAATGGCTCAAGTGTAGAAGTTTTCCCCAACTCTGAGCTTGCTTTTGATAATAATAAGATAAATCATTACAGCGGGCGGGCCGAATATAATATTTTTTCTGGAGGGCCCTCTTTTGTTAAAGCCGCTGATTTTCTTGACGTTCATATTGTTGGAACTGAATTTTATATTCAACTGGACGGGGATAGAGGTTTTCTTGAATTAAAAAGTGGTATTTTAAATATTGAAACTTCATTTGCCCGGGATTATCTATCAAGAGGTCAGAAGGTTGAATTTTCAAAGAAGGATAATTTATTGAAAAAAATTGATGGTTTTATAGAAACTGAGCAGTTTGAACCTTTTAAGAAAGAATATTATCATAAAAACCCTTTAGATAGTCTAAACAGTCTTGAATTAATTGAGTTTTTTGAAGGGGAAGAGCTTTAAAAAAATTTCAATTTCGTTTATGTCCCTTTTGTCTTTTTTATGAAAAAAAAACAATTCAATTAATGGTTTGATTTTTTAAAAAAAAATGATATAATAAAAATAACATTACAAAGAATGCGGGGACAAAAAATGAATAAATCCTTCTTTACTATTGATGAACTCAGTGCTTATCTGAGAATAAGCCGTGACTGTGCCTACAAACTCGCTCAACAGGGAAAAATACCAGCTTCGAAAATCGGTCGAAAATGGAGATTTGAAAAAGAAATAATTGATAAGTGGATTGAAAATCAGCAGAACGTCAATAAACTTAATCAGAAAAAGAAAATCCTTATAGTAGATGATAATGAAGATATAAGGGTTTTAATCAAAGAGCTTCTTCAGGATGATTACATTATTTTTGAGGCTTCAGAAGGTCTAGAGGGCCTAAGAGTTATTGGAAGCCAGAAGCCTGATTTAATTATTATGGATATCAGTATGGAGCATATGGACGGGTACCAACTCTGTGAATATTGTAAAAACAGTTCTGAATTAAGACATCTTCCAATAATTTTAATTACTGGACAGGACGTTTCAGAAATTGATAAAAAGTTTAAAAAGGTCGGTGCTGCAGATTTTTTAACTAAACCTTTTGATAATAATATTTTGTTATTTAAGGTTAAAAGGCTTATTGGAAAAATTTAATATATGAATGACTTTATTATTGTTAAAGATATGGATAAAATACCTGAACTTGATTTATCCTGTAAAATAGAAAATATTGATAATTTTAGTATTGATGACAAAACAGATAAGAAAGTGATTTTTTTACTTCAAAATATTGAAAATATTCAAAAATTCAAGCCTGTTAGAATTATTAACCGGTACCCATTTGTTTTTACCGGTATCAAACAATTAAAACCGGGTCTCATGCCGGATTTTAAACTTAATGATATAAGCGCAGATTTTTTTAATAGTATTCAAAACTATTTTACAAATCGCGAGAAAATTATTTATGAACTGAATGTAAAAATATTTAAATCCCCATTTTTTATTAGACAATGCCTGGATAAAATAATAAAATATTTATCAGGTATTATTTCTGAAAGTGAGCTTATATACTATAAACTTGTTCTTGATGAGGCTCTTTTAAATGCTTACAGACATGGAAACAAATTTGATAATAAAAAAGTAATAAAAGTCAGAATTCATTATTATGGGTATAAAATAGAACTTAAGGTTGAGGATGAAGGTCAAGGTTTTAATGTAAGTTCTATAAAAACTATTAATGAGCTTGATGTTTTCAGTGCGACAGGTCGGGGCTTGCATTTAATAAAAGAAATAATGGATGAAGTTGATTTTAGATATCGTGGAAATATTATAAATATGGTAAAATATTTAAAAGCAGGGAGAGTTTAATGAAAAAGAAAAGTCCTATTACTCATTTTCGATTAGGTCAGATGTATATGATAAAAAAAGATTACTTTCGCGCAAGACAGGAATTTAAAATAACAGTAAAGCTTGCGCCTGATATGACTGAGGCTTATAAAAAGCTTGGTGAATCATGTATGGTTCTAGGTGATTTTAACGAGGCAGAAACTTATTATGAAAAAGCTTATAAATCCGATTCTGAGGATAATGAACTTGCAATGAGCCTTGCAATATGTTATGATAATAATGATAAAGTTGAGGAAGCAATTGAGGTTTTAAAGAAAATCAGGGAAAACAAAAAAGATTATCCAATGGTAAATTATAACCTTGCATATGGTTATAAAACACTGGATAATATAGAAGAGGCCAGAAAGTATTTAGAAGAAGAACTTAAATTCTTTCCAGACAATGAAATGGCCCTTGAGCTAAAAAAAGAAATAAGCTGATTTAATTATGGGAGTATAATAAAACCAATACTAAGGAAGGTTGATTATTTATGATGGGTATGAAAAATCATTGCAGATTTAACAAGGAAGAAATGGTTATTCATCCAATTCACGGAGTTTCAATTATTAAGGACATTATTGAAAAAAAGGTTTTTGGAAGAAAAGAAAAATATTATGTTATCCAGCCTAAAATGGATAAGTTGCAGGAAATTTTAATACCTATTAGAAATTCCTCTGAAATCGGCCTCAGAAAGCTTTCACAGAATACAGAGTTTAAAAAAATAATGCAGATTTTGTCCCAGACCCATGACCTTGAAGTTGAGGGCGGATACTGGAATAGACAGTATGCTAAAAGGCTTGAGATGGTACAATCGGGTAATATTTATCAGGTTTCTCAGGTTTTAAAAATGCTTTATGATAGAAGATGCGAAAAAATGTTGTCCTATACAGATGAAGAGCTTTATACCAAAGCTTATAAACTTATTTTAAGCGAGTTATCACATTCGACAACTATAGATGAAGAAGAAATTGAAATTATGATTAATTTTACCTTGGGCGCATAATTATATGTTTCAAATGCTTTTAAACCCCACAAAGTTTTTAAGAAAACATTTTTATAATTTCTTTTATCGCATGTTTTCTTCTTTTGAATCCCGCGAAAAAATGTCGCGTTTTTGTGCGGATAATTTAGAAACTCTTTTAATTGCATTTTTACTTGCCATGTTTATCAGAAGTTATATTATTGCAACTTTTTTAATACCAACGGGCTCTATGGAAAATACTCTTAATGTCGGGGATAGACTAATAGGCACCCGTTTTGACTTTTTGTTTAGAGAACCTAAAATAGGCGAAATGGTTATATTTGTTTATCCAGTTGATCCCAGAATCAGGTTAATTAAAAGATTGATTGCCAAAGGTGGGGATAAAGTTGAAATAAGAGATGGAACTCTTTATTTAAACGATGAACCTGTTGAGGAACCTTATTTGAAAGAGAGAATGAGAGGGCGTTTTGGCCCTGTAACTGTACCTGAAAACCATTATTTTTTCATGGGTGATAATAGAAATAATAGTAAGGATTCAAGAAGCTGGAATATTGAAATTCATGAAATGGTTCCTGGATACTGGGAAGATGAAGACAAAGTAGGATTTTTACATGAGGATTATATTGAATCCCGTGCAATATTGAGGTTCTGGCCATTAAATAGATTTGGAGTTGTGCAGTAATGAGTTTAAAAGACAAAAAAAAAGTTCCGGCAACCTGGCCCAAGGAAGTACAATGTCCTGTCTGTACAAAAAATTTCAATGTTGAAATGATTAGAACCAGCCGGGTAAGAGTGATTGAAAATTATGATGATTTAGGCAGAAAATATTCAAAAGATATTAATCCACTATTATATTCAACCTGGACTTGTCCTAAATGTCTTTATTCAGGAAACAAAGAGAAGGAATACTTTAAAATTATCCCAGAACTTAAAGTTCGAGTTTTAAAACATCATCCCTTTTTTAAAAAAATTGCAGGAAACACTGATTTTACAGCATCAAGAACGGCAGAGTCAGCAATTAAAAGTCTTCTTTTAAGTACATTATGTTATAAAATCAGAAAATTGAGCCGTGGGTTTTCTGCCTCCTGTTTTATGCGCATAGCGTGGATAATAAGAAATGAGGAAAAACCCTTTTCTGAGGAAAAGCCGTTTCTGCAGAAAGCAGTAAGGGATTATGTTCATGCTCTTAAAAAAGAATATTCACCAAATTTCGGTAAACTTTCTGAATATGGTATTTTTTATCTTATAGGATTGCTTTACTATAAACTTGGTGATATTGAGCAGGCCCGTGAATATATTTCACAGGTTATACTTCATAAAAAAAAGATTGAACCCCTGATAGTTAAGAAAGCGCAACTTCTTTTTGATGATATAAAAGATTATAAAGAGCTGAATCTTGAAGTCGAAGAAATAGGAGAAACGGACGAAGTTGCAAAGGATTCATGGATAAATGAGCTGGATTTAACGCTCGAATAAATTTAATAATTCCTTAATTTCACCTGATTTCATAAAACCCATGAATTTTTCATTTTCGTATAATTTTTCATAATCACCGCTCATAATAATACCCATAATTTCAGGATCATTAAGTATCTGTTCAACAGCCTCATTTGACATCAGACCTTCGAGGTCTTCCATGCTTAAATCAGACATTATTTGAGACTGCAAACCGGAAATATCAGGAATAGATTGTTTCTTTTTAGAATTAGATTGTTTTTTACCTTTAATACTTTCTAATTTTGAAATTAAATCATCGGTTATGCTTATATTGCCTAGAATAGAAGAATAAAAAAGGTAAGTTTCTTCTTTAAATTCAATCAGTCTAACATTAATAACAGAACCATCAACAAGATGTACCCTGTGGGTAGGATTTGAATCAGCTTTTAAAATTGAAACTAAAACAAAAAACAAAAAAAAGAAAACAAAAATTTTTTTAATCATATTTTTATTATAACATAATAAAAATATTTAGACAATGGACAATTTTCATTTAGAATTGCTGATTTTACCTCTTGTAGTTTTTATGTTTTTCATATATATTCTATTATATATGGAAAGAATCTTTTTTAGTTTTATTATATTCATCTTTGGATTATTGTTTGGAAGTTTTATAAATGTTTGTATTTACAGAATACCAAACGGTAAGTCAATAGTCGTTCCACGTTCACATTGTTATAACTGTGGAACGTTTTTACAGGTTAAAGACCTTTTTCCTGTTTTAAGCCATTTCTTTTCCGGTGGATTATGTAGATACTGTGGCATACCAGTAAGCTTTAGATATTCTTTTGTTGAGCTGATTACAGCATTTTTGTTTGCCCTGTTTTTTTATAATTTTTATTTTACACCGCTTTCTGTTCTGGCTTTTATTGTAATATCCTATATGATAGTAATTACTTTTATTGACCTGGATTACCTGATAATTCCCGATGGGTTATCTGTAGGAGCAATAATAACTGGATTATTTGCAAATTTATTATTGTTTTTTTTCACCGGAACAAAACTTAAACAGGCTTTAGGTTATACTCTTGAACTCTATGATCCTCTGCTGGGAATTTTACTTGGGGGTGGATTTTTATTTTTAATTGCCTTTGTATTCGACGGAGGTATGGGTGGCGGTGATATTAAACTGATGGCAGCTATCGGAAGTATGTTCGGGCTTAAATTTACGGCCGTGGTTTTAGGACTTTCGTTTCTTTATGGTGCTGTTATTGGTATTTTTCTAATTTTAACACGTATTAAGGGAAGAAAAGATTATATTCCTTTTGGACCATACATAGCGGCCGCCTGCTTAACAACTCTTTATTTTGGTTCAGATTTTTTTGTTTCTCTTTTTTTTAATAACTGGTATGGAGTATATTGAAGTATAAAATGAACTTAAAGTTTTTTAATTTAAATAGAATAAAAGCGTTTACTTTAATAGAGGTTGTAGCAACTGTTGGTTTAATAGGAATTATATCAACCCCTTTTTTTGCTATTTTTCTCACAGGTACCCAATACACACTGGATGCTAGAGATGATTTAATAGCCTTAAATCTAGCCCGTGAAAGAATAGAACAGCTTAAACTTGTACCTTTTGGAGAGCTGGATGAGGATTTTTATATATACAGGGATATATACCGGGATACAATACATTCTGATTTTCGCGGTGCTGCCGATGATTTAACCCTTTTTTATAAACATTTTAACGATATTTGGACAGAGAAAAATTCACAGCAGTATCCCAGAATTTTCAGCAGGTTTAAATCAATTTATGAATCCAGCGAAGTTTTGATTGATTACGAGTTATATCCAGAGATGTATGAGAATTATAGAAGATATACAATAGTTGAAAATTATAAATCAGACAGCTCAATAGATATGAGAAAAATATGTGTAAAAGTATTTTTTGAGGATAATTTAGCAGTTGAATTAATTACTTTGAGGTCGGATTACAGATGAAATTTTTTAGAAAACATGCATTTACTTTTGTGGAAGTTATGGTTGCTGTTGGTATCAGCACATTCGTGCTTTTTGCTGTGTTTGGTTTTTATATGATGAGCCATCGATATTTTTTCAGAGGAACTCAGCGTTCACAGCTTGTTTCTGATTTGCGAGGAGTGGTAAATCTTATGACCGAGGAAATCACTCGCATAAATGAAATTGAAGAAATGACTCATGATATGATAAGATTTAGAATGCATGCCCTTGGTTCAGAAGATATTACAGGTTATGGAAGAGAAAATTTTTCTAATATAACATATTATCTTGACAGACGTGAGGGGCAGCTTATCCGGATAGAGGGTCATAGCGAAAGGGTGATTCTAGAGGTAGATAAAATAAACGTTAAAAACAACGAGGACGTACCTCTATTTACACCATTTATAAAAGACCGTGAAGAAAATTTTGCAGAAGTTTACAGTCCGGATTATACAGATACAGAGAGACAGGACAGAATAATTTACATACGAATAAGGCTGCTGGCCTATATGGGGGAAGAAGAAATTGATTTAATTACAGGAAGCAGGCTTGAATTTCAGCATAACCAGCTATTACAACCTGACTGGAGTTTTTAAAAGGAGTTATTTATGGCAAAAAAAAAGGAAACAAAATTTGAAGAGGCTCTCGCGCAGCTTGAAGAGATTGCACAGGATTTTGAAGAGGGAGAAATCGGACTTGAAGACTGTGTAGAGAAGTTCAAAAAAGGTTCAGAACTTTTAAATTATTGTGAAAAAAAATTAAATGAGGCAGAGGGAAAAATTTATAAAATACTTGGTAAAGATAAAGAAGAGGAAATTAAAAAATGAATGATAATTTAAAAATTTATTTGAAAAAAGCTGTTGAATATACAGACGAGGGATTAAAAACATATTTTCCCACCGTAAATAATCCAGCCTCCAGAATAATTGAGGCTATGGAGTATTCACTTTTTGCCGGTGGAAAAAGAGTAAGACCGGCTCTGGCATATTTAAGCGCAGATATTTTTAATCTGCAGTGGAAAAAAGTGCTTCCATTTGCCTGTGCTGTTGAAATGGTTCATACATATTCTCTTATACATGATGACTTACCCGCAATGGATGATGATGATTTAAGAAGGGGAAAACCCACTAATCACAAAGTTTATGGTGAGGGTATCGCCGTACTTTCTGGCGACGCCTTAATTACTGAGGCTTTTGATGTTTTAAGCGATGTCAGCCCTTTTGTAGATTATAAAGATTTTATTAGAATTCTGAAAGAATTTTCTTTTGCCTCTGGTTATAAGGGTATGGTAGGGGGGCAGACTGCTGATATTCTACTTGAGAATAAAAAGGCGGATGAAAAAGAACTACAGTTTATTCACGAGTTAAAAACTGGAAGACTTATTACATTAAGCTGCAGAATACCGGCTATTATTGCGGGAGCAGATGAGGATTTAATTAATAAGATTGATATTCTTGGAAATAATATTGGAATGCTTTTTCAGATTACTGATGATATGCTTGATGTTACAGGAGAGGCTGCAAAACTGGGAAAAACCCCGGGGAAAGATGCTAAAAACCAAAAAAATACCTATGTAACACTTTATGGTTTATCCAAAACAAAAAAAATAGCAGAGGAAGTATATCAGAATACCAAAAAAAATCTACAGGAATTAAAAGCTTCTGAAAATTTTTATCACCTTGTTGATTTTATTTACAAGAGGGATTATTAATATGCGAATAGGTATTGGTTATGATGTTCACCGGTTTTGTGATAATCGTAAATTAATACTGGGCGGTGTTGAAATACCACATGAAAAAGGGCTTGATGGACATTCGGATGCTGATGTGCTGATTCATGCTGTTATGGATTCGATGCTTGGCGCACTTGCCCTTGGAGATATTGGTAAATATTTCCCTGACACAGATAACAGTTTTAAAGATATTGATTCATGCATTCTTCTTAAAAAATGTATGCAGATTATTAAAAAAAAAGGATATCAAGTGGGAAATATTGATACAGTTTTAATACTTCAGAAACCTAAAATAGCGCCGTTTATTGATGCAATGAATAAAAAAATGAGTGATGTATTAGATATACCAGAGGGATTGCTTGGTATAAAAGCTACAACAGAAGAGTATTTGGGTTTCACCGGAAGAGAGGAAGGTATTAAGGCAGTAAGTGTATGTATTCTAAAAAAAATTAAAAAATTCGGCCGGGAGGATGAAAATGTTGCTTGAGGAAATTAAAAGTTTATCAGAAAATCTTAAAAACCTGGATAGAGAAGAGCTTGAAACTTTATGTCATATAATAAGAAAATATATAATTAATGTTGTAAGTGAAACAGGAGGGCATCTGGCCTCTAGCCTTGGCGCAGTTGAAATTGCCGTTATATGTCATAAATTACTTCAAACTCCAGAAGATAAACTGATATGGGATGTTGGTCATCAGGCATATGCACATAAAATACTTACCGGTCGTTTAAATGAGTTTTCGACTTTAAGACAGTTTGGCGGTATTTCAGGATTTCCGAAAATGTCAGAAAGCCCTCATGATGCTTTTGGAGTAGGTCATTCTTCAACATCAATTTCTGCTGCTTTAGGTTATGCAGTTGCTGCTAAACAAAAAAACAAACAACATAAAATCGTATCAATAATTGGAGATGGTTCAATTTCTTCGGGAATGCCTTTTGAGGCAATGAATCAGGCTGCGCATATTGAGGGATTAGATATAACAGTAATATTAAATGATAATGAAATGTCTATTTCTCCAAATGTTGGAGCATTATCAAAGTATTTTAACAGGCTGAGAAGCGAACCTGTATATACTAAGCTGCGTGATGATGTTGAATATATGGTTTCTAAAATACCTTCAATAGGCAAAAATATGATAAGTGTGCTTGACAGAGTTTCAAAGGGAGTAAAAACTGTTATAGAGCCCGGAGCTTTTTTTACTCAGCTTGGCTGGGATTATTATGGTCCAATAGACGGTCATGATATTGTAGAGTTAAACGATACACTTAAAAGAGTTTTTAAAATGCCGGGCTTAAAAATTGTTCATACAGTTACCAGGAAAGGTAAGGGTTATGTATGGGCTGAAAAAAAGCCTTCCAGCTTTCATGGAGTCGGACGTTTTGATATTGATACGGGTAAAATAATAAAGTCAAAAAAGAAAAGTTACACAAATATTGTAAGTGATTATCTAGTTCAACTGGGAAGAGAAAATGAAAAAATTAATGTAATTTCTGCAGCTATGCCTGATGGTACTGGTACAAAAGATTTTGCAGAAAATTTTCCAGAAAGATTTTTTGATATTGGAATATCTGAAGAACACGCTCCAACTTTTGCCGCAGCAATGGCATCACAGGGATTAATACCATTTGTATCGATTTATTCAACTTTTTTACAGAGAAGTGTTGATCAGATTATTCATGATGTAGCGTTACAGAAACTACCTGTTATTTTTCTGCTTGACCGGGCCGGAATTGTCGGGGAGGACGGTCCTACACATCATGGTAATTTTGACCTGTCTTTTTTAAGATTTATACCGGGACTAATAGTTGGCTCGCCAAGAAACTCCGAAGAACTCAAAGATATGATTTATACTGCTGTTAACGCCGGAAAACCTTTTGCAATAAGATATCCAAGAGGTGTGGCAGAAATCGTTGAGGAAAGAAAAAGAAAAATGCTTGATTTCAAGGCAGAAAGACTAAAAGATGGTAAAAAATTATGCGTGATTTCAACTGGATATATTTCAAATAATGTATACGATGCTTTAAAAGATGATGATTATGGTGTTTATGATTTTAAATTTATAAAACCTCTTGATATTGAAACAATACAAAAAATAAGCCAGAAGTATGAAAAAATTGTTGTTTTTGAAGAAAACTCAAAAATAGGAGGGCTGGGTTCGGCCGTTGCAGAAGCTGTTTCTGAATTTAAAAAAGCCCCCAGGGTTTATCTGAAAGGATTGCCTGATGAATTTATTCCTCATGGGACTCAGGCGATTTTAAGAGATAATTACGGTTTTTCTAAAGAGGCTGTAAAAGCATATATCCGGGAAGTAGTTAATGAAAAATAGACTGGATCAAATCCTTGTTGACAGGGGCTTTTTTGACTCCAGAAGTCAGGCTAAAGCCTCTATACTTGCGGGAAGGGTTTTTTCCGATAAAAAAAAACTTGTAAAGGCGGGCGAAAAATTTCGGGGAGATATAAAAATTGAGATTAAGGAAAGATTTCCCTATGTGAGCCGCGGGGCACTTAAATTAAAAAAAGCACATGAGTATTTTGGATTAAATTTTAAAAATAAAACAGCTATGGATGCCGGCGCGTCAACAGGCGGTTTTACTGATTATATGATTCAAAATGGAATTAAAAAAGTATATGCTGTTGATGTAGGATATGGTCAGCTTCATTATAAACTCAGAAATTCTCCTGAAGTTGTTAACATTGAAAAAACTAACGTTAGATATTTAAACGAAGAAAATCTTTATGGAAAAATAGATATTATCACGGCGGATTTATCCTTTATTTCAATCACACGTGTATATGAAAATTTAAGAAAATATGTTTATGACGGTGGGGAGTTTGTTTTTCTTGTTAAACCTCAGTTTGAGGCTGAAAAAGAAATGATTGAAAAAAAAGGGAAAGTAAGAAATCCAGAAACCCATTTTTTTGTTTTAAACAAAATGTTAAATTTTTTTTCAAAAAAAAATGATTTTATTGTAGACATTACACCTTCTGCAATAAGAGGTGCAAAATCCAAAAATATTGAGTATTTATTCTATATTATTAAAAATAAAACCGGGGATAATAGAAAAGAAATGGAGAAGAAAATTGAAGAACTTAAAAAACAACTATAATTTTTTTTATATATGTTATAGCCGTAGAAAAAATAACGCCCTTGAAATAGGGGAAAAAATCAGTCAATGGTTAAACAGTAATAATTACATAAACAAACTTATTGAGGCTGAAACAAACCTTCACTCAATGATAAGAAAAAAAAACGGCCTGATTATATCAATTGGCGGGGACGGAACCTTTTTATTATTTGCAAGAGAGGCTGTAAGACTCCAAATGCCTATTGCTGGCGTTAACGCTGGAAGAGTAGGCTTTTTAAACGAAATATCCCCCCAGAATTTTGAATTTTATTTCAATAAAATTTTCAAAAAAGAGTATACTATTCAGGATAGACTTGTGTTAAAGGTTGATGTTTCAGACAAAAAACAAATCTTAGACACATTTTTTGCAATAAATGATGTTGTTTTAACCAGAGGCTCTCTGGGAAGAATGCTTAAGGTGGATATTGATATAAATGAAAACAATGTAGAAACTTTTAACGGGGATGGTATTATTTTATCCACACCCACAGGATCTACTGCCTATAACTTATCGGCAGGTGGACCTGTTCTCACACCGGAGCTTGAGGGAATATTAATTACCCCTATATGTCCCCATAATCTACACACAAGAACCCTTGTATGCCGAAGCGAGGATAAGGTAAGGCTGAATTTTGGAGGCAGCCGTTCTAAAAAGGGAGTTTTATCAGTTGACGGACAGGTAATGAAAAAAATTAATCAGAATAAAAGTGTTTTAGTTACCAAGAATGCTGTTAAGCTTATGGTAGTTAATTTTGGTACTTTCAACTTTTTTAAACTTGTTAAGGAAAAACTTACAAAGTAAATTTTTTTATTTAGAGTTATCGAGGAGTTTTATATGATAAATTTGAGATATAAAAATGATGGAAAACCTGTAAAAAGATTAAATCGACTTCAGAAAAAAACAAAAAATCAGGTCGAAGAAAAAATTTATTCAGGAGAATATAATTTAAACAAGAAAAGTTGTGCTTTATGTAATCAAATGGATTTTGAAACTCTTTCTTATAAAGACAGATTTGGTTTTTCCAGCGCGTCAGTTATCTGCAGAAACTGTGGTTTTATACAGATTAATCCGCGAATGAATCAACCAGATTATAATAAGTTTTATCTTTATGAATATAGAAAACTTTATATGGGAATTAAAAATCCGGATAAAATATTTTTTTCCAGGCAGTATCAACACGGCGAAGAAATTTATACATATTTAGAAAAAAATAATTTAATAAAAAAAGAAAAAAAATTATTTGTACTTGAAGTTGGCTGCGGTGCAGGGGGAATTCTAAAGTATTTTAAAGATAAAGGATGCGAAATCTGTGGCATTGACCCCGGTAAGAAGTTTGTTGAATACGGGGTTAAAAAATTTAATCTTAATCTTCATACAGGAACTCTGCAGGATTTAAAATTAGAAAAAAAACCTGATTTAATAATTTACTCTCATGTTATTGAACATATTGAGGATATTAATCTTGAACTCGAAAGTGTCCAAAAAAAGCTTAAAGAAGATGGATTACTTTATATTGAGGTACCAGGTGTTAAAAATTTAAAAAATAATTACTATGAATATGATTTTTTAAAAAGTCTGCATATTGCACATGTATATCATTTTACACTGCGAACTTTAAAAAACCTTTTAAATCAGCACGGTTTTAAGCTTATTTATGGCAATGAAAAGGTTTCCAGTGTATTCAAAAAAGAAAAAGAAAATAATGATATTGAAAGTGACTACAAAGAGGTACTCGAATATATTAATCAAACTGAAAAAGAAAGAAAAAGCTGTTTTTTTACGCCGTATAAAATAAGGGGAGCAAAAAAATTTTTTAAAAATTTAATTAATCTCAAAACCGTAAAAAATTATTTTAAAAATTGATTTATTTCACTTACTGTGTGATAATTATAAATGATTTTAGTTTAGAAAATAAAAGTCTGAAATAAAAGGAAATATATAAATGAGAAAAATTGGTTTTATAGCATCAGAAGCTTGGAAATTCTTCCTTTTTTTTATTTTAATATCTGCCATCTTAATATTTATAAAAAATTATTTTGAAACAGAGCGTCTCATTTCAAATTTTTTGATTATAATATCAGTCTTGCTGGCTTTTTGTGCCTTCTTCTCTTTATATTTTTTCAGAAACCCCGAAAGAAAAATATTTATTGATAAAAACAGAATATATTCACCGGCTGACGGTAAAATTGTTGGTATAACCGATATAAAAGACGAATTCGTAGGTAATGAAGCGAAAAAAATAAGTATTTTCATGAATATTTTTAACGTTCATATAAATCGAGTCCCCCTTAATGCTGAAGTTATTAATATAACTTATTCAACAGGAAAATTTATGAATGCCGGTAAAGATGAAGCTTCTTTTAAAAACGAAAGAAATAGAATAGAGCTTGAAGGTGATATTAAAGTAACTGTTACTCAGGTAGCCGGACTTATTGCCCGTAGAATAAAATGTTTTTTAAAAAAAAATGAATCTGTTTTACAGGGAGACTACCTTGGTCTTATACAATTTGGCTCAAGGCTTGACGTAATTATTCCGACAAATGTAAAAGTTACTGTAAGGGAAGGGGATAAGGTTAAAGCCGGTTTAAGTATCTTAGGGGAAATTTTAAAATGAAAAAAATTTTATGGATTATACCAAGCGTGTTAACTTCATTAAGCTTGATGGCAGGATTTCTTGCAATAATTAATGTTTCATTAAACAATATCAAAGGTGCAGCATGGTTGATAATTTTTGCAATTTTTATGGACGCACTGGACGGCAGAGTGGCAAGACTAACCAAAAAAGAAACTAAGTTTGGTCAGGAGTATGATTCGCTTGCAGATATGGTTTCTTTTGGAGTGGCGCCAGCCTTTTTGATTTATTTTCTTATGGTTCAAAATTTAGTTTTATCTCCCTTTTCATTTGTAATTGCATTTTCAGTTGTCTTATGTGGTGGTTTAAGACTTGCCAGGTTTAATATTGATTCTAAAAAAGAAGATAGTTTTAAGGGAATGCCGTTGCCGGGGGCAGCTGGGATAATTGCCAGTTATGTTCTGTTCTGCTTTAAGTATGGCATACCATTTAATGATGGACTGCTTATTTTTATAACATTATGGGTTTCAATGCTTATGGTAAGTAATCTGCCCTATCCGTCCGGAAAAGTAAAAAAAGCCGGCAGAGCTAACCGAAAATTGATTTTTCTTTCATTAATTGCCCTTATTTTAATAACCAGATTTCATATTGAGTTTTTTGCCATGATTGGTTTATTATATATGTGTTATGGTCCGTTAAGATTTATATTTGATGGGGTGAACAAAGAAATAACTCATAAATATTAGTTTTTTCTTATGGTTTTCATGTTTTTAGGAGGAAAAAATGAAAGTGAGAGAAGTAAAAATATCTGATGAAATATCAATAGGTGGAAACAGCCCGATTTTATTTATAGCCGGACCATGTGTAATTGAAAGTTATGAGCACGTAATGTTTATGGCTCGGGAATTAAAAAAAATTTTTTTAGAAAATAAAATACCGTTTGTATTTAAAAGTTCATATGATAAGGCAAACCGTTCATCATTATCAGGATATCGAGGTCCTGGGTTAGATGAGGGCTTAAAAATTTTAAATGAGGTTAAAAAACAATTTGATTTATCAGTTTTAACAGATATACATAATATTGATGAAATTGAAAAAGTCTCAGAAGTAGCCGATATAATTCAGATTCCCGCCTTTTTATGCAGACAGACAGATATTGTTGTGGAGGCGGCTAAAACAGGAAAACCAGTAAATATAAAAAAAGGGCAGTTCATGGCCCCTTGGAATATGGCCGGAATTATTAACAAAGCGCGCTCTGTAAAAAATGATAATCTTATTATTACAGAAAGAGGGACTTCTTTTGGTTATAATAATCTGACAGTAGATTTTCGTTCTTTTCCAATAATGAGGGCAAATGGTTTTCCAGTTATTTTTGATGCAACTCATTCGCTACAGCTTCCGGGAGGATTAGGAGAATCAACAGGGGGAATGAGCGAGTACATTCCACATTTGATAAGGGCTGCCTGCGGTTGCGGGGTTGATGGTCTTTTTGTTGAAGTTCATGATAATCCACATAAAGCACTGTGTGATGGTCCTAATATGCTTAATATAGATAAACTTGAGGGAATTTTAAAACAGGTAAAAGCAATAGAAAAAATAATTGACTGGAAATAAAAAAAGAAATAGAGGTTAAGTATGTTAAGGAAGAAGGCTGTTGAAATAATTCAACTTGAGGCAGAAAGTATAAATAATCTTATAGATAATCTTGATTCAAATTTTACACGTGCAACAGAACTTATACTGCAATGTGCGGGCAGAGTGGTTGTCACTGGTATGGGCAAAAGTGGTCTTATTGGTAAAAAAATTACCGCCACATTAGCTTCAACAGGAAGTCCGTCTTTTTTTATGCATCCCGCCGAGGCTATTCATGGTGATCTTGGAATGCTTAAAAAAGAGGATATTCTACTTGCTATCTCAAATAGCGGAGAAACTGATGAAGTAATAAAAATGCTTCCCTATGCTAAAACTCATGGAATAAGGGTTATTGGCATAACCGGAAATAAGAATTCCTATCTTGCAAGAAATTCAGATTATTTTCTTAATACCTATGTTAAAAAAGAAGCTGGAATTATAGGGCTGGCACCGACTTGTTCCACAACCGCACAGCTTGTAATGGGAGATGCTCTTGCAATTACAGTATCTGAGCTAAAGAATTTCAGGGCAAAGGACTTTGCACAGCTTCATCCAGGAGGAACACTTGGGCGTAAGTTGCTTGGCTCTGTAAGGGAAGTTATGCATAAAGGTAATAATGTTCCCAAAGTATCAGTTAATGTTTCACTTGGTGAGGCAATCATTGAAATTACAGCCAAACGTCTGGGCTCCACTTTAATTGTAGAAAAAAATAAAGTTAAAGGTATTATAACAGATGGAGATTTAAGACGTGTTATTTTAAGAAATAAAAATAAAAATTTATGCGAGCTTAATATTAAAGAAGTTATGGTTAAAGACCCTGTTACAATAAATGAAAATACTTTAATAGCAAATGCCCTTGAAATTATGGAAAAAAAACAGATAACTTCACTGGCCGTAACTGATAATGAAAATAATCTTGAAGGAATCGTACATTTACATGATTTATTAGGCCGTGGTAATATTAAGATGTCAATTTAAGATAAGAAAAAAAATTGGAGTATATCATGAAAAACAGCTTATTGTTAACAGGAAACGAGGCAATCGCCCGTGGTGCCTGGGAAGCCGGTGTTCAAACTGCTACAGCTTATCCAGGAACGCCCTCAACCGAAATACTTGAGGCAATAAAAAATTATAGAGATATTTATTCAGAATGGAGTGTGAACGAGAAGGTAGCCTATGAAGTCGCCTATGGAGCTGCCGTTGCGGGGAAAAGAGCTATTGTTTCAATGAAACAGGTTGGGTTGAATGTTGCAGCAGACCCTTTTTTTACCTCATCCTATACAGGCGTTAATGCGGGTTTTGTTATTATAACGGCAGATGAACCCGGTGTTTTCAGCTCACAGAATGAGCAGGATAATCGAAATTATGCTCATATGGCTAAATTACCTATGCTTGAACCGTCAGATTCAGAGGAATGCCGTATTTTTGTTAAAGAGGCATTTGAGATTTCTGAAAAATTCGATACTCCGGTTATTGTACGCCTTACAACAAGAATATGTCACACTCATTCAATAGTGTTACCAGAAGAAAGAAAGGAAGTTGCAAAAAAAACTTATAAAAAAAATTCTCAGAAACGTGCAATGATTCCAATTTATGCTCTTAAAAGACACGAAGTTGTAGAAAATAGACTAAAAGAACTGCAGACATTTTCCTCAAACATAAGTTTAAATAAAGTTGTTAACGAAGAAAAAAAATCTAATAAATCCTTAATAATTACATCTGGAATGGCTTTTAATCATGTTATGGAAAATGGGCCTGATTCTCCAGTTTTAAAACTGGGAATGAGCTATCCATTACCGCTGGATTTTATAGCAGAAATTATAGATAAATTTGATAAAATTATTGTTGTTGAAGAAAATGATGATTTTTTATATAGCTTCTTGAAACAGAATTTCTGCTCCAAAAAAATAGTTAAAAAAGATGAATTCTTTATTATAAATGAGCTTAATCCTGTAAAAGTAAAACATATTTTAGATGAAAAAGTTGAAAAAAAAGAGCTTGATCTTCCAGAATTGCCGCCAAGACCTCCACAGATGTGTCCGGGCTGCCCTCATAGAGCACCTTTTTATCTACTGTCTAAACATAAGATTGCAGTTACAGGTGATATTGGCTGTTATGGGCTTGGAGTTCTTCCGCCTTTTTCTTCAATGGATACAATTCTTTGTATGGGAGCCTCAGTATCTATGGCGCACGGATTTAATCTGGGCGGGGAAAAGGCTGTTGGTGTAATAGGAGATTCAACATTTTTTCACACAGGCATAAATAGTTTGATTAACACTTATTATAACAAAGGTCTTTCCACAGTTATAATACTGGATAATTCAATTACAGCCATGACTGGTGGACAAATAAATCCAGCTTCAACAGACGATTCTGTTCAGAATGTTTCTATTGAATCACTTGTTAAAGCCATTGGAATTTCTTATGTAAAAACAATAAATTCATTTAATGTAAAACAAATTGAAAAAGAAATACTTGATTCTGAAAAAAATGACGAATTAAGGGTATTGATTATAAAAAACCCATGTATATTTATTAAAAAGAAAACAAAAATTACTCCAAAAAGTGTTGAGCGTGAAAAATGCATTAACTGTAAACTTTGTTTGAAAGTCGGTTGTCCGGCAATAACAGTTAATGATGATGGGGATGTTGTCATACTTCCGGAATTTTGTCAGTCATGTTCTGTGTGTATGCAAATTTGTCCGAAAGGAGCCATAAAATGACAAAAAATATTTTAATTGCAGGTGTTGGCGGACAGGGAATAATTACAACAAGTAAAATAATATCTTCTGCACTTTTTCAGGCAGGCTTTGATGTAAAAAAATCCGAAATACATGGTCTTTCACAGAGAGGAGGGAGTGTAACAAGTATGATAAGATTCGGAGAAAAAGTTTATTCCCCGATTATTCCAGATTATCAGGCAGATTATTTAGTTTCTCTGGAAGAACTTGAAACTCTGAGATATCTGCATATGTGTAATGAAAAAACTGAGTTTATTATTTCCAAAAATAAATCTGTTCCAATCTCGGTTTCGGCCGGCAAGTTTTTGTATCCTGAAAATATAACAGAAATCCTCAAAAAAAACGGATTCCAAAAAATTCATTATGTAAACGCTTATGAAAAAGCAATAAATAAATTTAAAAACCCTAAATTTGCAAATACAATTTTAACTGGAATTTTATCAGAAATTGTACAGATAAATAAACAGAACTGGGAAAAAGCAATTAAAGAAAATATAAAAGAAAAATATCAAAAACAGAATCTTGAAGCATTCGGTGAAGGAGAAGAATTAATATGAATTTGGGATTAGAAAATTTTATATCAATTTTAGGAATTTTTGTACTACTTGGAATAGCATATGCTTTCTCATCCAACAGAAAACACATAAACTGGCGTTTAGTTTTATGGGGAATCGGGCTTCAGCTTATATTTGCCATTATTATTTTATGGACAACACCCGGAAAATTATTTTTTGAATGGGTTAAGAATGTTGTAAATCGTATTTTAAGCTTTACACATGAGGGAAGTGAATTTCTGTTTGGTTCGCTGGTTGCAGATACCTCTTCCTTTGGATATATATTTGCTTTTAATGTGCTTCCGACAATTATATTTTTCTCATCTTTTATGGCGGTGCTTTATCATCTTGGTATTATGCAGAAAATAGTTGTGTTAATGGCAAAAATAATGACAAAAACTATGAAAGCCTCAGGTAGCGAATCTCTGGCAGTTGCGGCAAACGTTTTTGTAGGACAGACAGAGGCGCCACTGGTTGTAAAACCATATATAAAATCCATGACTTCTTCTGAGATAATGACCCTGATGACAGGTGGTATGGCGACTGTTGCGGGTGGAGTTATGGCTGCTTATGTTGGAATGGGTGTAGATGCCGGCCATCTTCTGGCCGCAAGTATTATGTCAGCTCCTGCTGCAATTGTTATGGCTAAACTTCTTATTCCGGAAACAGAAGAATCTAAAACAAAGGCTGGAGCTAAAATATCTTTAGAAAATAAATACTCAAATGTAATTGACGCTGCCGCGCAGGGAGCTTCTGACGGATTATATCTTGCAATAAATGTTGCGGCAATGCTGCTTGCTTTTATAGCTTTAATTGCAATGCTCAATTTCGCTATAAATGAGGTCTCAATGCTCATTTTTAACACACCGTTATCGCTGGAAATTATGCTTTCCTGGGTTTTTGCACCTATTGCCTGGTTAATGGGAGTTCCTTCGCAGGATGTTTTTAAAATTGGTGAGCTGCTTGGAGTAAAAGTTGTTTTAAATGAATTTGTTGCTTATGCTAATTTTCATGAAATAATGGGAGAACTTTCAGAACGTTCTCAGGTGATTGCAACCTATGCACTTTGTGGTTTTGCAAATTTTGCCTCTATAGCTATTCAAATTGGTGGTATAGGAACAATTGCTCCAGAAAAAAAACATTTTCTTGCAAAAATCGGACTGAAAGCAATGTTTGGTGGATTGCTTGCAACCTTGTTAACTGCAACAATTGCCGGAATTATTTATGTATAAAAATTATGCCTTAAAAAAAGGAAAATTAAAATGAAAAACGATAGAAAGGTACATTCTCCCGATAATATTTTATTTACACAGACAGGTGATGAGATTGTTCTTCTTGACCTTGTTTCTGGGAAATACTTTTCTTTGAACTCAACTGCTGCTGATATTTATATTATGTTTGTAAAAGAAGAGTTAACGTATGGACAAGTTGTTGAACAATTAATGACAAAATATGATAATACAAACAGAGAACAAGTTGAAAAAGATGTTGACGAACTTATTTCTGATTTAAAAAAATCCGGTATTTTCAGCTAGAAAAAAGTTTATTTGAATTACTTTTATTATCGGCTCCCATCGGCTCCTATCGGCCTCTTACTTCTCACTTCTCACCTCTCACGGCTCCTATCTGCTTCTATCGGCTTAAAATTATATTACTTCAAAAATCACAAAAACCCGCTTTATTAAGAGGATTATAATCTTTATTGGGTTTAGTTTACATACTGAAGTACTGTCATTATTTTTTAACATACGCTCTTAGATTTTTTTGTGATTTTATTTCGTAATAAATTTTAATCTCTTGCTCTAATCTGCTTCTATCGTCTCACTTCTCACTTCTCACCTCTCACTTCTCACGGCTTTTTTTTCTTGTTTTATAGAGATACTGCCACTGTTTCAGTTTTATTTTTATTATGTTAAAATATGAAGATGGAAAAAATTCTGGTTGGACATACTGGTTTTGTTGGTTCAAATATAGCCTTTCAAACTGATTTTAATGGTTTATTTAATTCAAAAAACATTGGTAAAGCCCGTGGTATAAAACCTCAACTAATGGTTTATGCTGGAGTTCCTGGTGAAAAGTTTATTGCAAACAAAAACGAAAAAAATGATTTAAAAAAAATAAATCAGGCTATTTCTAATATAAAAAAAATTCAAGCCCAGAAAGTTGTGCTTATATCCACTGTTGATGTTTATACAACTCCTTTTAAAGTAGACGAAAATTCAAAAATCAATTATAAAAACAACTCTCCTTATGGCAAAAACAGATATATACTTGAGGAATGGATAAAAAACAACCTTAATAACTATCATATAATCAGATTACCCGCGCTTTTTGGAAAAAAATTAAAAAAGAATTTTGTATTTGATTTAATTAATCCAGTACCTGCTTTTTTAAAAGAGGATATTTTTATAAAATTGAAGAAAAAAAATAGTTATATAAACAATTTATACAAAAAATTTGATAATGGGTTCTATAAATGTTCAGCCTTTAAAGAAGAAGAAAAATTTATTTTAAGAGAGTTTTTTAACAAAAATGATTTTAACTCCCTGAACTTTACCGACAGCAGAAGTGAGTTTCAATTTTATCCGCTTGAATATTTATGGAATCATATAAAAAAAGCTGTGGAGAAAAATATAAAAATTTTAAACATTACAACAGAACCTGTAAGCGCAGATAATATTTTTGAGTTTGTCTATGGTAAAAAATTTCAAAACTACCTGAATTCAACCGTTAAATATAATGTTAAATCAGTTTATTCCAAAGAATTTGGCGGTTCTGAAGGTTACTTTTTTAAAAAAGATTTTGTTTTAAACAAATTAAAGGAATTTATAAAAAATAGATTAAAATGAAGCTTTCGATTTCAAATATTGCGTGGGAAAAAAAGCATGATATACTTATTTTTAATTATTTAAAAAAAAAGAAGTTTAAAAGTATTGAAGTTGCTCCCTGCCGAATTTTTGAAAATTCACCCTATTCTAAATTATCACAAATTTCTAAGTATTCCATTTTTTTAAAAAAGAAATATAACCTTGAAATATGCTCTGTACAATCTATATGGACTGGAAGAAAAGAAAAATTATTTAAATCCAATTCCGAACGTAAATTTTTACTTAATTATTCAAAAAAAGCAATTGATTTTGCCTCCCATGCAGGAGCCCATAACATTGTATTAGGCTCTCCTGCAAACAGGTATATGTACGACAAATCTCAGTTTGAGATGGCCTCTGATTTCTTTAACTCTCTTGGAGAATATGCATTAAAAAGAAATATTTTTTTTTCCATAGAACCTAATCCAGTAATTTATAATACAAATTTTATAAACACTACACATGAAGCTTTTGAATTTGTTAAAAAAGTAAATAGTAAAGGAATTAAAGTAAATGTTGATACAGGAACAATGATTTGTAATAACGAAGATATAGATGTTTTAAATAATAATTTTTTCTTAATAAACCATGTTCATATAAGCGAACCTTATTTAAAATTAATAAAGAAAAGAAAATTTCACAAAAAGCTTTCTGATTTTTTAAAGAAAAAAAAATATAATAAATTTGTTTCAGTTGAAATGAAAAATTTCAACTCTATAAACAGCGTTTATAAAACAATTGATTATGTAAAAGAGGTATTTGATTGAAAGAAAAATCCATTTATAAAAAATTTGAATTTAAAAAAAAATATAATAAATATTGTATTTGTATTCCTGTTTTAAATGAAAATATAAGAATAAAAAAACAAATAAAAAAGCTTTATAAATTTAATATTTTTTGCTTTGCTGATATAATTATTTGCGACGGAAATTCAACTGATAATAGTAATAATACAAATTTTTTAAAAAAGTTTGAAGTTAACACTTTACTTATATTAAAAAAAAATCCCGGACAGTCAAATCAGCTTAGAATGGGATTTTTGTTTGCATTAAAAAGGGGTTACAGGGGTATAATTACTGTTGATGGTAATAACAAAGATAGTATTGAAAATATTATAGATTTTATAAAAAAACTTGATATGGGATATGATTTTGTACAGGGTTCCAGATTTATTAAAGGAGGCAAAGCTATAAACACTCCCTTTTTTAGAAAAATAGCGATTAAATATATCCACTCACCTTTAATCAATATGTTTTCTGATTTCAAATTTACCGATACTACCAACGGTTTCAGAGCTTATTCAAGAAAATATTTAACACACATTGATGTAAAACCTTTAAGAAAAATTTTTAAAACCTATGAGCTCATAACTTATTTAACTTTGAGAGCTTCGCAGCTTAATCTTAAAATCTGTGAAATTCCAGTAAAAAGAAAATACCCATTAAAACAAAAAATTCCTACTAAAATTAGTTTCATAAAAGGAAATTTAAAAATTTTTATGTGTTTAATTAAAACTTTAAAAGGGAGTTTTAACCCGTGAATTTTGATAGAATTATTTTAGGTGGTGGAATTTATGGACTTTATTCTGCTATTTTTTCTGCCCGAAATAATAAAAGTATTCTTGTACTTGAATATGAAGAAAAAACATTTGGGCGTGCCACTTCTATAAATCAGTCACGACTTCATATGGGTTATCATTATCCAAGATCTATTTCTACAGCCTTAAAATCAGCCCAGTATTTTGATAGATTCTATTGTGATTTCAAAGACGCAATTAACGATTCATTCACTAAAATTTATGGTATATCCTCATCTTTTTCCTGGACAAACTCTTATCAGTTTGAAAAATTCTGCAATTGTTCAAATATACCATGTAATCAGATAAATACCGAAAAATACTTTAAAAAAGAACTCTGCGAAGGAGTTTTTATTACTAAAGAATATACTGTTGATTTTAATATACTTCATTCTATATTTAAGCAAAAAATAAAAGAACTTCCACAAATTAAAATTATTAATGGGGCAAAATTAAAACAAATAAAAAAATTAAAAGATAAATATGAAATAATTCTTGAAAGCGGCGAGGTTTTTTCTTCCGATTTTGTTATAAATACAACATACGCCTCAATTAATCAGATACATGAAAAATCCGGTTTTGCTCCCTTTGATATAAAATATGAGCTGTGTGAAATAATTCTTGTCAAAACAGAGGATAATTTATTAAAAAATACAGGCATTACTCTTATGGACGGTCCGTTCTTTTCAATAATACCTTTTGGCAAAAGTAATTTTCATGCCCTCACCTCAGTATCGTTTACACCTCATAAAGTTAGTTTTGAAAAACTACCAACATTTGAATGTCAGAAAAACATTGCAGACTACTGCAATCCGCTTCAGCTAGGGAACTGTAATAATTGTATTAATAAACCCGCGACTGCCTGGCCTTATATGAGGAAACTGGCCCATAAATACTTAAAAAATAATCTTAAATTTGAATATTATGACTCTATTTTTGCAGTTAAACCTGTGCTAAAATCATCAGAAATTGATGATTCAAGACCTACGCTTATTAAATATTTATCCCAGAAACCATATTTTTTAAGTGTATTATCTGGTAAAATTAATACAATATACGATCTTGAGTTGAGGCTTAAATGAAAAAATTAAAAGAAAATAATTTTATATCCGCAGTAATTTATATAAACAACAATGAAAAAACAATTAACTATTTTTTAAACACAATCCATAATGTGTTTGAAAATAATTTTGAAAATTTTGAATTTATTTTTGTAAACGACTGCTGTAATGATAAAACAGTAGAACTTATTAAAGACTTTTGCAAGACAAAAAACTTACACTGTATAAGAATAATTAACCTGAGCGTTTTTCAGGGTATTGAAATTGCTATGAATGCTGGCGTTGATTTAGCAATTGGAGACTTTGTCTTTGAGTTTGATTCAGTTTTGGTTGATTATGAAAAAGAAAAAATTTTTCAACTTTATATAAAATCTCTTGAAGGAAATGATATAGTTTCAGCATGTCCAGAAACTAAAGTTTTATTTACCTCAAAAATTTTTTATAAAATATTTAATCTTTTTTCCAAAGCAAAATATAATATCAGAACAGAAAGATTCAGGGTTCTATCAAGGAGGGCTATAAACCGTGTAGGTGCAATCAGCAAAACTATTACCTACAGAAAGGCTGTTTATGCAAACTGCGGATTAAAAATTACCCACATTATGTATGAACCTCTTAAAACTGAAACTAAAATTGATAAATCCAGGTTCAATCATAGAAAAGAAAGGGCTCTTGACTCTTTAATTCTTTTTACAAATATAGCTTATAAAATTTCAATGACTCTAACGCTTGGCCTTTTAGCATTCACTACAATTGCAGGAATTTATACTTTCACCATGTATGTCAGTGACTTCAGACCAATTGAGGGCTGGACAACTACTATGATTGTTTTAACAGGTGGATTTTCCGGGGTTTTCTTGATTCTGGCCGTAATTATAAAATATTTATCTATTTTAGTTGAGCTTGTTCTTAAAAAACAGAGTTATATGATTGAATCTATTGAAAAGCTGTAGCAAAAAATCAAAGATTTTCTTAGTGAGAGGCCGATAGTAGCAGACAAAAGCCGATGAGTGCAGATAATAAAAGCAAAAACATTACGAAAAATAGTTCATTTAGAATTACTGTATAAATATTTGTATTATTGACAAATAAAGGGTTTTAACTTAAAATTTCTAATTAAAATAATTAGGAAAACTTCAATTTATATGAAAATTTTATTTGTTTATAAATCTTATGAATCGATTGGAATAGAAATACTCTCATCATATTTAAAAAAAAATGGTCATCAGGTTGAACTTATATACTTACCTTATTTGTTTAATGATGGATTTATGAAAATGCCCACACTTTCTAAAATATTCTCTCATAATGATTATTTCATAAATAAAATTATTAAATCTGAGCCTGATATAGTCGCCTTTTCATCAAATACAGATACATATAAGGATGATATTTTATTAGCTGCTTTAATTAAACAAAAAAGTGATTTAAAAATTATCTTTGGGGGAATTCATCCAACTGTCTGTCCAGAAACCGTGCTTGAATCCGGAGTTGTTGATTATGTTTGTGTTGGAGAGGGAGAAAAGCCACTTTTAAAGTTTGCATCTGAATTTTCTGAAAACAATCCATTCCCTGATGTTCCGGGTATATGGTTTAAAAATAAAAACAAACTACATAACCCAGCCCCCTTTCCGCTAATTAAAAATCTTGATAATCTTCCTTTTCCAGATAAATCCCTTTTTTATAATAAGGCTCCTTATTTTAAAGATTATTATACAATAATAGCCTCAAGAGGGTGTCCAGGAAACTGTTATTACTGTAATAATAACGCTTATAGAAAAATCTATCCGGGTCAGAATATTTTCCGCCTGAGAAGTGTTGAAAATGTTATAAAAGAGCTTGAAACCGGGCTGAAAAAATATAGCTTTAAATATGTTATTTTTTCAAATGATACTTTTTCGGCCGGACATTTATGGACAAATAAACTACTTAACCTCTATATTAAAAAAATAAACAAGCCATTTATCTGCTATATTGACCCAGCAACCTTAACTGTTGAACAGGCCCGACTTCTAAAAAAGGCGGGTTGTAGAAATGTTGGTATTGGAATTCAAACCCTGCAGCCGGACATAAGAAAAAATGTTTTAAACAGACCAGGAAATATTAAAAACACTCTAAGAGGAATTAACAGGTTAAAAAAAAATGGGATCCCTTTTACAATAGACCATATTGCAAATATTCCGGGAGAAAATATAAAACAGACAGTAAAATATTTGAAAACTTATATTAATTTCAGGCCCGAAAGAATTAATTACTTTTATTTAACTTATTATCCTGGTACAGAACTTTTTTATAAAAAACAAAAAGAGGGGAAAAATAGTAACATGATTTGTGAAAAAATAAAAAAAGGAGAGACTCCAGGATATAATCATGGTTATTTTTACTGGTCCAAAAGAAAAAAAGTTATGAAAAAACTTGGCACACTTGCCCACTGGGGGTATTTGTTTCCCTCTGTTTTCACAAAAATAATTGATTATAAACTTGTAAAATATATGCCTGAAAATGATTTTTTTTCAAGAGTAATACCCTCTTTTTTATGTATTTTCATCAAAAGAGCAAAGTTTGGTCAGTGGATATTAAAAAAATATGTTTATCACTTTTTAAGAGGCGGATTTTGAAAAAATTTGTGTTTGTTTACTCAGCCTATGAAAACTTAGGAATTGAAATACTATCTTCAATATTAAAAAAAAATGGCTATCAAACTGATTTAATTTTTTTTCCAATGCTTTTTAAAGACTCTTATTTAAATATAAAAGCTGCTTCAGCTTTTAATTTTGAAAAAAAAATAATTCATAATTATAATTGGGAAAATACAGCGGGCGTTTTTTTTAATGTTTCAACAGTTTATTACAGGTTTTTTTTAGAAATTGCCCGTTATATAAAGAAAAAAAACAAAAATATTCCAGTTGTTTTCGGAGGAGTTCATCCCACAAGCTGTCCGGAAATTGTTTTAGAAAATAATTCAGTTGATTATGTTTGTGTTGGCGAGGGTGATAGAATAATTATTGCACTTGCCAAACATCTGCTTTCAAAAAAAAATACTGTTCCTCCTGGAATATGGTTTAAAAAAGAGGGCAGAATAATAAAAAACAAGACGGCTTCGTTTCCCGCTAATATTAATTTATTACCTTTTCCAGATAAAGCCCTTTTTTATAAAAAAGCACCATATTTTAAAAAAGAATACACAATACTTACAACAAGAGGGTGTTATTTTAACTGTTCCTACTGCATTAATAATTTCTGGTATAAAAAAATATATAAAAGTTGTAAAAATATTAGATTTCGTTCTATGGAGTTAGTATTAAAAGAATTAATTTATGCTAAAAAGAAGTACAATTTTAAAAAAGTAATATTTTATGATGATGATTTTTACAGAAATTCAAAAGAATTTGAACATTTTTTAAAAAATTATAAAAAAGAAATAAATAGACCTTTTATATGTATTTTACATCCGGCTAAATTAAACAGGAAAAATCTGCTAAACCTCAAAAGGGCAGGATGTATTCATATCGAGGTGGGAGTGCAGACATTAAATGAACAAGTGCGCAAAAAAATATTAAACAGATATGAAACAAATAAAACAATAATAGAGGGCCTTAAAAACTTAAAAGAAGTTTCTATACCATTTAATATTGATCATATGACCGGATTACCTGAGGATACAGTAGATTTCACACTTAAAGCTGCGCGTATTTATTCAAGTTTTAATCCTGAAAGGGTTTTATATATTTTTCTTACTAATTATCCCCAGCTTGAAATAAATAAAGTTTGCATTGAAAAGAAAAATCTTACAGTAAATGATATAATAAATATAGAAAATGGATATTGTCAGAGTCAGGAAGAGTTTGGTTCGGTAAGAAACAAAAACCTGATTCTTTTGAAAAAATGTGGGTTTATTTTTGGATGGCTACCTATACTTCCATATCCTGTTATAAAATTATTAAGCAGAAAAAAAATATTACCTTTTCTGCCATCCTCAAGAATAATAACAAAAATTATACCAACAGTTTTAATTACTTTATTTAAAACAGAGATTAAGGGGAAGATGGTAATTAGAAAATATTTATATGAAATATTTAATAGAAAAAAATAAAATTCTTTTATACTCAATGTTATTTTATACATTGATTTACTGGGGATTTTTAACCCTCTTTTTAAATAAGTTTAATTTTTATCCCCTGCATTATCTTGTTGATTCTTACGTGTTTCATAAAATA
This sequence comes from Candidatus Muiribacteriota bacterium, assembly GCA_051747805.1. GTDB lineage: Bacteria > Muiribacteriota > Muiribacteriia > Muiribacteriales > Muiribacteriaceae > JBNJGP01. The sequence continues at coordinate 34,075 of JBNJGP010000009.1, forward strand.
TTTGATTCAATACTAAATCTTAATATCCCGATTCCGGAAACAGTTGCCATGTCACCGGTTTATTCAATTTTATTATTACCTTTCAGTATTTTTACAACCTCGGCTTTTGTTTTATTTATTGGCAACTTTGTTTTTTCTATAATATTTTTAATATATTTTTACAGACTTTGTGAATTAATAATTGGGAGTAAAGGGGCTTTTTATTCTCTTTTATTTGTTATCTGTAATCCATATTTTTTATATATTGTACTTTCTGGTTATAGTGAAATAGCTGGATTTATGTTTATTGCAGGTTCTTTTTATTATGCTTTGCGTAATAAAGGCATTCTTTCGGGTATATTTCTTCCTTTTGGGATTTTAATCAGGCTTGAATTTTTACTGTTTTTTATATTTAATTTTTTATTTATAAAAAAAGGGGAGAGAATCAGACTTGGTTTTTCAATTTTTTTAAGTTTAGCCTTAATTCTTCTTGTAACAGGCATTTTTTCATATAATGAGACTAATCCGTTTCTAAATAAAGTTTATATGATATTTCTTGGACTTGATTATTTTGTTGCAGATAATTTCAGTGCTGATATGGTTAATATATTAACTTACACAGCTGGTGAACTTTATAATCCTGAGTTGGTTTTTACAGCTGAAGATAATCTTCGTAAGCTCTTAAACGGGAAGTCTTTTATTGAACAGCTTTATTCTTTTCCTGTAAATTACTTTAAATATTTTTTATATAATTTGTATAGATGGGTAACGGTTCACTGGATATTTCTACCCCTTATTTTTTATTACTTTTTTTATAAATTTAAAATAAGTAAGAAAAATCTTTTTTTACTTTTTATTTTTATAACTCCTTTCTGTTTTATTGCAACTGTATTGACCAATTATTTTGAAAGATATGTAATTTTTTATGTCTTCATCTATTCCTTTATGTTTGGAGATATTTGGGCTAATTTAAACCTGAAGACATTGCCTGTTTATAAAAGAATAAATATTGTAGTTTTAATATGTACAATCTGTCTTTTTTACACATTATATTCTAATTTAGCTTTCTTTTCACAGTTTGATTACATACCTGAAGGAGTTCAAACAATTAAAAATTTAAATATTAAAAACAGCAACATCTTAACTGCCGAGCCGTGGATAACATATTTATCAGGAAATGATTATACAATTACTCCGCCCTTTGCTGAAGAACCTGAAAAATATAAACAGTATCTTAAAGAAATGGAAGTTGATTATATAATTATAGACAACGGGGTTTATCCTACTGAAACAGAAAGTGTATATAATCCTCATCTTTTTGAATTTTTAGAACATCAGAATTTAATTGAGTTAATGTATTCTAACCCTGATTTTTATAAGGTTAATGTTAATTAATACTGAAAGGAGCATTCTATGAGAATATTAATTACGAGAGTTTTTACAATAAGTAATACATATAATGTTACTGTTTCGCCGCCCATTGGAGCGTTGTATATAACTTCAACTTTAAGAAAGCATTACCCAGACTATAATATAAAATTCTATGATAATGTCCTTCCTGAAAAAAGGAATTTAAAAAGTTTTAAAAAGTATATAAAAAAATTCAAACCCGATATCATAATGTTTTCTAGTACTTACGTAGAACGTGATATTATTTTTAAGTGGACAAAGTATTCAAAAAAGGTTTCAGAAAAAATTATCACTGTCTGTGGCGGGCCTGGACCAAATTCTTCTCCAGGCGAGTATATTAAAAATTCTTGCATAGATTTCGTTGTATGTGGCGAAGGGGAAGAAAGGGCAGTAAATCTTATAGAGAATATTAAAAGTAAGCAAAAAAAATTTATGGATGGTATTTGTTATAAAAATGGAAAGGAATGTATTATTTCAAAACCGGTTTCGGTTGTTTCGCAACTTGATGATATAACTTTTCCGGCCTGGGAAGAGCATAACTTCAATTTTTATTCAAAGATGCATGGACCAGTTGCGATTTTAAAGGAAATTCCTTATGCGTATATGATGACTTCAAGAGGTTGTCCTTTTAATTGTAAATTCTGTCATAATTCATTTGGAAATAAAATAAGAAGTAGAAGCCCAGAAAATATTGTTGAAGAAATAAAATTACTTAAAAAACTGGGTGTGAAAACTATTTATTTTGGAGATGATATTTTCAATCTTCAGACAGATAAAGCAAAAGAAATATGCAAAAAAATTATAGAGGCAAATTTAGATATATATATAGGTTTTACCGGAATAAGAATTGACTTTATAGATAAAGAGTTGTTTAAACTTATTAAAAAAGCGGGGGGATATTTTCTTGAGTTTGGTGTACAGCATATCAGTCCTGAATTAAATGATTCTGGGAAAAGAAATTTTAATCCAAAAAAATATAAAAAAAATGTTTCGTACTTAAAAAAACTGGGATTTATTACACGCTCTCAATTTATATTTGGGTTTCCCGGCGAAACCAGAAAACAATCCCTTCAGAATTTAAAGTTTGCCCTTGAGCTGGACGCAGATTTCACCTCTTTTTTTAAATTAACTCCTTATCCCGGTACATGGTATGGTAAAAATTTTTTAAAAAATGAAACTTTTGAAAAAATTCCCTCAGAGGATTTTAATTTTTATAATAAAAATCCGGAGCTTTTTATGGGAAATATGAACAGCAGTGAGTTTGACGAGTTTTTGATAGAGGCGCATAAAAAATTTTACTTAAGACCGTCAAAAATCTTAAAGCTTATTTTAAAAATACCATATAACAAAAAAAATGTTTATCAGCTTATTATTAAGTTTTTAATACTTGTGCTTCCAGAAAAGTTATTAAAACCAGTTATTAAGATTTATAAAAATTCCTGATAAAAGCGTTTAATAAAATAACTATTAGAAAAACTGCCGCAATAGAGCCGGTAATACTTGACCCTGAATGCTGGGTCATTTCAAAACCTTCTGGGGAAATGTTTTTGAATAAAATGTCCATTAAAATGCCCGAAAGCAAGGCAGTAATTATTATAGAAAAAAGATAAATGAAAAAATTTTTTTTACCCATAATTTTAAATATAGAAATAATTGTTGCACTGTTGGTGGCTGGTCCGGTCATTAAAAAGATAAGGGCTGCTCCGGGAGATATTCCCTGCAGAACAAGCGAAGCTGCAATAGGCACAGATGAAGTAGAACATATATATATTGGAATACCCGCAATAATCATTAAAAGCATTGCCTGTATATTGTTGTAACCTGCAAAACGTATAAAAAAAGATTCTGGAACAAAAGTTGAAATAAGAGCTGAAATCAAGAGGCCAACAGCAAGTGATACTGAAATATCCTTAGGAATAGTAATAAAAGCGTATTTTAAAATGTTTGAAATTCTATTTTTAATTTTAGAATTATTGTTCTTTCCAACATTTTTTTCAATATTTTGAGTAGAACAACTTGAACAGGTTTCTAGTTCACATTTAATTGTTGCTTTTTTTTCTTTTAAAAAAAAAGCTGTAAATCCACCCAATATACCAGATATAAAAGCGGATACTGGTCTGTAAACAGCATACACTGGCCCTAAAAGCGAATAGGTAACAGCTATGCTGTCTGCTCCAGTTTGAGGTGTAGATATTAAAAAAGATATAATTGATGCATCAGAAGCCCCGCTTTTTTTCAGCATAGATATTAATGGTATTATGCCACATGAACAAATTGGTAGAGGAATTCCAAAAAAAGAGGCTTTAATTGAGTTCATCAAACTGTTTTTTCCAAGATGCTTTTGAATAAACTTTTCATTTATATACTCTGAAAGAATTCCCGCAATCAGAAATCCAAAAATCAAAGAAAGTGACATTTGACCCAGAATTTCCCATATTTCAACTAGAACTTGCATTTATAACTCCTATAAAAAATTAATTTGAATCAGTTTTTTGTAAAAATTCTTTTAAATCCAGTTTCATTAAATTAACAGGATTTATAATTTTATTATTTAGAAGAACACAGAAGTCTGTGCCATAAAAAATTGCTTCTTTTTTGGATTTAATTTCAATAATTCTAATATTTACTTCTTTTTTATGTTTTTTTAAAATATCTTTAATAAAAAAAAGAATTTCACATTGAAAATAATTTAAAAAATTTGCAAAAATCACAAAGTTCAGCTTTTTCTTTTCATTTTGAATATCTTTAATTTCTTCAAAATTAAGAGGGATGCGTTTTATAAATGTGTTGCTACTTGATTTAAATAACCAGAAAGCCGAGCTGATTAAAAAATTTTCATAACTTAGAAGTGGTGCAAATCCGATTGATTTATAGGCTGCGTGCATACTATCTTCAACAGGTGAAGAGATTAACATAATTTCTTTGTATTTTTTTGAAAGATTATCAAAAAAAGAACCTGTTTTTTTAAGAAATCCAGCATTATTTCTTGCTTTTGAATTTAAGTTCAGGGTGTTTACAAAAAGCACCTCTTTTTCAACAACGGGTATTGGGAAAATTTCTAAATCATAACCTTCAAGTAAAAATTTTTCAGAATTATTATAGTTTTCTTCTGTATAAAAAAGACAGGAATTGTTATTTTTTAAAAAATTAAGTTTTTTTTCCAGAAAAAAATCAACTACTCTGGGATTTTTATTTTCAAAACTACTTTTTATAATTTCAATAATTTTATTTTTTTCTTCTATTTTTTTAAAACCATGCATTAGCGCAATTCCTTTAGAATTTTAGTTTTATCTGCTGTTTTTAAATCTTTCTTTTTAATAATTTCTGCTGGAATACCTACTGCAACAGAATTTTCTGGAACATCCTTGGTTACAACAGAACAGGCTCCAATAACAGAATTTTCCCCAACTTTAACCCCTTCTAAAATAACAGCATTTGCACCAACCATAACATTATCTTCAATAAAAACTTCTTTAGCAGAAGGTGGTTCAAGCACTCCGGCTATAACAGCACCTGCTCCAATATGACAGTTTTGACCAATAATAGCTCTTGCTCCCACAACAGAATTCATATCTATCATTGTTTTATTACCAACCTGAGCTCCTATATTAATAACAGAACCCATCATAATAATACAGTTTTTTCCAATAGAGGCTCCCTCGCGAATAAATGCGCCCGGTTCTACACGTGAATCAATATTTTCGAGTTCTGCAGAGGGAAGGGCTGATTTTCTTGTTTTTATTTCATAGTCATAATGTTTAATATTATTTTTATTTAGTTTTATTATTTTTTTTATTGTTTCATACTCCCCGATGATTGTATAAAAAGGGGAAGCTCCATATATTTTACAGTTTTTTGTATCTTTTATATCTAAATTCTGTGTTGTCTGAATATAAAAAATTGAGTTTGTTTTTTTTTCAGAATTTTTAATAATATCTGCTATTTTTTTATAATCCATTTATCCTCCCGTATAGTAAACAGGACTTTGTAAGTTCATCAATGCTGATTTTTTCGCCCCCGGTGTGTGCTTCTTTTAACTGGCCGGGGCCGAAAATGACAACTGGAATAAATTCTCCGCAGAACCTGGCATCGCAGGTTGCGTTAAATAGGTTTAATGATGAGGGATGCCCTGTTTTATTTAAAATTTTTTGTAACTTAGTCAATAAATCTGTGTTTTCACATTTATAGGGTAGAGTGTGATTTTTTTTTGATTTTAATAGTTCTAATTTAAAATTTTTGAGTCCATGATTTACAAATTCATTTTTTAAATTTTTTATATCTTTTTCCCAGCTACTTAGAGGTGGAAGCTGTCTTCTGTCTATAATAAGCTCAATTTTTTGGGGAACTTTATTTAGAGATTTTTCTTCTATATTTATATTAACTGGGGTTATTGTTAAATCCTTATTTTTATTTTTGGATTTTTTTTGAAAAAGATCAATTATTTTTTTTAAAGAAAAGAAAACATTATTTTCAGGCATATAGCTGGCATGACAGCTTTCTCCATAAAGAGTAAGTTCATAAACAGCCCTTCCTTTATGTCTATCGCAAATTTTTAGTCCAGTAGGTTCTCCAATTACTCCCCATTTAAAATCTGTTAGATAGGGTTTTAATAAATTGATTCCTTCAGAGTCGGTTTCTTCATCATTAACAAGAAAAATTGCCGGCGAGTTTGTTGATGACTCAGCGCAGCTTAAAAGCATTGAAATAATACTGCTTTTCATATCGCAGGACCCGCGCCCATAAATATAATCATCTTTAATATTTACATCAGAATTACCTGAGACAGTATCATAATGTCCACAGAAAACAGTTCCTGAAAAACCGACATCTTTTTTTTTTATAATTAGGTTACCATTTATTTCATGGACTATTTCCAGGTTGTATCTCTGACAGAAATTAATTATAAATTCAAGAGCTTTATCTGTGTTGTAAGTAACAGAAGGTACTTTTAAAAAATTTATTGTTTCTTTTAATAAAATATCTTTTTTCATATTCTTTTTTTCGCCTTAAGCTCCTCAGCTTTATCTTTGTCAAATAAAATAGTGTGATCAGTTTTTTTACCATTAAAAACAAATGTCAGCGAAACTTCTGTTTTGTTTTTTTTATAATCACTGTGATAAATATGAAGTTGACTGGAATTTTCGAGTTCTTCCGTGGTTAAATCGTCTTTTGAAAGAATTAAAGAAATGGGACCGGGAACTATAAAATCTTTAATATATAATTGAATAACACCTTTTATTTCTTCAAGAATAATATTTTCTCGTTGATTTTTACCAACAATTAATTTTTTATAATTATTTTTTGAAATATTATAATGCCTTCCTACTTTTAACAGTTTCATATCAAGAGGGTCGTTTATGCCCGCTGAAAGTAATTTTTTTAATTTTCGGCAGTACTCTTCATATGTTAAAAGACATCCGCCAGATGGAGTTGAGAAATCTTTTATATTGTTGTTTTTTGCATATTCAAGCTGTTTTTTGCGGCTTCTTCCATGTATTTGTATTATTTTAGTAATTTCATCACGATTAACTATTGCTCTTTTTTCAATTTCTGATAAATCAAGATGAGAAATTGAAAGCGGTCTAATTAATACATCTTTAACGCCGGCATCTCTTATTATTGCGTTTAGGCCGAATTTTTTTTGGCTTTTTGGACGTTGATCAAGTACTTCGCCTGTGGCGATAAAATCAGCATCGAATTTATCTAAAAGTTTTTTTGTTTTTTTTAGCATGAATATTTTACAGTCAATACACGGGTTTAAGTTTTTACCAAAACCGAATTTAGGCTTTTTTAATACTTCAAGAAATTCGGAGCTTATATCAAATACGTGGTTTTTGAGCTCATATTCACCTACTTGTATTTTGTGGGTACCAGTTTTAATATTAGCTTTAAAAAAATAAGATTTGTAAGTGATTAATGTAACTTGATAATTAAGTGTTTTCAAAAGGTGGGCGGTTATATATGAATCAAGTCCACCTGAAAACAAAACAAGAGCATGATAATTTTTATTCATAGCAAAATCTTACTATAATTATATTTAGTTTTCAAGCTCCACCTGAAACATAAAGCAATTCTCAATAAGAATTTTTTCACCCCACACTTACTTTAAAGTTAATACCATCTAAAGCCTGGTATAATTTTTTATTTTTTTTACCATTATAAAGGATTTTCGGCTAAATTGAGAATTGGTGTTATTTATTTGGAAAAATTGACATTCATAAAAATAAGTATTATTATTTTATAGTATGAATAAGCATAAAATATTTGTGTGCTTTAAGGAGTTTTATGGACTTTTTCAGCTGGCTCCAATTACAGGTTGATTATCTTTTTTATATATCTGGACTGGTATTTTTTACCCTTTTTTTTCTTGCATATTCAATTGATAAATATCTGAAAAAATCTCCATTTGAATGGAATAAAATTTATTTATTTGGCTTTTTATTCGGTTTATTTCAATGGCTTCAGCTTGTTTTTTTGAATTTTCCAGAAATTCCATACATAGAAGAAGGAATTTTATTTATATATGTTTTAAGTGTTTATTTTCTTTTTGAGTTTGGTCGAGTTTATCTGTCACATAAATTTAAATTTTTTCAGAACCGGTATCTTTTTTTTATTCCAGTATTAATTAGTCTAACAGCTTATTCACAGGGTATATATGCTTTGAGAAGCTACTTTTATCTTTTTTTTGGGTTTCCTGCTGTTTTAATGGTAGGTGCTTCGTTTATCATTTATGCTTTTAAAAATCAAAAACACAAAAAATTACTTTTTTTTATTTCTTTTTTTCTTATTTTTTATGGTTTTATAAATTCCCTTTATTTTTTTCAGATTATTCAGTATAACAACCGATCTTTTGTGCTTTTAATTCAAACTTTATTAGCTTTTACCGGTACTATTTTATTTTTTATATATTATGGAAAAATAACTGCTCCATTTATCAGAAAAGATTATATTGCCCATAAAAAAATTTTTGTCCTGCTTTTTATTTTTATTTCAATTCTTGGTTTTGTAACTGTTGAAAATAAACGACATATATTAGATTCTGAGATGAAAAATAATATTTTTTATCACTCAAGAAATATTTCAAATGGAATTAACCCGGCTCTTTTCAACAAACTTGATTTTACAGTTGAGGATAAAAATAAGCCTGAATTCAGGAGGCTTCAGTATTATCTTAATTCTTATGGAGAATTCGCCGGACTACCTTATATTTATACAGTTGGTAAAAAAAACGGGACTTTATTATTTGGACCAGAAAATATTGACCCTGAAACAGATATGGCTTCTCTTCCCGGTACTGAATATTTATCTCCGCCTGATGTCGTAGAAGAACTTTTTGAGACACCTGCTACAAAAGTTGTGGGTCCTTATACAGATGAGTATGGCACTTTTATAAGTGCATTAACTTCGGTTAAAAAACCTGGCAGCGATGAAACTTTAAGCATTGTAGGTGTTGATTTTAAATATGATAAATGGTTGAATATTATTTTTTTGCGCCGCTTTAAAATTATAATAAAAATAAATTTTTTATTTATTATAATAGCCCTGAGCTTTTTTCTCCTTGAAAAAAGGGATAAAAAAATAAAAAAATGGGGAAGTCCTTTTTTTATAAAATATCTGGAAGTGTTTCTAACTTTGTTTTTTGGAATCATTTTAACAATTTTTATTGTTACTTACGTATATGAGCTTGAAGCAAAAAATATTAAAGAGGATTTCAGTAGAATTTCCAACAGCAAAATGCATATTATAGCGGACCTTTTAAATGATCATAGATACAATTTACATAAAATTATAAATGAAAATAAAAAAAAACCCTTTACTTCAAATAAGGATTTTAAAGAATATACAGATGATTTTATAAATAATAAAATAACACGTTTTTATGCCCAGGCCCAGAAAAATCAGCATAATATTTATAAAATAAAATGGATTAATCCTTTAAAAAATTATAAAGAATTTCTTAACTATAATTTAAGCAGCAGGCTGGAGATTTTAGCTTCTATTAATAAGGCTCATACAGATAGTTTGTTTCAAACAGTTAAAAAAAATGATTTTTTAGAAACTTCAGAAAGTGAAAGATTAGTGATTTCAAAACTCGGTGCAGAAAAAATTTTGCTATGTCTGTTTGATTTAGAAAAAGGTATAAAACAAGTGTTAAAAGAGTTTGCAAGTCCTTTCAAACAAAGAAGTGAAATTATCTTTTTTGATTTACTGCAAAATGGTAACACAGAGATTATTACCTGTTTTCCATGTAACGGTGATTATTCAGGAAAACTTAGTTTAAATGAAGTTGTAATATTAAAAAATAAACCATTTTATGAAACATATCCCTTTTTTATATATGGACAGCCTTATATTATTGCCTTGTTTCCTAATAATAACTTTTTAGCTTCAAATAAAGCTTTAACCTCATTAATGATTTCTATTACTGGATTTATTTTAACCTTTTTTCTTGCTTTATTTGTTTATTCAATGAAAAACAAGCAGGAACAGTTGCAGAAAGAGGTGAATCAGAGAACTTATGAAATTAAAGAGAAAGAAAACAATCTGAGAATTACTCTTGATTCAATCGGTGACGCGGTAATTGCAACAGATTTAAACGGTAATATAACCAGAATGAACCCTGTTGCCCAAAAACTTACTGGATATTCTATTCATGAAGTTAAAGGAACTCATATTGATAAGATTTTTAAAATTAAAAATGCAAAAACTGAAGAAATATTAAATACACCTATTGATTATGTATTAAAAAACAAACAGGTTTTTGGTCTTTCAAACGACACCACCTTGATTGCTAAAAATAAAAATGAGTATCAGATAGCAGACAGCGCGGCGCCTATTTTAGATGAGGAAGGCAAAATCCAGGGTGTGGTTCTTGTTTTTCATGATGTAACACAGCAGTATAAAATCCGGGAACAGCTTTTTGAAAGCGAGAGAAGTAAATCAGTCCTTCTTTCAAATCTACCGGGAATTGCCTATCGCTGTAAGAATGATAAATTTTGGACAATGGAATTTTTATCAAGTGGCTGTCTTGAATTAACTGGATACCGGGGGCAGGACTTGTTAAACAATAAAAATCTTTCGTTTAATGATATTATTGTTGAGGAGTTTAAAGAGGAGTTAAGGCATAAATGGGATAAAGCTATAAGTGAAAAAAAAGTTTTCAGCGGTGTTTATCAGATTAAAACAGCGAATACCGAAATTAAATGGGTATGGGAGAGAGGAAGAGGTGTTTATGATGAGGAGGGGAACATTATTGCCCTGAAGATTTTTTATTTCAGTTATATCACCAATAAAACCCTCCAGG
>JBNJGP010000010.1:0-44083 GCA_051747805.1 Candidatus Muiribacteriota bacterium
TTTATCTTAACGCCCATGAACCTGTTTACTTTGTTTTCAGTGCTACACAGAGAATTCCTGAAACATCATATAATGATTCAGAGGTAAGAGATAATAGAACAATAGATATAAGTAAAATAAAAATTGAGAGAAGAGATTAAAGGCAACTATTGTTGCCGGTGAAACTAAGAAAGTAAAACGAGTGGTCAGGCCTACACACTTTGCTTTTTCGCAAAGTGATGTCGGTGCTGACCCCATCAAATCAAGGATTTTCTCTATTTTCATTGAGAATTGCTGATTTAAATTGCTTCTTTTTGACGTATAAATAAAAAATATGCTATAATTAAATATAGTAGTAATGTCTTTAAGGAGGTAATTTAATGTTTCCTCTGATAAAAAATAAAAAAGCGTTCACTCTTGTTGAATTAATAGCAGTTACTGCAATAATAAGTTTTTTATCATATGTTTCTGTTCCTTTCGGAGAATCTGTTTATGAAAATGCCCGGGAAGAACAGGTTCAAGTTTCACTTGAACGCATGAGAAACGCTCTTGATAATTACTATCGCGATCATGGATACTATCCTCAAATCCCTACTTTTACACCTGGAGAGGATGGTGTAACAGCATTACAGGTTCTTGAAAGAGAGCTTGCAGGAAAAGAAATTGATGATTATGGTCCGCACACTGACCCTACATATTATGAACAGGTGCAGAAAGTATATTTATCTGAAATACCTCCTAACCCATTTACCGGAAAAAAAGAAGACTGGGAAATAAGGGATAGTTATATACCGTCATGGCGTTCAGCCAACCAGGCGATGCAGCCTGCCACAGGGACTGCATGGGGGGATGATATAAGCGCAGAGACAGGCACATTTGCCTCGGGGGATATTCAGGCAACTGGAACATTTCATGATGAAACACAATTTGAGAGAACATATGATATATATGATATTAGATTTCCGGGATATTTAAATAGAACAACAATTAAAGGTGGACGTGAAAGGGATCTTTCAGAATTCTAAAATATGATTTTATTAAAAAATAAAGGTTTTTCATTAGTTGAACTCATGGTTTCCACAGTTCTTTTAATGATGCTTGCATTACTTGTGAATCCTAATCCCATGACTAAAGTAAGAGTGAGGCAGGAAGCTCAGTTAAAAGATATTATAGATTCTACCAGAAGAGCTCTTATTCAGTATAGAAACGATTATGGCTTTTATCCGAAAATCAGAGAAACTTATAATTATATAGATGATATGAATGTTAGTTTAAGAGGTGTTTCTTTAGAAGATGATGTTTTTTATGATGAAGATTATAATGAATTAAATGGATGGGAATATATTGGTGTTTTAAGAATGGTTTTAGAAGCTTCTTTACTTGAGGCTCAACTGCCGTATGAGTTCAGATATATTTTTATGCCGGAGGATATGGCATTTCAACCACCATATTTAAGAGGTGACGGAAAAAGTAGCCCAGAAATTATATGGCATGAACATACACAACCTCGCGGTTTTTTTGAAAATCCTGTAACCTACGATAAGGATGACTGGGAAGTGCTTGTAAGGGATTTTGAAACAGGTCACAGAGTATGGGTTAATATAGGAAAAACGCTTTATGATAACATTTATTATGATGACCCTTCAGATTCTAATGTAATCAGTGGAATTAATACAATTGAGGATTTAATCGATCCTCCGTCACCGTTAAATGATTTTCAGATTACAGATATAAGATTCCCTAAAAAAATAGGTGAAAGTCGTGATGATTCCGAAACTGGACGTTTCAGAGGAATAAATAAAGTTTATTATTATGAGTGGTAAATTAAACCGGATTTTATTGCTTTTATTTCCCTTTCTTCCGTTGCTTTTTTCTAAAGTTTTTACTGAACTTTTTTTGTTTCCAAAAACCATTTCTGGTGGATTTATTTTTTCTTTATGTCTTTTTTTTTATTTTTGGTCAAATAAAAAATTTCAAATTTTAAATCCTTTATATTTTCTGATATTTTTAGTTTTTGTTTCATTACATGGATTTTTTGAAGCAAGACTCCCGATGAATTCGGCATTTGTGGTTTTATATGGGGCTTTATTTTATATTTTTTTACAGCAGAAGTATTTTTATTCAAAAAAAAAATATTTCATTTTTTTGAATTTAACCGCTATTATAATTTCTATTTATGCTTTGTTTCAAGCATTTGGTTATGACCCTTTTTTTCCTGTTAACCCGGGCGATTATTATGAGAGATTAAACAGCTTTTTTTCTACATTGGGTAATAAAAATTATGTCGGGGAGTTCTTATTCACAGTATTTTTAATAAACTGGTGTATTGGTTTAAGGAATAAATGGTTTAATTATCTTTATATATTAATAATTTTTCTTGTTTTTTCAAGAACAGTATTGGTTTTTCTTTTTCTTTTTTTTATTTTTAACTTTAAAAAGAAAAAATATTTTTATTATTTTCTAACAGTTTTTATATGTTTTATTATTATTGCTTTATATACTGGTTATTTTTCACAGTGGCAGTTTCAGAATATGTTTACTTTTGAGAATAAAAACAGCCTCTCTCAGAGATTGTATATATGGGTAACAACTCTTGAAATTATAAAAGATTACTTTTTCTTTGGTGTTGGTGCAGGTCATTACGGGGAAGCTTTCAATTATTTTCAGCATATTAATCTATTTAATTTTGAATATAGTTATTTTTGTAAAGCAAATTTTGCTCATAATGAGGTTTTACACATTTTTGCAGTTTTTGGATTAACCGGTTTTATGATTTTAATTTTTATGCTTTTTCCATTGTTTAAAAAAATCTTTTATTCTTCAAAATACCGGGTAATTTTTTTATATCTTATATATCAATCCATGTTTTCCTTTCCATTACGTCTTCCCTCGGTATGGGTGGCAATTTTTCCTGTTGTTAATCTGTTTTTTTTAAAACTAAATAAAAGGAGCTACAAGAAAATTAAGATTTTGACTTTCCTGATTATTTATGCGCTTATTATAAATTCTTATATTATTTTTTCTTCTGTTTTAACAGATTATTATGTCAAAAGGGGTATAAAAGCACAGAATAACGAAAAGAAAATAGAATATTTAAAGAAAGCCTCAAGGTTTAATATAAATTCCTATGAAGTAGATTATAATCTGGGGAAAATTTATCTGGGTATGGATAAAACCAGTCAGGGGCTTTTTCATCTTGAAAAAACGCTAAATTATACAAAGCTACCGATGGTATTTTATTACAGGGGACTTGCTTTTGAGACTCATGGTTATAGTCAGAAGGCTATAAATGATTTTGAAAAATTTGTTGAGTTTTTCCCGCTTTCTTATAGAGGATATTTTAATCTTTATATGCTTTATCGTGATATAGATTCTCAAAAAGCCGCCCATTATTTTGAGCTGTTTAATACGTTTAAAGAGCTTATATCTTCTGAAGAAAAGTTATTTGACAGATAGAATTAAAGGTTGTTAATATATTTACGCCTTGAGTTGTCAAAGTAAAGGTTTGAACATAGCGTGAACATAAAAAAAAAAAGGAGTAAACTTATGAAAGGACTAAGGATTTTATTTGTTCTAGTATTGATTGCGGGGATAATTACTGGGTGCGGGGCCGGGGATGAAATTCCGGAAACTCAAGTTGAGGATGTAGAAGGAATTGACGGACAGTCGTCTTTACCAGCGCAGCCGGATGAGGATAAACTAGTGGCAGAATTTAACGGAACAGAAGTTACTATGGGTGATTTTGTTGCTGAAATTGACAGTATACCTGAGGAATATAAGATGAATCTTCTTTCAAGTCCAGGTGGCCTTGAAATGCTACTTGAAAGGTATGTTGAATTTAGACTGGTGACCAAAAAAATTGAAGAAACCGGTTATCTTGAAACAATTAAAGATGAAATTCAGCAGATGGAAGATAGCGTTGTTGTAAGTACTTTTACAGAAATGAAAAAACAGGAACTTTCAGCTGATGTTGAAGTAAGTGAAGAAGAAATAGAGGAATATTTTCAGCAGAACAAAGAGGAGTTCAGCGGTGGTGGCAGCGTTCATGCAGGCCATATACTTCTTGATGAAGAAGCTGGAGAAGAGGTTGCTTATGAGCTTAGAAATAAAATAATTGAAGGCGAGGTAGAATTTGAAGAGGCTGCAAAAAATATGTCTGTTTGTCCTTCTGGAGAAGAAGGCGGTGATTTAGGTCAATTTTCAAAAGGACAGATGGTGCCTGAATTTGAAGAGGTAGCTTTTTCGCTGGAGGAAAATGAAATTTCAGAACCAGTTAAAACATCTTTTGGCTGGCATTTAATAAAATGTTACAGCACTTCAGGTAGTGACGATGTTGAATTAGATGAGGTCAGACCACAGATTAAATCTCAGCTTCAACAGCAGAAAGGTGAGCAAGCATTTGGCAAATGGAAAAAAAGTTTGATTGGTGATGAAGAGGTAGAATATCATGAAAGCGGTTCACATGCTGCCTCATTAGATGGAGAGCCTATAATAACTCAGGAACAGGTTGACAGAGAAATTGCAAATCTTCCTGAACATATGAAGGCACATTATATGCAGGGTGAAAATCGTATAATGATAGTACAGGCTTTAGTTGAACGTCATATGATGAAAGATATAGCCTATGAAACAGGAGTTCAGGATCGACCGGAAGTTGTTAATCAGGTTGAAGAAACTTTAAAGAATTTTGTTGTTGAGCAGTTTATTTCTGATTATGTAGAAGAAGAAAGTGTTATTTCTGATGATCAGCTTAGAGAATATTATGAGGAAAATAATGAAGTTTATACTGGAAAATATATCTTTTTATCAAAACAGGTTAAAGATGAAAATGAAATAAAAGAATTAATTTCTGAAATAGAGGAAAAATATGATTCTCATGATTTTGAAGAACTGGCAAGTGAATACTCTGATGACCCTTCGGCACAGGAGGGCGGTGATATAGGAAGTTTTATGAAGGATGAAATTTTCCCGGAAATTTCCAAAAAGCTTGATGGTATTGAGGTTGGCCAGAGAACTGGTTTTGTTGAAATACCTGCAGGATTTGCAGATGTTTTAATTACTGATATACAGGAAGCTGAATTTGAAAAAATTAAAGACAGGCTTGAACAGGCGCTGTCATCTAAAATGAAAAATGAGGCTTATGAGAATTTAATGGCCGATTTAAGAGAGGAGTACAACCTTAAAATATACAGCGAGAATTTAATGTGAAAAAACTATTGGAAGTAATGGAAAAACTGCGCTCAGAAGAAGGGTGCCCATGGGACAGAGAGCAGACTTTGAGCTCTCTGTCAGAGTTTCTTATAGAAGAGGCTTATGAGCTTGAAGAGGCTATGTTAAACGGCGATTTTGAAGCTCATTGTGAAGAACTGGGCGACCTTCTTCTGCAGATTGCCTTTCAATGCACTATAGCGAAGGAAAAAGGAAATTTCAGTTATGAAGATGTTGAAAAAAGAATCTGTTCAAAGATGATTGAAAGGCATCCTCATGTTTTTTCAGATGCTGTTGCCAGGGATTCTGCAGATGTTTTAAAAATATGGAATAAGTCTAAAAAGAAAAAATATGGCTCTGTAACGGCTGGAATCCCTGTAAAATTACCTGCCTTGATGAAAGCTTCGAAAGTTTATAAACGACTTTCAAATGTTGATGAAAGTTTTTTTAATAAAAACAAAATTGAAAGTTCTTTTGATATTAAGAGTGAAGAAGAGGCTGGGAAATTTTTGTTTGATTTTGCTGCTTATTGTAAAGAAAAAAATATTGAACCGGAAAGAGCTTTAAATAATTTTATAAAAAATAAGTTAATTTAAGTCTTGAGTTCACGGGGGTCTGTGCCGACATGAAATTTCACAAGAAATTTCTGTAGGCCTGACCACAAAAGCCTTTTTAAAAAATTTGCTAAACTCAAGTTTAAGTGTTATAAATTCAAGTATAAAACGGGGAATATAATTATGAACTTTAAAGAAGAACTTGAGTATTTAAAGAATTTAAGTGAGAATTTTTCTCAATCAGGAGCTAATAAGTTAAATCTTAAAAATAAAAATATTCAAATAGAGTTAGAAAAAAGCTCCATTTATGTTAAAAATGACTCTAAAGATGTTTATAAAGGTGAAAAAATTTATAACAGTAAAGAAAAAAATGCCTCGATTAATCAAAATAAACTTATTGAAGCAGAAAGAGTAGGAAAGTTTTTTTCTCTTCATCCACCGGATTCTGAGGATAGAATAAAAAATGGAAGTGTTATTGCTGAAGGGGAAAAAATAGGGCATATAGTTTCTATGGAAATTGTATACGATATATTTGCTCCCTATGATTTAAAAGTTAAAAATATTCTAGTTAATGATGCAGATATCGTTGAATATGGACAGGCTGTTTTTGAGGTAGAACCTCTGAAGGAGTAGTTGTGTTTAAAAAAATTTTAATTGCAAATCGCGGTGAAATAGCTGTAAGAATTATAAGAGCATGTAGAGAGTTAAATATTAAAAGTGTTGCTGTTTATTCCAGGGCAGATAAATTTTCTCATCACAGAATGCTTGCTGATGAATCAATATGTATAGGGGAAGCTTCAAGTATTGACAGTTATCTATATATCCCCAATATAATTGCTGCTGCAGAGGCTAAAGGAGTTGACGCAATTCACCCTGGATATGGTTTTTTGTCTGAAAACCAGAATTTTGTTGAAATTTGTGAGGCGCATAATATAAAGTTTATTGGACCAGCCTTATCAACTATGCTTAATATGTCTGATAAAGCTATGGCAAAACAGATAGCTGAATCGGCTGGAGTTCCCGTTCTTCCCGGAAGCAAAGGCACTGTTGAAAACTTTGAGGATGCTAAAAAAATCGCTTCAGAAATAGGTTTTCCTGTAATAATCAAAGCTTCTTTTGGGGGCGGGGGAAAAGGAATGAGAATTGCCCGCGATGATAAAGAACTTGAATATTTTTTTGATATTGCATCAAATGAGGCCATGAATGCTTTTGGAAATAGCTCTGTTTACATAGAAAAATATGTTGAAAACCCTAAACATGTTGAGATACAGGTTTTAGGAGATGGAAAAGGGAATGCAGTTCACTTGTTTGAAAGAGACTGCTCAATTCAGCGTAAACATCAGAAGTTAGTTGAAGAATCCCCCTGTATTAATTTAACCCGGCCGCAGAGAGAAAAAATATGTAGTTCTGCAAAAAATCTTGCCGCTATGATAAAATATGAGGGAGCCGGTACACTTGAGTTTCTGTTTGAAAACGGAAATTTTTATTTTATGGAGATGAACACCAGACTTCAGGTTGAACATCCAGTTACTGAAATGGTTGTTAATGAGGATCTTGTAAAATGGCAGATACTTATTGCAGCAGGAGAAAAATTTAATCTTTCAAATGAAAAATTAAAAATAAACTGTCATTCAATAGAATGTAGAATTAATGCGGAAGACCCCGTAAATAACTTTATGCCTGATGCAGGTAAAATTGAAGGGTTAATACTGCCCGGCGGTCCAAACGTGCGTATAGATTCTTTTGTGTATCAGGGATATACAATACCTCCTTACTATGATTCTATGATTGCTAAGTTAATAGTTAGCGGTAAAAATAGACCGGAGGCTCTTTCCAGAATGAAAAGGGCGCTTTATGAATTTCAGGTGGAAGGAATAAAGACAACAATACCTTTTCATATTGAATTAATGAATAATAAAGAGTTTATAAATGGAAAATATACAACCAGATTTCTTGAAAAACAGTAATAATATATTAACTGTTTCAGGTTTAACAAAATACTTAAAAAAAATTATAGAAAGTGATCAGTTTCTATATAATGTTCAGGTTGAGGGCGAAATTTCGTATTTTAAGGTTCACTCTTCAGGACATGTTTATTTTGCCCTTAAAGACGGTTATTCTTATATTAAATGTGTAATGTTCAGAAATCATTTTCAAAAATCTCCCGCCAGTGTAAAACCTGGTGATATAGTCATAGTTAAAGGGAATATCGGGATATATGCTCAGAGAGGCGAATATCAGCTTTATGTCAGAGCTATTGATAAAGGTGGCAAGGGCGAACTTTTTAAAAAGTTTGAAGAGTTAAAAAACAAGCTTACAAATAAAGGTTATTTTGACGTTAAATATAAAAAAAAGATACCTGAAATCATATCCAGTATTGGTATTGTAAGCGGTTATGAGGCTGCCGGTGCTCAAGATATGCTTAAAATTCTATCACAGGAAAAATTTGATATATATTTTAAAAATACAAGAGTGCAGGGTGGGGGAGCCTCTCACGAAATTGCGCGCGCAATTAAGGATTTAAACAGTCATGGAAAAAGCGAGGTTATAATTATAGCAAGAGGCGGGGGTTCTATAGAGGATTTATGGTCATTTAATGAAGAAAAAGTTGCGGAGGCAATTTTTGAAAGTGAAATTCCTGTTATCTCGGCAGTTGGTCATGAAATTGATTTTTTAATAAGTGATTTTACGGCTGATTTCAGGGCAGAAACACCTACGGCGGCAGCCGAACTTATTGTAAACGGCAAAAAAAGAATGAGAGAAAAATTAGTGAATTATCGTAGAAGAGTGATTAATGGTATTCATAATCTGTTAGTTTTATGGAAAGAAAAGCTCAAAAATACCGGGGCAAAAAAACTTGAGAGAGGATTGATTAACTATATTCAAAGCTCAGAAAAAAATCTCTTCATATCAAAAAAAAATTTAAACAGAAGCGCTGTTAATTATTTAAATAATTTGAACACAAGAATTCAAAAAAATAAAATTAAGATTTCAAGAGGGGAAAGAACACTTAATGAGTTGCGTTTAAAGCTTGATTTTATCAGAGAAAATTTAAAAACAGAGGCTTTAAACTTTGTTTTAGAATATAAAAAAAGGATTTATTATGCGAAAACACAGATTAATGCATGTAATCCAGAAAATATTTTAAAAAAAGGATTTTTGCTGATTGAAAATGAAAAAGGGGAAATTTTAAAATCTGTTAAACAGGTTAAAAAGAAAGACCAATTAAATATTTTGCTGGCAGACGGAAAAGTAAAGGCTGTGGTTAAAGAAATATATTAGGAGGAAATATGCAGAAAACTTTTAATGTGAAAAATATAAATTTATTTGAAGTGGTAGATGAAAAAATAATACATCGAGGTATTTCTAATTTATCAGTAAAAGATGGTATTATAGTAAAAAAAGAGGAAATGCCTGATGATGCCGAAGAAATCGACTTAAAAGGTAGAGTGGCCTTTCACGGTTTTATAAATTTTCATCATCATATTTATTCTCAACTTGCCAAAGGAATGCCTGTTTCCGGTAGTTTTTCCAACTTCTTAAATATACTTGAAAATATGTGGTGGAAAATGGATAAGGTTTTATTTAAAGAGGCTGTTGCTGTTTCTGCTGACATAGCTGCCTATGAATCAATAAAAAATGGTGTAACCACAGTTTTTGACCATCATGCCTCATTTGATTTTTTATCAAATTCGCTTGAAACTGTTGGAAAAACCCTCGAAGAAAGAGGGATAAAAAATGTATTATGCTTTGAGTGCAGTGACAGGAATGGAGAAGAAGTTTTCAAAAAAAGTGTTGAAGAAAATATTAATTATTCAAAAAACGTAAAAGATAATCCTAATAGGGAAGCAATGTTTGGGCTACACGCCCCCTTTACTTTAAGCGACAAATCTATGAAGTATATAAAAGAAAAAACTCATAAAAATACTCCCTGGCATTTTCATCTTGCAGAGGATATTTTAGATGTTTCTTATTCTGAAAAAAACTTCAATAAGGATATTATAAATAGACTGCTTTCATATGATTTAATTAACAATAAAACAATTTTAGCCCATTGTAATCATCTTAAAGAGGAACATTTTGAGAAAATTAACTCTTTATCTCCGGCAATTGCACATAATCCTGAATCAAATATGAATAATGGTGTCGGTGTTTTAAATTTTTCAAGAATAAGTTCTTTTAATAAAATAAAATTTCTGCCTGGAACCGACGGAATGAGTGCCAATATATTAAAAAGTATAAAAAGTGCATTTCTTTTATACAGACATATAAACAGTTCGGCAGAAATCGGTTTTGATCTTCTCCAGAGAATGATTTTAAATTCAAAGGATTTTGGGGAGAGATTTTTCAAAGGTTTATGGAGTTTTAATGAGGGACAAAAAATTAATCTGACAGTTTTTGACTATACACCATATACTCCAATTAATGAAGAAAACTTTCTTGGTCATTTTGCCTATGCAATAACAGAAAATCCTGTTTATTTCAGCGCCTGTGAAAAAATTCTTTTAAAAGAAGGAAAAGTACAGAACTATAATAAAAGTAAAATTTTCAGGGAATCTTCAGAAATAGCCCGGAAGTTATGGGAAAGACTTTAATTTTTTTTGCTGGACTTTTTTTTATATACTTATTAAAATGAATTAATGCTGAAAAAAATAAATATTATATTACTTTTTGTTATACTTTTTTTTATTAATGGATGTAAATCAGAAAATATAAATATTGATTTAGTATATCATGCTGAAAGCGAAGAAGAAATTCTGATTAAAAAAAAAACAGGGGAATTTGTCAAAAATAATCCTGAAATAAATATTAACCTTAATTTAATCCCTTTTCTTTCTTTAAAGCCTTATCTTTTAACACTTGATGATGATGATATTCCAGATTTAATTCTGGGAGTTTCTGACTGGGCACTTGAACTGCAAGAAAATAATATTATTCAAAAAATAAATTATGTAAAAGATTTTGAAGAAGTGCTTTCATTAAATGGCGAAAAAGTAGGTATTATTAAATCGGTAGATTTTCCAGCCATCTTTTATTATCCACATAAAATAGATAAAAAACCACAAAATATTGACGAACTTTTTTCATTTTTCGGAGACAGTTTTTTTTATGATTTAAAAAATATGTACTATCACCTATTTATAACACAGTTTTTTGAAAATGATTTTTTTAAAAAAAATAAATATAATTTTCAAGATAAAGGTTTTGTCGACTCGCTTTCTTTTTTGAGAGAAAAAACATCAGGTAAGGTTCCTGAAAGCATTAACTATGATGCTGTTTTAAATATGTTTACTTCCGGAAGAATAGATATTATTATTGATGGAATGTGGAATTACGAGAGACATTTAAAAAATGGAGCCGAAGTACTTCCGATTTTTCCCGATAAAATTTATTATAATGCAAAAGCTTTTTTTATTGGTAAGAACTCTAAAAACAATGAAGAAGTATTAAAATTTATTAAGTTTCTTATGAAAAATGAAAAAATAAAATATCCTCCTGAGGTTTCTAATTTAAAGGGTCTGCCAGATTTTGAGGAGATGGGACGATTCTGGGGGAAAGGAAATGAAATATTATATAATTTACTTTATACTGAAGAAGATATAAATGAAATAATAAGGCGGGTTATCTCAAAATGACCTTTTTCTTTTCAATCAGAAAAAAACTTGCTTTTTATATGATAACGGTTCTTTTTCTTGCCTGTCTCATGTTTCTATTATATTTCACCTATGATTTTTCTAAAAATCATACAGAGCGCGTTAATGAAGAGTTTAATAAGAGTTTAGCGAATTTTGAAAAAATTTTTTATGACGAGCTGGATAATATTCACATAATGAATACAATAATTTCAAAAAATCAGGATTTAATTGAACATATTAAAGATGAAGATTTATTTGGAATTTATGGCAAGCTTGCGGATTTAAGGCGGGATTTAAATCTTGAAAAAGCAAATATATCAATAGTTATTTATGATGAAAAAAAGAATAAAATTTCATCAATTCCCGGTGAGTTTAAATATGAAGCCCCTTCCCGGCTTCTTTCACGTCAGAGGGGAGTGGGAAAATATTTCAGGGTTATTGAGGAAAATCTGTTTTTTATTTCAAAAGTTCCTTCTTTTGATTCTGATGGTACGTTTATAAGCGATAATTATTTATTTTTTAATATAAATGAGAATTTTTTAGTTGATTTTTCATCAAAATTCGGAGATGAAATTATTATAGAAATAGATGAAAGTATAATTGCCACAACTGAAGAGGAGGTAAATTTATCCCAGAATGAGTTTTTATTCAGAGAATATGAAAAAACAAGTAATCCAGAATCAAAAATAATTGTTGCTAAAGATATAACTTATATTTCAGAAGATTTAAGAAAATCAAGGCTGGTTATTTTTCAGGTTTTTGGTGTTATTTTACTTTTATCAGGGATTTTATCAAATTTTGCCTCCAGAAGCTTTACTCTTCCTATTATGAAGCTTGCTAAGACAGCCCGCAGTATTGGAAGGGGAAATCTTGATATAAAAAGTGAAATAAAATCAGAAGATGAAATTGGTCAGCTTGCCCATACAATTGATAAAATGCGTATAAATTTAAAAAAACACACAAAAAATCTTAAAACAACTAATATTAAACTTGATAGAAGAGTTTATGAACTTTCAATACTTAATGAATTAAATCAGGAACTTAATTATTTAAAAGATTATAATGAAGTTTTTAGAATATTATTAAAAAAAATTGTAACTGCCTTAAAAGTTGAAAGGGCAAGTGTTATGCTTTATGAAAAAAATGAACTCAAGGCAGTTGAATTAAATATAGACGGGGATTTTCATGAAGTTATACCGAAAATTAAAATTAAAAAGGGTGAGGGTGCGGCCGGTATTGCCTTAAAAAAAAATCTTCCCGTAGTTATTAATGATTGTCAGCATAGTCGATTATTTCAAAAATCACAGGGCTCATACACTAAAGTTAAAAATATTGTGTGTGTACCTTTTCATGCAAAAGAAAATGTAAAAGGAGTTTTTAACATTATAAACTCTCCGTGCGTCTGGCAGAGAAAAGATATTGAACTTATTAAATTAATAATAAATACGGGTTTAATAGCTGTTGATAATGCAAAACTTTATGAGCTGGCAATTACTGATGGATTAACTGGTTTATATATTCACAGATATTTTCAGCTTAGACTTCAGGAAGAAATAAGTAAAGCTCGAAGATATAAACAGAACCTGTCTCTTGCAATGATAGATATTGATTTTTTTAAAAAGTTCAATGATAAATATGGTCATCAAACTGGCGACAGAGTGTTAAAACAGGTTTCAAATATTATAGGCGATAATATTAGAAATGGTGTGGATATACCTGCAAGATATGGTGGGGAAGAGTTTGCCGTGATTATGCCCGATACAGAAGCCGAAGGGGCACAAACCTTCATTGAAAGGCTTAGAAATAAAATTGAAAAAAACAGTATTTTTTATGATGATAAAAAGCTTAATATCACAATAAGCGCAGGTATTGCAACTTACCCTTTACACGGAGAAAACAGGCTTGATTTAATTAAAAAAGCCGATAAAGCTCTATATTTCTCCAAAGAAAATGGTAGAAATAAGGTAAGTATTTTTAATAAGTTAAGGGGGGAAAAATGAATTTTTTTTATGTATTATTTAAGCCACAAATATTATTCAGAAAGCTGGGTGAAATAAAAGTTTTTTACAGGCAATTTTTGATTATTGTTTTTATGTTCATGTTTAATCAGGTTTTAACTTCCCCCTATATAAGAATGGTTATTGAAAAAGATGCTGTTATGTCTGGGGATAAAATAATGACTCTAACCGCTCAACCCTTTTTCGGGGCTTTGTTTATGGGAATATTAATGAGTGTAATAATTGGCTTTTTTTCGTTGTACTATCTTTTTTTTATGAATATTATTACTGGAAAAAGTCGTGTTAACTCCAGAGGAGTTTTAAGTTTAGTAGTTTATTCATACTTTATAAGATGGATAGAATCCTTAGCAGAATTTGGTGTTATTGCTTTTTCAGATTTAGATAAAATAGAAAGTTATCAGCAGTTTCAAAATAGTTTTACAAATATTTTTTCAATAAATAATCTTTTTTTATCAACGAATATTGAAATACTGGATAACTTTTTTTCCTATATAACTATTTTTTCTTTATGGCAGGCATTTTTAATTGCTGCCGGATTAGCTTTTTTATATAAGGTGAAATTTTTCAAAAGTATTATTCCTGTGCTTTTTATTTATGCACTTATTTTATTATGGGCATTTTTAGAAACAGGTATTTGAAAAAAATCAAAAAATAATTTAAACTCCCAATATGTATAAATTTGAAAATTATAACGGCTATCTTTTAATGAAAACCCGTACTAATCTAGTTATCGGTGAACATGAAAATATTGAAGAAGAATTTCTGAAAAATTTTACCCATGATTGTCTGGGGCTTATTTTTGATATTTCAGATACTACATATATTGACAGCAGTGGTATAAGTATTATACTAAAATTTCGAAAAAGGTTGAACCTTATTTCAAAACAGCTTTTTTTAATTTGTGAAAATCCAAGAATTGAAAAAGTTTTTAAAGTTTCAAAAATTGATAAAATTATAAATATAAAAAAAAATATAAACGAAGTTTTCGAATCTGGCACAAATAAAAAAGCTAATCCTGAATTTAAGTTGCAGGAGTATAAAATAGTTATTCCCTCTGAATATTTATATATTAATGTTGTTCAGGAATTTACACTTAAAATAATGGATAAAATTTACGATTTTACAAAAACAGATGAATATGATATAAGAATGTCACTGGAAGAAGCACTTGCTAATTCAATTGAGCATGGTTATAAAGATTCAGAAAGGGAAGGACTGGTTCAGGTTTATGTTATTTGTCTTCAGGATGAAATAATTATTTTCATAGATGATTATGGCAAAGGGTTTGATAGAGAAAAACTTATTAAAAAAGTTGATAAAAAAATTGATGAGCCCTATGCCTTAAGGGGGAGAGGTCTTCTAATACTTGAGAAGATTGCAGATGAAGTTTATTATGACAGTATTAAAAATAAAGGCAGCAGTATGATTATTGCAAAAAAATTCAATATTAAGGAGAGTGAAACCCATGGATGATATTTTAACCAATGATATAGTAAAACAGAAGTATTCTAATTTAAAGGAATTAAAGGAAAAAAATATAAACCCATATCCATCCTTTTATGATAAAAAACATAAAAACTCAGAAATTATTGGAGAAAACAAAAATATTGATAAAGGTGAAAAAACAGAACAAGAATATAAAACTGCCGGACGTCTTGTTGCTGTAAGAGGTCATGGAAAAACTATGTTTGGGCATATTGAAGATTTTAGCTCTTCCTTACAGTTTTATATAAAAAAAAATGAAGTAGGTGAAGAAACTTTTAATATTTTTAAAAAAATGGACCTTGGTGATTTTATTGGAATTGAGGGTCCTGTATTTAAAACAAAAACTGGTGAAATTACGCTTAGAATAAAAAACTTAAAATTAATTTCAAAATCAATTCAGCCTATGCCTGAAAAATTTCATGGAATCAAAGATGTTGAACTAAGATATAGAAAAAGATATGTTGATTTAATATCAAATAAAGATGTTAAAAAAACTTTTGTTTTACGTTCAAAAATTATTAATTATATCCGAAAATGGATGGACTCCGCCGATTTTCTGGAAGTAGAAACTCCCATGATGCATCCCATAGCAGGTGGTGCTTCGGCAAAACCGTTTATAACACATCATAATACTCTGGATATGGATTTATACCTAAGAATTGCCCCTGAATTGTATCTTAAAAGATTATTGGTTGGAGGATTTGAAAAAGTATATGAAATAAACAGGAATTTCAGAAACGAAGGTATTTCTGTTAAACATAATCCTGAATTTACAATGATGGAAGTATATCAGGCTTATGCTGATTATAAAGATATGATGACGCTGACTGAAAATTTGATTCATGATACAGCTGAAAACATCTTAAATACAACTGAAGTTCAGTGCGGAGATGCCACTATATCATTAAAAAAACCATTTGAACGTTTAACTATGGTTGAGTCGATTGAAAAATATGCCCATATTAAAATAGACAGTAGCCTTGACAGGGAAGATTTATATGAAATAGCAAAAGATAAAAACATTGAAGAGGCAAAGCAGAGTATGACAAGAGGTGTACTTATTAATCTTCTTTTTGAAGAGCTTGTGGAGCATAAATTAATTCAACCAGTTTTTATTTATAAATATCCTGTGGAAATATCTCCTCTTTCAAAAAATTGTGAAGATGATGTTGATTTTACAGATCGTTTTGAGCTTTTTATTTCTGGAAGAGAAATTGCAAATGCTTTTTCAGAATTAAATGATCCTTTTGAGCAACAGGAAAGGTTTATGCAACAACTCGATAAAAGAAATTCCGGTGATGATGAGGCACATAGAATGGATGAAGATTTTCTGCATGCTCTGCAATATGGTATGCCTAATGCCGGGGGGCTGGGAATAGGAATAGACAGGCTTATAATGATACTTACAGACAGTCCTTCTATTCGGGACGTAATATTATTTCCAACATTAAAGAAAACTAAAGATTTTAAATAAAATATCCGATAGGAATTCAGTAAAGTTTTTTCATGGATGAAAAAACTGATTTTTTTGTTTCTTACATGGAGGTGAACTAGCATGACTATAGGTATTGGTGTAATTAATTCAAATCACAGTGCTATATTCACAAACAGAATTCTCAACAGAGAATCAAGGGTAAATAATAAATCCCTCCATAAATTATCATCAGGATTAAGAATTACTCGGGCAGCAGATGATGCTGCCGGATTGGCTGTTTCTGAAAAAATGAGGGGACAGATAAATGGACTTGAGCAGGCAAGAACGAATACAGAAAATGCTGTTTCTATGGTACAGACTGCCGAGGGAGTTCTTGATGTTGCAAATTCTATAATTGTCAGAATGCGTAATCTCTCGGTTCAGGCTGCAAATGATAATTATACTAATTCAGATAGAATGCAGATGCAGGAGGAACTGGATCAGCTTATCGATCAGGTTGACAGAGTTGCAAATTATACTGAATTTAATACAAAAGCCCTTTTAAATGGAAATACAATTGGAATTTCTCAGTCACAGGATACTAGAGTTTCCAGTGCTGATGTTGTCGGCGAGGTTACAGATGCTGACTATATGATTACAGTACTTGCAGCAGGTGGTGCAAGTAATGTACATGGAACAGTGAAACTGACTGATACAAATGATGATGGCGTAGAAAACCTTGAGGATGCCGGTATAACAGGAAGGGCCGAACTTCACGTGGAAATAGATGGCTCTACAAGAATTATTGATGTTGAAGAAAAAGATACACTTTATGATGTTGTGACCAAAATAAATGAAAGAAATGTTGGTGTGCTTGCCGGTCTTTCGGCTGATGGAGATGCAGTAACAATGACAAGTGTTTATTCTGGTTCCAAGTATAATATTAATTTTGGAGACGACCCCGACGGTGTAGCTTTAAAGCTTGGCTTATTTGGGGGTAATGATGAATCTAAAACAAAAAAAATGACTGTGGAAGATTCTGCAGGCAACTCCTACAGGGCATTTACAACAGGAACAGATACAATAATATCAATTGCCAACGTAACACAACAGCCTATGTTTCCAACCCGACCGGGTAGAAATAATGAGGCCGGAGGTTATGTTCAGAGTCTTGGGGTATTCAGGTCAGATTCAAGAATTTTTACAGAAAAGGAACTATCAAGTCCAATTGGTGGAGAATCAGGAGGACCGCCACCACCGCCTCTGGGTAATCCAGATCTTTCCGAATCAGATTTGTTAAAAGGACTTGTTATAAGAATAGATGGACAGATTAATTATGGCTGGGATGAAAGAGATTCAAATTCTCCAGAGCCTTATATTGCAAACTGGCCAGAAGATCCAAACAGTGCGGGGTATAAAAAATATTCACCAGAGGTTCCTGAATCAAAAGAACTCGTAGGGACAGATGATAATTCTTGGAAAAGTATAACTCAGACACAGCTGAGAATACGTTCAAATAAACAGCAGTTTCAGGTAGGCGCTAATGAAGGCGAGCTTTTTGGAGCCTCGTTTGGAAATATTACCCCGGAAAATCTTGGTCTTGCAGTTAAATTACAGTCAGACGGAAAAATAAATCTTAATAGAACAGATTATTCCACGGGAACAAGAGGGGCTGGCCCTCTTTATCAAATGAATGCAAGTATTCAAACTCAGTCCAGCGCCGAAAATACTTTGGGAAAAATTGATAATGCGCTGGAGCAGATATCACTTCAGAGAACTGCGCTTGGTGCGCTTCAGAATTCACTTGAAAAAACTCATGAATATTTAAATGAAAACAGATTACATGAGTCTGAGTCAAGAATTCGCGACCTTGATATGGCAAAAGAAAGTATTTCTTATGCAAAAAGTAAAATATTAATTCAAAGCGGAACTTCAATGCTTGCGCAGGCAAATACAAAACATGAGACAGTATTAACGCTTTTAAATTAAAACGTTGATAAATTCAATAATATCCTTTATAATTAATTCAGAATAAAAAATCAGGAGTATTAAGTATGAAAAAATCTTTTATTGTATTTGTTTTATTTTTATTTGTTCTGTCATTATATTCTTTTGTACCGGGTGAAGGGGATAATTTTCTTTTAAACACACAGCGTACTGATGTTTACAGTGAAAATGCTTATTTAAATATTAATAATATTGTGCAGAATGATATTGACATTATCTGGAATCAAAATCAGGCGGTACCCACTACTTTTTTTGCCGAGGTTGAAAGAGAAAATAATGTTTTTGAAAAATTTTCTCGTTCGCTTCCTGAAAGTGTAAAATTAATAAAGAGAAAATCAGATTCTGAAAGAGTTATTTATGAAACATATAGTGGAATATACAGGGTTTTTCCCGGAAGAGTAAACAATGTTATTACAAATGAAAGGGAAATTTATGTAACAGGAACATTTGTTTTCAATGATAACGTTATAAATACGA
This sequence comes from Candidatus Muiribacteriota bacterium, assembly GCA_051747805.1. Classification (GTDB taxonomy): domain Bacteria; phylum Muiribacteriota; class Muiribacteriia; order Muiribacteriales; family Muiribacteriaceae; genus JBNJGP01. The sequence goes on from JBNJGP010000010.1 coordinate 18,779, forward strand.
GGGCTATTGATTTAAACTCAGCTTTTGAAAATGCTTTAGATTATCTAAGGACAGATGATTATAAAGTGATATCTGAAGAAAAGGTTCTTTTTAACACCCTTAATGGTTTAAAACATGCATATAATTTTAAAATTCATTCTAAAAACCCTCTGGGGGATTTTCTTATAACAGTTGATGCAAATAATGGTGATATACTATACTGTGATAACTTTTTAGTTTATGAGGGCGAAACAGGCAGGGCTGCTGTATACGTTACTAATCCACTTAAATCTGATATTACGGAAGAAAAAATTAAAAATATTCAAAAGCCAGGGCAGCTTTATGGTTACTTTTCAAATATAGTAAACGATGACTATGATAATGCGTATTCAGAAGGCAACAATTTTGTTTATGACGGGACCGATCCGAATTTTGATGATTCAATGGTGTATTATCATATGGATTATATTCATTCATTTTTTACAGAAAATATGGGATACTCTGGTCTAGATAAATCCATGAGATCAATAGTTTATCATGGGGATAAATATGATAACGCTTTCTTTTCACCTTGGGGCCAGTATTTTGGTTTTGGCGAAGGGGACAGTTTAAATATTCTATCAAGAGAAGCGGCAGTTATTTACCATGAATACACCCATGCTGTAAGTTATCAGATAGCTTATCTTGGAAGTAGCGGCGAGGCTGGCGCGATGAATGAAGCTTTTTCTGATTATTTTGGAAATTCTATTACAGATGATCCTGATATAGGCGAATGGGTTGTGGATAAAATGGACCGACCTTATTTAAGGTCAAGTATAAATGATGTCATGTATCCTGATGATATGATTGATCAACAGCATCATGATTCACAGGTTTACTCGGCTTGTTTGTGGATGATGAGAGAGCAGTTTGGAACGGAAGTTACAGACGAAATGGTTCATTTTTCCAAGTTTAAAATTACAAATCAATCATCGTTTTTTGATGGAGTGTCTGCGCTTTTAAAAGTTGACCGCGATAGATTCAACGGCCAATATTCTGACCAAATTCTTGAAATATTTGCCTCAAGAGGTATTACCTTAAACGGAAGTGAGTTTTCCGATAGAATGCGGGAAAAAATAAACTTTCAAAAAATTTACAAATAAGGTTATCGGTCCTTTAAAAAGTTCTTGACAAAAAATATAATTTATCCTATCCTTTAATGCTACATCGCTTGAATATAATCAGAAAACATAAGTGTATAAGGAGGATAGCGATGAAGAAAAGTATAACAGTTTTTACAATAGTTATTTCGGTAATTTTCTGGATGACAATCCCCGTAAACTCAGAAATTTTGACAAATGAATTATCTTACAGACAACATTTTGCTGCGGATATTGTTGCTATGGACGAGGATTTTCTTGGTGAGTATATTGATATTCTTGAAGAAGATGAATTAATGTATTTTTTTCAGCTGGCAATTGAAATGGCCGTTGAAGTTGCGGGAGAAACTAAGTATATTGAATCAGAAGATGAAGCACTGATTTATATAGTCGAGAATGTAGATGGCGAAAATGGAGTGAAGCAGAGGATTTTCAATCTTATTGAAAAATATCTAAACGATGAATATGAACCTGATTTTAACCGTGTTTTTGAAAAAAGAAACTCAAGAAACAAGGCAGATTTTAATATTGTTGAGTTTAGTGAACAAGTAGAAAGAATCAAGCTAAATATTGAAAAAATTAAAATGCAGAAATCTGTTTTTTACAATTAAAAAAACTTTTGATATAATCCCCATATGAATTTTAGAATATTACATATGGGGAATATTTTTCTTGGTAAATTATTCAATGAATATCCCTCAATTGGAAAGAAACTCAGACAAAAACTCAGACAATCATTTGAAGAAAAATTAACTGATTTATTAAAACAATATGATATTGACGCAATTATCATTACAGGTAATCTGTTTGGTACAAATATGTTTTCTGAAAAAGATATTGATTTAGTGCTAAAGTGTTTTAAAAAATTTAATAAGGGAATATATATTATTCCCGGTAAAAGTGATGAGTTTAACGAAGTATCAATTTATAATAAGATTAATTTTTCCGAAAATGTGCATGTTTTAAAAAATGATTATATTAGATTAGCAGATAAGAATTCAGATGGGGTTTATATTCATTTATGTAATACTTTTGATTATTTAAAGGATTTTAAAAATGGTTTTAATATTCTATGTACTCCAGAATTTAATAATAATTTAACGGAATTTAATAAAGGCATAATTTTATGTAGTAACTTTGAAGAATTTCTTATCAAAGACAATATATACTCAGTGCCTCCTTTTGAAATGTTAGGGGATAGAGGGCAGCAAGAAGCGGGAGTTTATATTTTGGAAATTAAAAATGATGGGGTTGATTATACTAAAGTTAATAATTCGTCTTTTGAAAAAAAATATATAAAAATAAATATCTCTGATAAAGAAAAGAGAAGTATTGAGAATATATTAAAAGATTTTTATTCTTTAAATAATATATGTGAAATCATTTTTGAGGGTGAAATTAAAAATAATAATATGCTGAAATATGTTCTGGATTTTGAAAGAAAAAATAAAGATAAATTTTTCTATTTGAATTTTATTGATAATACTGTTTTATCAGATGAATATATTGAAAATATTCCGGAATATAGAGAGGAGAGGCTTTTTGCCCGGCATTTAAAAAACAGCAAAATTGCGGGCGGTGAAAAATCAATTAACCAATTATTAAAAAAAGGATTTTACTTTTATTAATGTATGTAAATAATCTTCAAATAAAAAATTATAGAAATTATAAGAATAAAAATATTAAATTTGAAAGGGGATTAAATTTAATTAATGGTTTTAATGATTCTGGAAAATCCTCTATCTTTTCTGCTCTTCAGGAGCTGCTGCTTTTTGATTACAATGTTTATCGTAAAAATTTTCATAACTTGAGTCTGCCATATTATCTTAAAGCCGAGATTTTTTTAAACAATAAAAAGATATGGCTTGAAAAAAATGCGGAAATCGGGGAATTTTATTTAATTACGGATGATAAAAAGGTTGAAAAGGATAAGGCTTTTGATGTTTTCTGCAGTATGCTGAATATAAATATTAATCGTTCGGTTTTTGGGGCCCTTTATTTTTTTAAACAGCGTGACTGGATATACTATTTTGAAAAAGGGAAAAATATAAAAAGTATAAGTGAAATTATTAAACAATATATTTCGACGGGGGATTTAAAGGTAGAATCTGATATCACGGCTAAGTTAAAAAATGCTAAAAAGTATTGGCAGAGCCAAAAGGAAAAGCTATCAGAAAGTTTAGATAAGAGTCAGAAAGAGCTGAGCGTGGTTCAGTCTTTTGTTATTGAAAGAGAAACCGGACTTAATGTATTGGCTAAAAATAGAAGGAAGCTTAAAAAAATAAAAAAAAATATAGATAAAAAATCTTTTATGTTTAAAGCAATTAAGGATTATTCTAAATTGAAGGAAGAGTTTGAAGATTTTTCCAGTGAGACTCAAAAGTTTAAGACTAAACTTCAAAAAATTGAGAATCTTGAAAATAAAAAAGGGTATCTGCAAAAAAAAGTAGAAAATTTAAAGTTTTTTACCCTTGAAAAATTTGAAGAAATTTCAAGTATAAGTGGGCTGGTTCAGAATAAAAATAAGGACCTGCTTGAAAAAAAATATGACAATACAGTTAGTAATTTACTGGTTTATAAAAATTTATCAAATATTTTCGGTATTCTGATGTTTTTATTCTCAGGACTTGGTTTTTTTATTTCTCCATATTTTTTCTTTTTTATTATAGGAGCAGGTATTTTATTTTTTCTTTCTTATTATTTTAAAGAAAAAATTTCCGAGCAACAGCATAAGGAACAGATGGATATACAGACAAATTACTCAAGAGATGTTCAATCTATTAATAATAAACTGACAAGAATTCTGGATTCGGCAAACGTTTCAAATGTTGATGAATATAAAGAAAAATATCATTCAAAAGAAGAGCTCCAAAAAAATCTTGAAAAGGTTAAAAATGAGCTGAAAAATCTTCTTGAGGACAGCAGCTTTGAAGAACTTCAGAAACATTATGATAATCTTCTTCATAGACAGGAAGATTTAAAATCAAAGTTAAGTGAATTAAAAAAGCAGAATCATGATAAAGATAAAGATATTGAAATAGAATTAATAAAATCAGAAATTGAAAACATGTATGAAAAAAAAGAAAAAGTTGAGGATAATATAAAAAAAATAAAATTAACTTTGAACAAAAATAAATACTTCTGCGAGGACTTTTTTGAGCTTGAAGAGAGGGTGAATTTTGAAAAAAAATCACTTCAGAAAGTTGAAGAGGAGATAGATTCTCTTAGTATGATAGAAGATTTTATTAAAAGGGCCCACATGGACCTTATGGAAAATGCCAATTCAATTTTAGATATGACAATTGATAAATATTTTATATATATCACGGCCTGGGAATATCAGGATGTAAAAGTCGAGTTTACAGATAAAAATAAACTGGAGTTCAGGGTTTATTCTAAAAAAAATGATTCTTATATAAGTGATAAAATTCTCGGAGAATCAACTCTGGATCAACTTTACATTGCCTTCAGACTTGCAATGATAGAACTTATTGATGAGGACGGAATTTATCCGGTATTTCTTGATGAAACTTTCTCATATTTTGATTCAAAGAGATTGAAAAGCACCTGCAGGCTTTTTGAAAATATTGCCTCCAACCGCCAGGTTTGTTATTTTAATGGAAGTGAGTCGGTTTTAAACTACTATAAAGAGGCAGAAGAAAAAGTAAATATAATTAATCTGTAAAAAATATATCTAAAGCATAAAATATAAATTTAGAACTGCTATAGTTAAAGGAGTTTAAAATGGATCACAAAACAGAAGTTGCCAGTATGCTTCTTCAAACAGAGGCTGTTAAACTATCTCCAAAAAAACCTTTCGAATTTGCTTCAGGTATTCTTTCTCCAATTTATTGTGATAATCGTGTTTTAATTTCTTATCCTGAAAAAAGAAAAAAAATAGTTAATTTTTTTCTTGAGTTAATAAAAGAAAAAAAAATTAACTTCGATGTAATTGCCGGAACTGCAACAGCAGGCATACCTTATGCAGCATGGATATCAGATAAGCTTAATCTGCCCATGGTTTATGTGAGGGGAGAAAAAAAATCACATGGGAAAAAAAACAGGGTGGAAGGGTTTTTTAATAAAGGAGCCTCTATACTTCTTATAGAAGACCTTGTATCTACAGGCGGAAGTTTAATATCTGCCGTTGATGCACTGCGTGAGCTAAACGGCGAAGTGAAAAATTGTTTTTCTATTTTTACTTATGAAATGCAGAAGGCAGATAAAAATCTTGCCGAAAAAAATATACAACTGAACTCTTTAAGTGATTTTTCAACCCTTATTGAAGTTGCTGTCCAAAAAAAATATATTCTTCCAGAACAAAAAGATACAGTTTTGAAATGGGCAGAGGAGAGATAATTTACTTTTTAGAATATTAAAAAAGTGATAGACAAAAATTCAATAATCAATTAAAATATAATCATAGAAATCAAACTCAAAAAAAGAGAGTTTTTAATAGTTTATCTAAGCGGAGTATGAATAATGATAATAAAATTTTCTAAAACAATGCTGTTTTTGACTTTCTGCCTTGTTTTTACCGTGAATATTTTTTCAACTCAATTTTTTCAAAACAATCCTGTGTCAACAATCAGCGGAATGGAAGCATATCCATTTGAGCGAATTGAACTTCTTGTTGATAATTCTTCAGAATTTTTTGCTCAAAAATATCATCCAGAAAATAAAATAAACCATTCAGCTTTACTTTCATTAACAGAAGGTGAAGGGACTCTGCATTCAGGTTATTTTTTTCTGCATTATTCTGAAGGCTGGGATAAAGAAACAGATAAAAATCCTGTTTTGTTAGTGCATGGTGCTGGGGATACTGCCTACCGTGGCTTTGCTCATCCTTTCGAAGAAGAAATAAAACCTGGTGAACATATTGAATATTTTGGTCTTGGTCTTGAACTTCCTATGCATGATTATCCGACTTTTTCCATTACTTTTGCCCATCCGCATGGTTGTAATATTATGCAGGCCGAGCACATTGCAAATGCTGTTAAGCGTATTCAAAAAGTTACTGGTAGAGAAAATGACCCTGATTTTAAAGTTGATTTAATTGCTCATTCAAAAGGTGGCGTTGCCTCCAGAGTTTATATGAGTGACCTTGGAAAATATTATGATGAATATTCCTGGATTACCCCCTATAGAAATGATATTGAAAGATTTTTTGCCGTTGCTGTTCCGTTAAATGGAGTTGATGCTCAATACAGGTATTATGGTATGAATCTTATGGCTGTTGATAATAATATGCCCTCTCCTCTGGGTACTGATTCTATTTTATATTATGGCGTATGGAAAGACTTAAAAAATAATTATAAAATGTTTCCCGGCCAGGATCAGATTCTTAATGACCTTGTTAATGACCCCGATACTCCGGTAGGTTTTTCAAATTTATCCATGACTTCTGATATGAATTTTTCAAGAAATGTTTTATATAATGGGGGAACAAGTGCTTTTTTAACCTCCTCAGGCATTCAGCATGCAATAAAAAGAGGTGGGAATCTTATTCAGAAATTAAATAATCATGGAATTCATCCAGATATAGATATTCATGTGCTTGCGGGTAATGATAATCAGATTGATGATAATATTGAGTTCTGGTTTGATTTATTACCTGTAGGCGAAAAAATTGCACCTTCTGATATGCTTCTTTTTGTAAAAAGTGCTACTTATACAGATGGCCTTATAAAAAGAGGAGCCGAGGTAAAAACAAAAAAAGTTATCCCTTTTAATCATATGAATATTATTTTTCATAGAGAGGCAAAGGAAATAATTGTTGATTTACTGAATAATTAGTATTATAATATTTCTATGCAGACAATACTGATTAAAAAATATGAAAACAGGCGTCTTTATAACACGACACATAAAAAGTACATTTCTCTTGAAGATATACGCCAGCTGGTGATTGATGGTTATGACATAACAGTTGTTGAAAAGAAAACTGGCAAAGATATCACCAAGCAGATTCTGTTTCAGGCTTTAATTGATATGTCGCCAGAAAAACTGGAAGCTTTTCCTATGGTGTTTCTTAAATTTCTAATAAAATCACCGGCCCCACTTTTAAACGATTATTTCAGAAATTTCTTTCTTAAACAACTTGATATGTATATGAATAATCGTGAAAAACTTCTTGAAGGACTTAAATATATTCAGGGATCCTTTTTTTCAAATATGCAGAGTGGGATTTTTAACAATCCATTTACTTCTATCTTTAATAAATCATTTAAAGAGGAAGAGGAAAGAAAAAAAACCAAAAAAAGTAAAAAAACAGAAAAAACTAATAAAAATGACGAATCTGAATCTGATTTAAATGACCTTAAAAAAATGATGAAGAACATGGAGAAAAAAATTTCAGACCTTGAAAACAAGAAAAAGTAGTCTAATTTTCAAAATTCAAAACATAACTCTTTTTGCATTGCGGTAACCGGTTTTTATTTTGCGTTGCAAAAAAGCGTTGACAAGCCGATAAACAATCTGTAATAATTAAATTATAAAAAAATGCGTCGCAATATATATTGCGTTGCAATTAAAGGAGAGTTTTATGGAAAATAATTTAATGAACGAATGGATTGAAAACTGGGAAGGTCAGATGACTGAATGGATGGATTCGATGGTAAAAAGCGAGCAATTTATGAAGAATTTTATGCAGACTTATGAGCCTGTAATGGATAATGCGAAAAATTTAAATCAAATGCGTCAGAAATTTTATGAAACATTCGGATTGGTTTCAAGAGAGGACGTGGCTTTGATGACTCAAAAAATACAAAATCTTGAAATAAAACTTGCTGATGTTATTGAAAAATTTGAAGATTCAGAAAATGATAAAAAAGAAATAATTGAGTCTCTAAATACAATAAAAAGTTATTTTGAAAAGGAAAAGAAAAAATCAAAATCAAAAAAGTAAAATTGTGAGGTTTTAAAATGGAAAAAAAACAAAGTGATGGTTTTATAGAAAAAATTAAAGAATTTGAAAATGCAGGGGTTGAACTTTCAAGAGAATGTGCTAACAGAATATACGGAGATATAACAGATTTAAAGCATTTCTGGGAAGGGAAAAAAACAAAAAAATATTATTCTCCTGAGTATGAGACACCTTCTAGCGTTATATATAGAGAAGGTGGAATGAGAATTTTAAAATATACAGATAATCCAGAATATGAAAACCCTGTATTAATAATTCCCTCTTTAATTAATAAGTATTATATCCTTGATTTAATGGAAGAGGCTTCATTTGTTAAATTTCTTTCAGATTTAAAGGTTCCGGTTTATGTACTTGACTGGGGAGAAACAGATTTTTCGCATAATAATCTCTCTTTGAATCATTATATTTTTAAATGGATTAATAGGGCCGTAAAAAAAGTTTTGAGAGATAATAATTCCAGAAGTTTATGTTTGATGGGATATTGTATGGGTGCAACCCTTGCCTCAATTTATGCGTCAAAAAAACAGGATAAAGTAAATTCTTTTATTTCTCTTGCCGCTCCATATGATTTTACCGGCGAAGACCCGCTTTCTATAATGGCAAGGAGTATTGATGTTGAGAAGTTGACTTCAATATCAAATCAAATGAGCGCTGATATGATGCAGTCAGGAATATTAATGGCTCAGCCAGCCTCCATATATCATAAATTAAAATCTCTCTATTCTAATGGAGGCAATAAAAAGAGAAATAAAACATTTTTTTATCTTGAAAGATGGTTAAACGACAATGTTGATTTTCCAGTTACAGCTTATAAAGACTATATTCAAGAATTTTATCATAAAAATTCGCTTGCCCAGGATAAACTACAGTTAGATGGTAAAAAAATTAGTCTTTCAAATTTAAAAGTTCCGGTTTTAAATGTTATTGCTAGAAGAGACGGAATTGTTCCTGAAAAAAGTGCGAAGTTTCTTAATGAAAAAATAAAATCAGAAAAAAAAGAGATTCTTGAAATTGATGCAGGGCATATTGGAATTATTATGGGAAGTAAGGCAAAAAAGGCATGGGAATCCATGTTTCGATGGTATAAAGGAGTTTAAAATTATACTTAATTTTTATTATAGGAGTGTAAAATGAAAAAATTAGAAAACAAAGTTGCAATTATAACTGGTGGAGCTCGTGGTATTGGTAAAATAACTGCCGAAATTTTTTTAAAGCATAATGCTAAAGTGGCTATTTTTGACCTTGATGAAAAACAGCTTGCTGAAACTGAAGAAAAATTATCTGAGTTCGGGGATATAAAAGCCCTTAAAGTTAATGTAAGCTCTATGGATGAAGTGAAACAGGGTGTAGATAAAGTGGTTAAAAAATATGGTAAAATTGATATTATGATTGCAAATGCTGGTATAACAAGGGATTCAATGTTTCACAAAATGACAGAATATAAATTTGATTCTGTTGTAGATGTTAATTTAAAAGGAGCTTTTAACTCTGCCTCGGCAGTTGTTCCTTTTATGAGAGAGCAGAAAAAAGGGAAAATTATATTCACTTCGTCAGTTGTGGGGGAATATGGTAATATTGGTCAGACCAACTATGCAGCTACAAAGGCGGGAGTTATTGGAATGGCAAAAAGTATGGCTAAAGAGCTTGGAAGAAAAAATGTACAGGTAAATGTTGTGGCTCCTGGTTATACAAATACTGAAATGATGCAGACAGTACCGGATAAAATACTTGATACTATAAAAGCAAATACTCCTATGCAGAGACTGGCAGAACCCGAAGAAATTGGAAACGCTTTTTTATATCTTTCCTCAGAAGATGCCGATTTTATTACTGGTCATGTGCTATCTGTGAATGGTGGATTAACACTTTAGATAAAATTATGTTAAAATATATTTTATGTTGATTGAAAATAAAATATATGATTCAGATAATTTGTTAATGCTTCAGAATGGAGAATTTTTAAAAAATTTAAAAATTTCCTATCAAACTTATGGAAAATTAAATAAAAGGAAAGATAATGCTATCCTTGTATGTCATTATTTTTCTGGTGATAAACATATTGCGGGAAAATATTCCTTAAAAGATGAACAGCCGGGATGGTGGGATGATATTGTGGGACCGGCTAAACCACTTGATACAGATAAATTTTTTATAATTTCAAGTGACAGTTTAAGCTGTGTGGTTAACCTGCCTAGAGTAAAAACAACTTCACCCCGGTCTATAAACCCTGATACTGGGAGTCCTTATGGAATGAATTTTCCCGTAATTACTATTCAGGATATGGTAAATGCTCAGAAAAAATTAATTGATTTCCTGGGAGTAAAAAAACTTCATGCTGTTACCGGACCTTCTATGGGCGGATTGCAGGCTTTATCATGGAGTGTTTTATATCCTGAAATGGTTAAAAAATGTATTCCCATAGCGTGTGCCCCTGAAGTTGATTGTTTTTCTAGTTTTTTTCCGCTTAGAATGGGAATTGAGGCAATAAAAAATGACCCTTATTTTAATTTTGGGAATTATTATGATAAACCTGAAAATAAAAAACCTTTTCAAGGCTTAAAAAATGCTATAAATGGACTGGCCCTTATTGCCAGGGGAAGAAACTGGGGAGAAAATATTCTTGGCGGAAAAAATTTTGAAAAATCCTGTTCTCCATTTGAAAAAATTGATAATTTATTTGACTTTGAAAAAAATATAATAGATGGAGTTTCCTCACGTGCCTCTATTTATGACCCAAACAGCTATATATATATTTCAAAGGCCAATATCATCTACTCTATGGGGCATAAAACAGGTACATTAAAGAAGGCTATTGGTAGAATAAAATCAGAAATTCTTCTGATTGGTGAAAAAAACGATGTTTTTATACCAGTTGAAAAAGTTCGTCTTTTTTATAAAAATTTAGTGAAGGAAGGAAAGAAAGTATATTATTTTGAGTTTTCTTCACCAGTTGGACATCTTGGCTCTGTAAGTCATTCAAAGTTGTTTTCTGAACAAATAAAAGATTTTTTGTAAGGAGAGTTTTATGTGGAATGTTAATATGATGGATGAAATGTCAAAACAATGGGAAAAAATGCTTAAACAATGGTTTGATGAGCTTATGCAGAACCCGGAATTTCTACAGAATATGGGGAAATCAATGGAAACCGCCTTTACATCAAAGATAATTGGCGATGAAATAAAAAATAAAATGGCAGATTCTTTTTCGCTACCAACAAGAGAAATGGTTGCAAAGCTGGGAAGGCAGCTGATACGACAGGAGGCAAAAATCAATCAGCTTGAGGATTTAATTTTAGAGTTAAAAGATGATTTAAAAAAACTAAATAAAAAATAACCAAAATTCCTCTGGTTAAAGGAGAATGTATTATGACAAATAATAAATCTTTTGAATTTGATATAAAAGAACTTGAAGAGTTGAAAAAAAAATCTGAAAAATTCTGGGAAGTAATAAATAAATGTCAGTTAACTACCCTTGATGAGAAACAGAATGCCTATGAAAGTATTGGAATAGAACCTGTTAAAAAGGCAACAATATTCAGGGAAGGGTCTGTTGAATTAAAAGTTTGTATTTCAGAAAAAAAAGAAAATAAAAAAATTCCTCCGCTTCTCATAGTTCCGTCCCTTATTAATAAATATTTTATACTTGACCTTCTGTCTTATTTCAGTCTTATTGAGTTTCTGGTAAACTCGGGAGTGCGGGTTTATATAATAGACTGGGGAATTGCAGGTTTTGAGCACGGGGATTTAACAATTGATGATTATATAACAGGATATATAAGGCGCTGTGTAAGGAGAATGCAGAAACATTCTGGTCAAAAAAAATATAATATGCTGGGACAATGCATAGGCGGAATACTTTCAACAGTTTATGCCGCTTTTTATTCAAAAGATAAAAATTTAAAAAAACATGTATCTTTAACCGCACCGGTTGATTTTGAAAATGGTGGTAAACTTCGGGAATGGACTGACCCAAAAACTTTTAATTTAAATAAAATAGTCAACTCATTCCGTGAGGAAGGGGCTGTTGCAGCGGAATTTTTACATGCAGGCTTTCAGTTTCTGGATTTAAACCTTACTTTCCAAAAATACAGAAATCTTTTTAATTTTTCTGATAATGATGGGTTTGTTAAGCTTTATCGTGCACTTGATTTCTGGGCAAATGATAATATACCTTTTCCGGTTATGGTATTTAAAAAATTTATTCATGATTTTTATCAGAAAAACAAACTTATTAAGAATGAACTTATAATAGAAGATAGAATTATAAAACTTTCTGATATAAAAATTCCTTTTTTAAATATTTTAGCCTCCAATGATCATGTTTTTCCTAAAGAAGCGGGGGCAGGATGGAAAAAAAGATTATCTCCTCATAAAAAGGATATTGAAAAAATATATGAGGGAGGACATGTTTCTATTGTTGCGGCCCTCCCTGTAAGACTTGAGCTGTATCAGGATGTTTTAGATTTTATAAAATGATGTATAAAAATTGCCAGCCAACCAGATATAATTGCACAGGTGGCAAGAAAGGCGGGGTTGTTTGCCATATAAGTAACTTTGAATCCGAAAAAACTTATATAAACAACTATTGATATAATAATACCGGTAAATATTGTTGGAGTTTTCAGATTTTTAAAAAACATTCCTGCTGCGATTGGAAAGAAACTTGCGCTGAAAAGAAGATATATTCCATACATTGCAAAAATAACCACCGACCCTCCAGCTGGATTTTTAACCTGAGCTGTTGAAAGAATAATAATTATTATTGCGGCAATTACTAAAGCTATTCTGCCAAGGGTTAGGGCTTTTCTGTTAATCTGGTTTTCATCCTTTTCTTTTTTTACATATTTAAGAAATGGCTTAAACATATCTATTGAAAAAATGGCCGAAAGCGATAATAGAATTCCCTCAAGTGTAGAAAGTCCGGCACATACAATTCCCAGGGTAATAATTACCTGTAAAAAAGGTGAGAACGTTGCTCCAATATAGGTTGGGATAACCATATCACTTTGTGGAATTCCGGGAACAGTAACAATTGCATAAAAACCGGTTATCATTACAAGGGCAAAAACAAAACCTGCAATAATAGCGGTAGAAAGATAGGATTTTATCTGTTTTTCATTTTTTAAATATAAAACTTTTCCAATAATGTGTGGTTGGCATACAATAGCAAGTCCAACTATAAAGTTACATATAAAAACTTCGAAAAAATTACGGAAATAAAGCGAGGATGGATTAATTATACTGACAAGCGATGGATTTATTTCCCCAACTCTTGATAAAAGTCCTTTTTCGGCAAAAAATAGTGGAATTCCAGAACCAATAAGTAATAAAGCTACAAAAAACATTATAATTCCCTGAATTGAGTTGGTATAGGCGTGTGTGTTAACTCCGCCTATCATCATATAAAGAAAAACAAATATCACAAGTGCTACCACAACTTTTATAAAATCAGGATTATACTCACCGGCAGAGGTGTAGGCGGGTATATCGATAAGTTGTCCCAGAGACATGGAAACTGCAACAACAATTAAAACGGCAAATGCAATTAAAGTTAGAGAAATAAAGGCAAATAAAAGCTGCATTTTAATAGAATTATACCTTTTACCAATCCATTGAGGAATAGTAACGGCAGAGATTTTATTGCCCATGTTTAAAAATGGTTTTGAAAATAGGAATAGTCCGGTTGTTATTCCCAGCGCGGCAGCTATTCCAAAACCTGCAAGTGCTGATAAACCATAATCATATATTAAACCGGGATTTGTAACAAACGTGGCAACACTTGTAAGTTGTGCTGAAAGTGATATTCCTACGAGAACAGGAGGAATGTCTTTGTTGCCAACAGCATAGCCCTTAAGTGATTTTGTTTTTAAATTACCTCTAATTGTTAAAATTACAGTAACCACAATGTACAAAATAATGGCAATCCAGGCCATATTTGCCGTAGACATAATGCCCCCTTTAATTTAATATTTGCAACGCAATATAAACATAATTTATAAAAGGCACTTTGTCAAGAAAAAAACAGGTTGTTGTTGCAATGCAAAAAAGTAAAATGTGTAGGCCTTACAACTAAAGGATTTTCGGCTAAATTGAGAATTGGTGATTCAAACTTAATCGATTCTGGATTTTGTTTAAATTTATGTTATAATAAATAAAATCTAAAAATTTAGGGAGTGTATTTAATGGAATTTGAAAGAGAAACTTTAACTCATGGTTTTAAACTGATTAAAAAAGAATATGTCAGTGAGCTTAAATCAGAAAGCCTTCTTTTTGAACATGAAAAAAGCGGAGCAAGATTGATTAAATTAAAAAATAAAGAAGATAACCGGGTTTTTTCAATTGCATTCAGAACACCACCATATGATAATACCGGGTTACCACACGTGCTTGAACATTCTGTTTTATGCGGTTCAAGAAAGTTTAACACAAAAGAACCTTTTGTAGAGCTTATAAAAGGTTCGCTTAATACATTTTTAAATGCTATGACATTTTCGGATAAAACAATGTATCCTGTAGCCAGCAAAAATGAAAAGGATTTTTTTAATCTTATGGATGTTTACCTTGATGCTGTGTTATATCCTAATATTCATGAAAATCCTATGATTTTGATGCAGGAAGGTTGGCATTATGAACTTGAAAATGAAAATGAGCCTCTAAAATATAAAGGCGTGGTTTATAATGAAATGAAGGGGGCTTTTTCCTCTCCTGAGAGAACTATGTTCAGTAAAATTGAGCAGAGTCTTCTTCCTGATACCACCTACGGATATGAGTCCGGAGGAGATCCTGACTATATTCCTGAGCTTACCCAGGAAAAATTCAGAAATTTTCATAAAAAATATTATCATCCTTCTAATTCTTATATCTTTTTATATGGAAACGGTGATACAGAAAAAGAACTTAAATTTATTAATGAAAACTATCTGAAAGATTTTGACAGAATTAAAGTTGATTCAAATATTGAATATCAGAAATCTTTTGATGAGGTTAAAAACAAAAAATTCTTTTATCCTGTTTCAGAAGGAACTCCTCTTAAAGATAAAACTTTTTTTGGTTATGCATTTTCTGCGGGAGAGGCTACAGACACTGAAACTTATCATGCACTTCAGATTATGAAATATATGCTTTTTGATAATCCTGCCTCACCATTAAAAAACAAACTCCTTGAAGTAGAGGCTGGTAAAGATGTTTTTGCTTTATCCTCAGAGGTTAAAAAACCATACATTTCTGTTATTGTAAAAAATTCGGATGAAGATAAAGCAGAACTTGTTAAAAACACTATTCTAAATACTTTAAAAGAACTTTCAGAAAACGGAATTGACCGTGATTTAATCAAGGCTGCAATAAATAAACATGAATTTTCTATAAGAGAGGCAGAATTCGGATATCCAAAAGGATTAATTTATAATATGATTATTATGGATTCCTGGCTTTATGAAGGAGACCCTGTTTCGCATATAAAATTCAGTGCTACGTTAAATAATATCAGAAAAAAAGTTGAAAATGGTTATTTTGAAGATTTAATAAAAAGCTTCTTTTTAAACAATAATCACAGTGTTTTTCTCACACTTTCTCCATCTACCGATATGATGAGAGAAAGAGAAGAACAAATGTCAAAAAAACTGGAAAATATAAAAAATAATATGTCTGCCCGTGAAATCAAAGAAATTGTTCAGGAAACAAACAAGTTGAAACAGAGGCAGCAGACTCCCGACAGTGCTGAGGCTCTTTCTTCTATACCAATGTTAAAAACTGATGATATAAAAAAAGAAGCTCAGCCGTTACCTTTAAAACTTTATGAAGAAAAAGATATAGAACTTTATCATTCAGATTTATTTACAAATAAAATCAGTTATCTTAATTTATTGTTTGATTTGAGAGTGCTGAATTCAGAAGAACTTAAATATGCAGGCCTGCTTGCAGGAATACTTGGTAAGTTATCTACAGAAAACAACAATTACAGA
Source organism: Candidatus Muiribacteriota bacterium (assembly GCA_051747805.1). GTDB lineage: Bacteria > Muiribacteriota > Muiribacteriia > Muiribacteriales > Muiribacteriaceae > JBNJGP01. Next base: position 34,783 of record JBNJGP010000010.1, read on the forward strand.
GAACTGGCAAAAAAAGTAGATATTAATACTGGAGGAATAAACTTTTTAAATGAGGTTTATACGGATTCAGAGAATACTGATAAGTATAAACCGGTGCTAAGAGTTAAAGGCAAGTCGCTTGTTGAGAATACCCAGAAATTAACAGAGCTTATAGAAGAAATATTATCTTCAACCGATTTTAATTCTCTTGAAAGATTTATGGAAGTTATTGCAGAAATTAAATCTAGAATTGAAATGTCCATGATGGGAAGAGCTGATATGTATGCAAGAAAAAGACTTTTTTCTTATTTCAGTCAGAGCGGAAAATGTGTTGAAATAGTTGACGGATTAACTAATTATATGTTTATTTCAGATATTGAAAAGCAGCTCCAGGAAAATTTTGGAAACATAAAAAGTAAACTGAAAGAAATTTCAAAAAAACTCTTTAATAGGAAAAATATGGTTTTTTCTTATACTGGTGAAAAAGAAGATTTCGAGAATTATAAAAAAAGTTTTTTAAATTTTTTAAATGATTCTGAAAACACTTCGCCTAAGCTTAATAAATGGCATTTTGATACTTCAGTTCAAAATGAGGGATTGCTTTCTCCTGCACAGGTTCAGTTTGTAGCAAAAGGCGGGAATATTAAAAAATATGGAGTTGAAGTAAACGGTAATATGGATGTTTTAAAAACTGCTGTTAGACTTGATTATCTCTGGAACAGGGTAAGAGTTCAGGGCGGAGCATATGGGGCATTTTTCACAGTTGAATCAAACGGAAATGTTTACAGTGGTTCATTTAGAGATCCTAATCTTGCCGAAACTTTAGAGGCGATTGACGGAATACCTGAATATGTGAAAAATTTCAGGGTCGATGATAGAGAGCTTACTAAATATATTATTGGTACAATAAGTGATCTTGATAGACATCATTCGCCTGGTGCAAAGGGATTTCTGGCCTTGAAAAACAAATTAACCGGTATAACTTTTAACAAAAGACAAAAAAGAAGAGAAGAAGTGCTTTCAACACAAGTTTCTTCTTTAAATAAACTGTCGGAAGGGTTTGAAAAAGTATTTTCTGAAAACATTTACACTGTTTTTGGTAATGAAAATAAAATTAAAAAAAATAAATCTCTTTTTAAAAAAATGTTAAAAATTTTTAATTAAATGATAAAAAAAGAAAAAAAAGAAATAGAAAAAAACAAAAAATATGTAAAGGACTACGGGCATAAATGTCATGTGGTACTTATTTTACTTGTTATCTTTATTTTATCCAGTTTTATTTTTGTAATAAATAATTTTAGAAAAGATAATCAATATGAGTTTCTTGAAGAAAATGCTAATTTTGTTTACTCCTCGCTTCAGAATAATATTTTTTCGAAAATGTATGGGATTTCAAGTGTTATAATTAAAAATACGCAGATTAAAGATATATTGGTTGAAAAACTTAAGCATGATGATGAAAACGTTCCTGTTTTATTAAACGCATTGAAATCTTTTCACGGGGCATCAGTTGTTTATTTAATGGACGCTTATGGAGATGTTGTTTCTTCAACCACCTATGATGAGGAAGGTTCAACTCTTACGGGATATAACTATTCTTTCAGACCTTATTTTAAAGACGCTATTGAAGGAAAAGTTTCTATTTATCCTGCTTTAGGAGTTACTACTGATGAAAAAGGAATTTATTTTGCATATCCAGTTTATGATAGAAATATTGAAAAACCGGAAGGGGTTCTTGTAATAAAATTAAAATTAGATGAAATTAAAAGATTGTTTTTTGCCCAGGAAAACCCGGTAATGCTTGTTATTGATAATAATTTAATTTTTCTTTCAAACAGACTGGAATGGAATCATCATTTTTTAATTGAACCTTCAGTTCAAACGCTTGAAAAAATTCAGAGAGAGCAGCAGTTGGAGGGTTTAATAAAAAATGACCTGAATTTTAATATGTCTCATGGAGAAATTGATGTTAATGATGTTTCTTATTTATATTCTATGAGAGAATTTCCGCAGACAGGATGGAAAATATTTGTAATGGATGATGCAGATAATGTATTTCCGTTAACTTCAATTCAAAAAAGCTTAATTATAATTGCTGGTTTTCTATTAATTTTACAGTTAATTGTTATTATGTACCTTTATAAAAATATAAGAAGAAGAAGATATGCTGAAAAACATCTTGAGGAAAGAGTTCTTATAAGAACTAAAGAACTTAGTGAATCACTTGAAGAACTTCAGAAAACAAAACACAGGCTTGAAAGCTCTCTTGATAAGCTCAAAAATGATGAAGAAGCTGGCAGGAAACTTCAGATGAGGTTGCTTCCAGATTCATATAAACTAATAAATGGTTATCAATTTTTTCATGTTTTTATGCCCTCTATGTTTTTATCGGGAGATTTTGTTGACTATTTTGAAATAGACGAAAAAAGAATTGCCTTTTATTTAGCAGATGTATCTGGACACGGCGTTTCATCGGCTTTTGTTACAATTCGTCTTGAAAGCTATATGAAGAATCTCTTAATGAACTTTGAGGAGAGAAAAGTAGGAACCATATTGAATCCGGGTAAATTATTACAGAAATTAAACAATGACTTGATTTTTGAAAATCTGGGCAAGCACATGACAATTTTTTATGGTGTTATTGATACTCAGGAACATACGTTAAAATATGCTAATGCAGGACAGTTTCCTTATCCAATTGTAAGAAAAAATAAATCTGCCGAATTTATTGAAGTTTCTGGTATGCCTTGTGGTCTTCTTGAGAATACCAGTTATAAATCTTATGAAATGGATATATCTGAGGATTTTTTCCTTGTGCTTTCTTCCGATGGTATTCTTGAACTGCTGCCTCATAAAGAGTTAAAAGATAAAGAGGTTTTTTTGAAATCCCTTATAACTGAAACTGGTTTTGGAGTTAATACATTAATTGAAAAAAGTGGTATAGATGATTTTCAGACTTTGCCGGATGATGTAACAATTTTATTGATAAAGAGACGGTTAGATAAGGATGGAGATGATGAATGAAAGGAAAAATACTTGTAGCGCAAAAAAATAATATTTTATTTTTAAAAATTACTGGAAATATTGTTTACAATGATTTCAGAGGATTTGATATTTATTTGTCGGACCTTTTTGAAAAAAAAGATATTAAAAATGCTGTTATTGATTTAAATGAGGCAAAATCCATCGACAGTACAAATTTAGGATTAATTGCTAAAGTTGCTGTAAACATTTTTAAAAAATATGAAAAAAAGATTATTTTAATTTCCGAAAATGATGATATAACACGTGTTATTGAAAGTATGGGTTTTTCTCAGATTATGCATATTGTAAAATCTTTTAAATGTGATGATAAATTAAATTACAATAATATTGTGTCTGATATGAACGTGGATAAAAATGAGGCCGAAGAAGTTAATACAATGCTTGAGGCTCATAAACAGCTGGCCGAGCTTACTCCCGAGAACAGGGACAAGTTTGAAAAAGTTATAGAGTTTCTCGAAAATGAATTAAAATGAAGAAAATTAAATCTTTTTTTTATCCGTGTTTTTTATGCGGAAGGGATAATTCAAAAAATAAAAATAGTATTTCAATTAATGCTTTTTTCAGGTTTTTAAACTCATTCTGCCGGTCAGATCTTGAATATACTGTTTGTAGCAAATGTGGTTTGATTTATTTAAGTAAGAGACCGTCAAGTGTCTTTTATGAAAATTATTATAAAAATGCTCCTTCTGAGATACTTCCAACTGTTTTAAAAGCAAATAATAAAAAAAAGGATTTTATATTAGAATTTTCTGATAAAAAAAAAATAAAAAATATATTAGATATTGGTTGTGGGACAGGCGAGCTTTTAAATGCCTTCAGCTCGGCCGATACAAACTGTATTGGTATAGATTTATCAAAAGTTTCATGTGATTTTATTTTAAAAAAAAATTCGAAAATAAAAGTTTTTAATAAACCACTTAATAGCTGCCTGAAAAATTTTTCAAAAGATTATTTTGATTTAATAACTTTAATACACTTGCTTGAACATATTGAGAGACCAGAAAATTTTTTCCAGTCTCTTAATAAATTAAAATTTAATAAATGTTATATGGAAGTTCCAGTTTTAAACAAATACACGACTACTCGCACTTTCTTTTTTGCATATGGTCATATTGCCTATTACTGTCGAGCAACTATATATGCTCTGTTGAAAAAATCCGGATTTAAAGTTTTAAAAATTGTTGAAGGGGCAAATTCAATGAAAGTGCTTTTTGAAAAAGATAGAAGAATTTTTTCAGAAGGATTTCTTAATTACAATAAAAATAGAATTGTGCAGAAAAACATTCAAATTATCAATGAAAAGAGACTTGAGCTTGATGAAAGAATGCAGAAGTTAAATATTTTCGCCGAGGAAGTTAAAAATAAGTTGAAAAATGGCAGAAAAATTTTAATATTTGGTTTCGGTTCTAATTGTTGTCGTATTCTTGAGGTGGCGCGAGATTACAGGAAAAATATAATAGGAATTGTTGATAAAAATCCTGCGCTGCAGAATAATAAAATTTTAAAAAATATTATGATTTATTCCCCAGATATGGTTGAAAATCTAGAATGTGATGAAAAAATTTTCACTTATTAACTTAAGTTCAGCAAATAAGTTGGTACGTGGTATTGTTTATTTTTGATTTATACAGGCAAATTATATTATAATCAACACAGATATTCAATATTTAATTTTAAATTAATAATATATAACAATTTATATTTTCTATGAAGGATCGAACTGTTTTTTATGAAAGTTTTTAAAGGTGACGGAGTTGCCCATGGAATAGCTACCGGGAAAATAATACTATTTTTATCTGACTCATTTATAAATGTTGAGCCCAGAGTTATTGCAGAAAGTAAAATTGAAAAAGAAATTAAACGTTTTGAAGCCTCAATAACCAAATCAAAAAAACAGCTTCATACTATAAAAAATAAAGTAAAAAAAACATTAGGTGTATCTGAAGCTGGTATATTTCACTCTCAGCTTTTAATTTTAGAAGATAAATATTTATATGATAAAATAACAGGATATATTGTTAATAAACGTTTAAATGCGGAATACTCTGTTGTAAAAGCCATAAAAGAATTTGAAAAGGAATTATCCAGAACCGATAATACTTATTTAAAAGAGCGGGTAATAGATTTAGAAGATGTAAAACAGAGATTTTTGAGAAATTTCGGTACATCAATTTATCATACAGAATTTTCTAATATTGCACACAATTCAATTGCTGTTGCGCGTTCTGTCACAGCTTCCGACTCTATTGAACTTATAAATCTTGGTGTTAAGGGTCTTATTTTAGAAAGTGGTGGTGTTACTTCGCATTCTGCAATTCTTGCCAGGGCCATGGGAATTCCCACGGTTGTAGGAGTACCTGACATAATAGAAAAACTGATAGAAGAAAAACAGGTTAATGACAGATGGAATGAAGGAATTCTGGATGCTTATAATGGTTTAGTTTATATTTCACCTGATGAAAAAACGTCTGAAAAGTATAAGAAAAAAATTAAATTAAAGGAAAAAAAGAAAAAAGAAAGATGTAAAGAATCCTCAAAACCTGCCTTAACCCGGGACGGAAAAAGTGTAACTGTTTATGCGAATCTTGGTGTCAGGTTTAATATTGATTCTGTGTTATGCGAGGGTGGGGCCGGTGTAGGCCTTTACAGAACAGAGTTTCAATATATGCTCAGACATGATTTTCCTGATGAGAAAACTTTATATTTAGACTATTCTAATATTTTTAAAAAATTAAAAAAGCATTATATTAATATTCGACTTCTTGATGTTGGCGGGGATAAGTTTCTGCCCTATTTTGATCACGGAACAGAAAAGAATCCTGAGCTGGGAAGAAGGTCCCTTCGTTTTCTTTTTGAGCATGAAGAGATTTTAAGAACACAAATCCGGGCAATATTAAGGGCGGCAGAATATGGCAACCCACGTATTCTTATTCCGATGGTATCATCAGTTGAAGAAATAAAAAAAATAAAAAAAATAATTTCTGAAGAAAAGCAGAATCTTGAAAAGGAAAAAGTTAAATATAAAAAAGAATATGTTCCAGTAGGAATTATGTTAGAGGTTCCTTCTGTTATTTTTATACTGGATAAAATATCTGAATACGCTGATTTTTTCAGCATAGGAAGTAATGATTTAATTCAGTTTACACTAGCAGTTGATCGTGAAAATTTTTCTATGAGGAAATTTTTTAATCCTTCTCACCCGGCAGTGTTCAGAATAATCAAATACTGTGCTGATATAATTAATAAAAGTGGTAAAGAGCTTGCTATTTGTGGTGAAATGGCGAGTGAATATAAATATGTACCTGCGCTTATAGGGCTTGGGATTTCCAATTTATCCATGAACTTAAGCAATATAAAGGATACTAAGGATTATATAAGGGTTTTAAAATATAAAGAGTGTGAAGAACTTGCCAATAAAATACTTAACCTGGAAGAAATTGAAAAAATCGATAGACTTCTGGAAGAATTTTACGCTGAAAATATGGTAAATGGAGGGGAAGAAGATGACTGACAACAGAGTTAAAAAATTAGCAGACATTCTTGTTAACTATTCATGTGATTTAAAAAAGGGAGAAAAAATTGTTATAGCTGGTGATATTGCCTCAAAACCTCTTATTATAGAATGTTATAAAGAGGCTATAAAAAAAGGGGCCCAGCCTTTTGTTAAAATTCATATTCCTGAGGCCAGTAAATTGATGTTTGATCTTGGAAGCGATGAACAGATAAGCTATAAAGACCCTGTAAAAAAGTTTCAGTATGAAAATATGGATGCTTTAATAAATATATATGCAAGTCAGAATCTGAAAATGTTTTCTTCGGTGTCATCTAATAAACAGGTGCTGATGAATAAATCTAACAAAGAACTTATAGATATTGTAATGAGCAAAAAATGGGTAGCTGTTAACTACCCGACAAATGCTTTAGCCCAGGAAGCTGGAATGAGTCTTGAGGAGTATGAAGATTTTGTGTTTGGTGCTACTCTTATTAACTGGGAGGCAACAAAAAAAGAGATGAAAAAAGTAAAAGAGACTTTTGATAATGGGAAAGAAGTTAAAATTTTAGGAAACAATACTCAACTTTCTTTTTCCATAGAAAACCGACCGGGAATTATATGCAGCGGTGAAAATAATATGCCAGACGGCGAGGTTTTTTATTCTCCTGTTAAAAATTCTGTTAATGGTGAAATTTATTATGAATTTCCGGCAATTTATCAGGGAAAGGAAGTGGATGGAATAAAGTTAACTTTTGAAAATGGAAAGGTTGTAAAAGCTGTGGCGAGAAAGAATCAGGAATTTTTAAACACTGTACTGGATACCGATGAAGGGGCAAGATATGTTGGGGAATTTGGTATAGGGTTAAATTATGGCATCAGGCGTTTTACAAAAGATATTTTATTTGATGAAAAGATAGGTGGAACAGTTCATTTTGCTGTGGGGCAATCTTATGAAGAGGCTGGCGGTGATAATGATTCTGCGGTTCACTGGGATATGATTAAAGATTTAAGAAAACATGGACAGATTTTTTTAGATGGTAAGCTTGTACAGCAGAACGGTGATTTTCTGATTTGATGGAGTTTGAAAAGTTTCATTCAGAGGTTGACAAATACTGGTGTAAGCTGGATTTTAGACTGAAGATTAAGCTTGATGGTATTTTTGTGCTCGATGAATTAAAAAAACAGAAAAACTCTTTAATTCTTGGTCAGTATATTGTCAGAAGACCGTTTAAACCTAAAATAGTTATTTATTATAATTCTTTTATGCGCTTGTACAGGAATAAAAATAATGATTTTATTATTTCAAAAATAAAAGAAGTTATTAATCATGAACTTATTCATCATCTTGAGTATTTAAATGGTACAAATAAGATGGCCAAACAGGAAAAACAAAGATATCAAAAAAATAATTTAAAAGAAGTTTTACTGATTATTACTGTATGTTTTTTAATTATAATTTTTGCATATATTATGGTTTAAGATATAAAGGGAGATTAGAATGAATTATTCAACACCAGTTTTTCGTCCGCCATCCGAGGCTTATAGTTTTATTGTACAATTAACTCATGGTTGTCCTTATAATACTTGTCGTTTCTGTGGAATGTACAAATCAAAACAGTTTAAGGTTGAAAAACTGGAGAATATTATTACACAGTTAAAAGAAATACCTGTTTTTAGAAGAAAAATGGTTAAAAGAATCTTTCTTGGGGATGGCGACCCTATGGTTACGGGGTTCTCTGTTATAAATGAACTGCTTATTTTTTTAAATAAATTTTTTCCTGAACTTCAGAGGGTTTCTGCCTATGCAACTGCCCAGAGTATAAATTGTTTAAATGTTGAAGAAATTAAAGAGCTTAAAAATAATAAGTTAAAGCTTTTTTATATGGGCCTTGAAAGTGGTTATGATAAATTGCTTGATTTCTGTGATAAAAAGGGGAACTCTTCTGAATTTATTAATGCCTGTAATTTAATCAGAGAAGCTGGTGCAAAATCATCTGTTACTGCAATTTTAGGATTGGGCGGAAAGGATTTTTCAAATAAACATGCTTTTTATACTGCAGAAGTTATTAATAAGGCTAAACCAAAATTTTTCAGTCTTTTAACTTTAATATATGGTGGAAACGAAGAGTTTATAAATGATATTAAATTATTAACTAAAAAAGAGATTATGATTGAGATGAGAACAATTATAAAAAATCTTAATATTAATACTATTTTTCGCTCTAATCATGTTTCTAATATTTGCGATGTTAATGGAACTCTTTTAAAAGACAAAGAGAAAATGATTGAAAGAATTGACAGTTTTCTTGACAAATACTCGTTAAATTCTGATTTAAATTCTGTGCCCCAGTTTAATGGAGAAAATTCATACTAAATCAAGGAAAACAGCAAATATCAATGAAGTTTTTTTCTATAATAAATTTTAACCTCCAGCTCCTAACTTCTCACCTCTCACCTCTCACGGCTCTCATCAGCTTAAAATTATATTACTTCAAAAATCACAAAAAACCGCTTTATAAAGAGGATTATAATCTTTATTGGGTTTAGTTTACATACTGAAGTACTATCATTATTTTTTAACATACGCTCTTAGATTTTTTTGTGATTTTGTTTCGTAATAAATTTTAATCTTCAGCTCTCATCTGCACCTTTTTGCTCTCATTGCTTTTTCACTTCTTACTTCTCACTTCTCATCTCTCACTTTATTAAAGTTATTGTTTGTTTTTTACAAACAAGTAATTTTTTGTCTATGACAAAAAAGTTATTGCTTAAACTTCGTTTAAC
>JBNJGP010000011.1:0-42542 GCA_051747805.1 Candidatus Muiribacteriota bacterium
GAGGTGAGACGATAGAGGCCGATAGGAGCCGAGAAGAGCCGTGAGAAGTGAGAGGTGAGAGGTGAGACGATAGAGGCCGATAGGAGCCGAGAAGAGCCGTGAGAAGTGAGAGGTGAGAGGTGAGACGATAGAGGCCGATAGGAGCCGAGAAGAGCCGTGAGAAGTGAGAGGTGAGAGGTGAGACGATAGAGGCCGATAGGAGCCGAGAAGAGCCGACAAAAGCCGATAGAAGCGGTGACCGCAAAAGCAATTATAAATTAGAATAGAGATAGTTTTAGCTGTCATCCCTGCGAAGGCAGGGAACCATACATAACCGGGGTGACATCAAAATCATGCAAATTATTCACAGAAACATTAAAGTTAAAATTTATTACGAAATAAAATAAAGCGAGTGGTCAGGCCGACCTCTGTAAGCTTAAATTCAGGCTCGGCACAGACCCCCGTTCTGTTTCTAAACATTATTGATAATTTTTAAAGTTTTTCTGGTGACTGGCTAACACCTAGTGACGAATGAAGCAGTTGCTTTTGTTTTAGACTGCTGAATTTTAATTGTTAATATTAATAAAATATGATATAATTTCAAACTGACAAATTTTTTTTTTACCATTTTTTTTAAAATTTATTTTTATACCCGAATATAGCAAAAATTAGAAAAATTAATCAAACTATGGGTTATAATAAAAAAAGGAGAATAATATGAAAAAATATGCGGTCTTATTATTTGTTTTTGTTATATTTGTATTGTCTTATTCTAACATCGCAAGAATAGACTATATTGAAAATGTATTAATAGAGGAAGAACTTCCTGTTAATTTTACCGAAGTTTATAATCGACGTTCGGCTGAGGACAGGGAATTTCTCCAGAATAAGCTGCGGGAAAGTTTTTTAGAAGCGTTCCCGGCTGATTTTAAAGAAAATTACTCAGAATATATTGAGGCTGAAAAAGACCCTGAATTTAAGGAGTATTTAAGAGATATTGGTCATTTTATGAACGAAAGAAATACCCGAAGTGTAATGAATTTTTTAAGTGGTTTAACAGGCAAAAAAATTGTGCGTCTCAATCCCTCGTGGTTCAGATATTACCACAGAGTCATATCCTGGTTTAGAAATACTCCGAGAGAAAAAATTTTAAGGTCTCCCGGATATACAAAAAATGATTTCCGCCCGGCGCGCAGGTTCTCTTTTTTGCAGCCTGGTGATATACCACCGGTTACCAACCTTCCAGAAAGTAGTTTTGATGATGTTTACAAGTCTGATGGAAGAGAATTCGGAAACCTTACTATTGTTGCAGATTTGCCTGATAATACAATAATTAATTCCCAGAGACTTTCAAATTTGCTTAATCAACTTTCTAATTATGAATCTATATCAAATATGTACGCACCAGTTGATTTTACCTGGAATAATAAAACATATAAAATAGAATCCAAATCAGATTTTTTAAAAACAATATTAGAAATTCCAGAACTTCAGATAGAGGTTTATGAAGCTAGAATGTCAACCAGCTTTTTAGGCCTGAATATAAGAGAAGGTGAAAGATACCGCCCCGTTGAGCTTCCACAGTATATAAGAACCGAGCTTAATGGAGAAAGAGTTTATATTCCTGCAGTTCATTCGGAATTTATTCTTTCCGTTTACTTAAAAGACTATGAAGAGCCACTTGCAATGACTAAGTGGTATTTTGGCGAAGGGATAGAATGGCAGCCTGTTATTTATAGTAGAGATGCCTGGTGTGGTTTTAAAATCACTTCAGTATATAATCAGTCTGAACAGCTTTTTAAGTTTATGGAAGGTTCAAATCTTCTCATGAGAGTTTTTAATTATATGCTTTCAGAATATAGACTGCCTGGAAATGGTTATGGTATTTTATCTGTATGTAATGATTCTGTATCACTTTTACGTGCTGTTATGGGAGAAAATCCTGATACAGGACCGTTTCCTAATTTAAGAGCAATTGGTTATGATAATATTTATGGAAATATTTTATCTTATTTAGGTGGCAATCTTGAATTAACGGGAAAAAATAAACTAAATGTTATTTCTGACGCGTATTCAAGCGACTACCGTCGGGAAATTAGACGAGGCGGTGTAGAAAGAGCCAGGTTGAATTTTCCCTTCAGAGGGGTTGAAAACATTAGCGGGACAACATATATGGATTTATTTGATGAGTTAAGCTCAATTGTTCCTGATTTTCCTGATTTAATTAATAATTGCACTGTTGATTATACTCCTTTAGAATATGAAAAAGAAGTTGAAAAACAACCTCAATCCGAAAAAGATTATGAATCTTTTAGAAGGCTTGCCTATATTACTGCTGAAAGTGTTTTTATAAGAAAGGCACCAGGCCATAGAGAGGAAATTATTGGAACTATTAATAAAAACACTTCTGTTGATTTTCTTCAAAATAAAGGAGCAGGCTGGGCACAGGTTGAAGTTTTAGAAGGGGAGTTTAAGGGGACTGTTGCATATATGCCAGGATGGCTTCTTAACCTTGAGTAAATAATAATTTTTTAATTGAAAGGATGAGTAATAATGCTTATAAAAAAAGAACACGATATCAAATGCCCTAACTGTGGTACAATAATGAGTAAAGAGCTTTATAATATAGCTGATGTGAGGATTACACCAGAAGTTAAAGATGAAATATTTAACGGGAAATTTAATGTGGTGATGTGTACAAAATGTAAAACTGAATTTTACTGCGAAGTACCTTTTGTTTATCAGGACCTGGAAAAAAACCTTTTTGTAACTGTTTTTCCCCAGGCTTATAAGTCTAAAGAGGCACAGCTTAAAAAAACAGCTCATAACGTTCAAAAGCAGACAGATTTAAAAAATGATTTAAAGAAGATGACTTTTTTTGGAATTGTATCTTTTTTTGAGTTTTTAAAACAGCTGGAAAAATAACTGTAATAAACTTTTGGACTAAAAAAGAAAGGAGTATAAAATGAAAATTAAAGAAGTAATTCATTCAGACGGAAAAAGAGAACCTTTTGATGTGAAAATCACAGAAAAAGTATTATGGAATGTTATAAAACAAATACGTGGTTTCAACCGTCAGAAATTTGAACAGGATGTTATGAAACATATAATTGAAAAATATGAGACCTTCCCTTTTAAAGAAATCACAACACGTCAGATAAATGAGCTTATAATTGAATCACTTGAAAGAGGAAAACATGACTCAACTTTAGAGGCCTATCTTGTTTTTACCGCCCAGAAAGCCTTAATTCACAGTAGAAGATTAACTGCATGGGCAAATTTTGGAGTTCCATATCCTGTGATTTTTGATACTGCTGTTATTTGCGGATTAAATAACTGTCTCACTTTAAAACAGCTTGAAAATATTGGAAAAGATAAAAATAAAATTAAAGAGTTGATGTCAACCTTTGAAAGACAGTATAAAATGCAGATTTCTATTGGTGCACATAAAGTTGCTGAAAAAGTTAAAGAAGGAGCACGTGTTATTATAGTAGCAGGTCCTTCTTCCTCAAATAAAACCTCAACAACATTATGGATTAGAAAGCTATTAAGGGAAGAACATGGTGTTGATTTAAATATATATCCTCTTCATGTAGATGATTATTTTAAAAATAAATCTGAATTTCCAATAGATCAGTTTGGAGACCCAGATTATGAATCTCCCGATGCTTTGAAAATTGATTTAATTGATAAACATATAAATGATTTAATAAATGGTAAAGAAATAGAAAAACCTCTATATGATTTTGGAACTTCTACATCAACTGGAACCGAAAAAGTTTCAATTCCTGATGATTCAATTATTTTAATTGACTGTCTGCATGGTTTAACACCTGATATCACAAAATCCACACCTGAAGAAAAGAAAATTAAAGTATATATTGAATGCATGCCTATTTTACTTATGGATGATAAATTTAATTCTCCATACGAGTTTAGAAATCTATTTTCCCGCTGGACTGACTGGAGGATTATGAGACGTTCGGTGCGTGATGACCAATCAAGGGGAACAAATCCTTATCAGACTTTTGGGCACTGGCATTATGTAAGAAAATGGGAATTACGCTCTTTGATTCCGTATTTAATAGACGTGGATATTACAATTAACTCATATAATCCTGTAGAAATTTTTTATTTCAGAAACTATTTGTGGCATCATCTTGATGAAATTATTACCGGTCTTGAAAAAGAAGGAAGACATGATGGAGTATTAAGGGCAAAGAGGGTTAAAAAAATGCTTGAAAATATTCCAGAATTCAGTGATAAATCTATTATTCCTGAAGATAGTCCTATGCTGGAATTTATTGATCCGACGAAACAGCATATTTTATAACAATACGATTTTATGAAAATATTAAATATAAATAAATTAAAATTACTTTCAAATGCTTATAAAAAGAATAATTTAAGCCATGCATACTTGTTTTCAGGGGATATTTATGGTGGACAGAAAATACTTGCCTATAATTTTGCTGCATATTTATTATGCAGTGCATCTGATAAAACGGTTCAGGGTAAACCCTGTAATAAATGTCAGATGTGTAAACTTATATTAGAAAATAGCCATCCTGATTTGCACGTTTTTAAACCAGATAAAGATAAAACAGTTATTCCTGTAGACCAGATAAGAAAAATGATTAATCAGTCTCAGAAAAAACCCTATTATGAAGGCAAAAGTGTTTTTGTTGTTGAGGACATTGATTTAATGAATGTTGCGGGGCATAATTCCTTGCTTAAAACACTAGAGGAGCCTTCGCCTAATTCAATTTTTTTATTAACTACTTCAAAAAAGAACTCCCTGCTTGATACAATTTTATCGAGAGTAACAAATATTCAGATACCACCAGTGAAACTGAATGAGTTATCTACTGAATTTTCGGATTTATGGTCCAATGAAGAGTTTAAAAAAGTTGCCTTAAAATGTTTATATCTTCCCGAAGTTATAATGTGTGCTTATAATGCCGAAAAAAGCGGAGAATTAGAAAAATTATACAATCTTGAAGGCAATAATAGAGAATCCCTTTACCTTTATTTTTCAAAACTTTTAAAAAAGAAAAATCTTAAATCAAAACTTTATATAAGAACTGTATTAGTATTTTTATATCTAGATTTTTTATTTGACAGAGAAAATAAAATTATTCAAAAAATTTCGGCTCTTAATGATTTAAATATGTTTTATGTTAAATTTAAAACAAAAAAAAATGATGCAACAATATTATTTTCGCTAATTTATAAATATTTTAATGCAAAGTTGAGAAATAATAAAGATTACAATATAATTGACAGGATTTTTAAATTTATTGATAAACTCCAGCCTTTTGAAAATTATTATCAGAAGGGAGATGTTTTTGAGATTTTAAACTGCGTTATATGCGAAATGGAGGAAAAAGTTAAATGAATAATTGTACTGACTGCAAAAGAGAATATAATGAAAATATAGCCCTGAAAATAAGAAATGCTCCGGAGGTTGTAGTTTTAAAAAATGAAAAAAAATTAAAACCGGGGGATAGAGTTGTTGCCATCACAGAAAGAGGAGAAGAGCTTGCCACTGTTTTACACAGTTGTAAATCAAATCCGAGTGAAACAGGAAAAGATTCCTTTTTTCAAAAAATAAAACGGAAGGCAGAAGAAACGGATTTAAATAATTATAAAGAAAACCTTAAAAAAGAAAAAAAAGCTCTAAAAATTTTCAGAGAGAAAGTACAAAAACATGAGCTGCCAATGAAAATTATTGAAGTTTATTATATGCTGGATAATTCAAAAATAATGTTTTATTATTATGCAGAAAACAAGGTTGATTTCAGAAAACTTGTAAGAGAGCTTGCGGGAATATATAAAACAAGAATTGAGATGAGACAGGTGGGAATAAGAGATGAGGCTAAGATGCGCGGGGGACTTGGACCATGTGGATTGATTACGTGTTGTCATAAATTTCTTTATGATTTTGAATCAATTTCTATGAAAATGGCAAAAGACCAGGAAATTCTGCTTAATCCCTCAAAAATTTCCGGTATTTGTGGAAGGTTAATGTGCTGCCTTAAATATGAACAGAATTTTTATACTGAAACAAAAGGAGATATTGCCCCAGTTGGTTCAATTATAAAAATTGAAGAAAAAACCGGGAAAATATCCACAATTAACGCTTTAAAAAACACTGTTTATGTGGAGTTTGAAGATGAAAAGTTTCAGGATTATCCCATAGATGTTTTTAGAGAAAAGGCCGAAGTTTTAAAAATAAGTATTAAAGATGATAATAAAAATGGAAAATGAAATTAGATTTAACAGGAGGTTTTTGTGAAAAAAATCGGTCTTATAGCGGGGAACGGCCGATTTCCTATTTTAATTTCAAAAGAAATTAAAAAACAGGGATTTGAGCTTGTTGTTGCCGCAATTAAAAATGAGGCCCTCAAAGAAATCCAAAGTGAAACAGATGTTTTAAAATGGATTTCTCTGGGAAGTCTGCAGAAGTTGATTGATTTTTTTATAAATCAGAACGTAGAAGATATTATTATGGTTGGCAAAGTTACAAAATCTTCTATGTACTTCGGTCTTGAAATAGATGAAAAATTCCAAAACTGTTTAAATGAATTAAAGACAAAAAATGATATGGCAATTTTAGAGAGACTTGAAGAGGAGTTTAAAAAAAGTGGAATACATTTAATAAATCCTAAAAACTTTTTAGGAAATTTTTTCTCCTCCAAAGGAGTGCTTACTCAGAGAAAACCCGTAGAAAATGAAAATAAAGATATAGAATATGGAATGAAAATGGCAAAAGAAGTTGCAAATCTTGATATTGGTCAGACGGTTGTTGTTAAAGAACAAGTTGTGCTTGCAGTTGAAGGAGTAGAAGGCACCGACAGAGTAATAGAAAGAGGAGGCAGGCTGGGCAATGGTCAAGTGGTTGTTGCTAAAGCATCTCGGTCCAGCCAGGATTTAAGATTTGATATTCCCGCAGTTGGTTTAGACACCATTAAGGTTATGATTGATAATGATGCTCATATTCTTGCAGTTGATGAATCAACAATCCTTCTTCAAAAGGTCGAATTAATTGAATTTGCCAATAAAAATAATATATGTATTGTGGTGATATAATTTTATGAAAAGAATTTTTTTTTCAACTGGCGAAATATCCGGTGACCTCCATGCAGGTCATATAATTAGAGTTATTAAAAAAAATTTCCCTGATGTCGTTATAGATGGTATTGGCGGAAAAAAGATGGCCGAAAACAATGTAAATCTTCTAGAAAATATTATTAAACTTGGAGATATGGGTTTTTTTGAAATATTAAAAAATATTTTCAAATACAAAAATCTGCTTCAAAAAGTTAAAGAGTATCTTATTGAGAATAAACCTGATAAAGTTATTTTAGTAGATTTTGCAGGAATGAATTTTAGAATTGGCAGAATAGCAAAAGATTTAGGTATTGAAGTAATATATTATATTCCACCTAAAGTTTGGGCATGGAAAAAAAACAGATTAAAAGAAATGAAAAAGATATGTGATAAAGTTATATGTCTTTTTGATTTTGAAAAAGAAATTTTTGAAAAACATGGTTTTGATAAAGTTTATTATTTTGGCAATCCCCTTGTTGAGTTTGTAAAACCTCAGAAAAATCAGACAGATTTTTTAGCCGGGCACTCTGATATTAATAAAGAAGATAAAATTATTCTGCTTATGCCCGGGTCAAGAAACCAGGAAATAAATAAAAATTTACCAGAAATTTTAAAAACTGCTTCAATTCTTCACAAAAAAGATAAATCTTTAAAATTTGTTTTGTTAAAACCGGTTGATGTTTATATTGATATAAATATAAATAAACTGGAATTTCCTCTTATTATTAAAGATAAGGATCTTTATTCTTTTTTTAAATTTGCCTTTTTCGGGATAGTGTCTTCCGGTACAGCAACTCTTGAGGCAGCTATATCAAATTTGCCTATTGCAGTTGTTTATAAAGTGAATTTTTTAACTTATCATCTTGCCAGAATGATTATTAATATTGATTACGTAAGTCTTCCAAATATTATTGCAGGATATCAGGTGGTTCCCGAATTTATTCAAAATGATTTTAAGGCTCCTTTACTGGCCGATTATATTTTAGAAAATATACAGTCAGAAGAGAAATATCTAAAAATAAAAAAAGAACTTTCGAAAACTGTTGATAAACTTTACAGAGAAAAAATAACTGATAATATAGCAGAAGAAATTATGAGGTAGTATTAAAATATGGAAAAAGATAAAGCAGGAAAAAAGCTATTAAATTATTTGCTTAATTATAAATTTTTTATTTTTTTATCTATGCTTGCGTCTGTTGTTGTTGCCGCGGCTACCGCAGCTCCCGCTTATATTGTTGAGCAGCTTTTAAACAGGGTTTTACTGGAAAAAAATGAATTCATGCTTCTTGTCATTTCAATTGGAATGCCCTTGTTGCTTCTAATTAAAGGAATTTTTTTCTTTTTGCAGAAATATTTAATGGCCTATATTGGACAGAAGCTTATAATGAATATAAGATTTGATGTTTTCTCGCATCTTCAGAAGGTTTCACTTTCTTTTTTTTTAAAAAAAAGTACTGGTCAGATTATATCCCGGCTTACAAATGATGTAAACGTTATACAGTCAATGATTAACGGCTCCATGAATATTATTGTTGATTTTATAACAGTTTTAATTCTTTTTTCATATCTTTTTTATCTGCACTGGAAACTTACACTGCTTGTTTTTATTGTACTTCCTTTTATTGGAAGTATTGTTGCAAAATTTTCAAAAAAAATACGTAATGCTGGTCATAAAATACAGACTAAAATTGCGGACGTTACCTCGATTCTTCATGAGGCAATTTCTGGAGTGCAGATAACCAGGGCTTTTACAATGGAAGATGAGGAAATTAAAAGATTTGATTCAAAAAATAAAGAAAGTATGAAAGCTCATTTAAAGGGAGAAAAACTAAAAAACACGATTCTTCCTATTGTAGAATTTATGAATACTGTTGGAATTGCAATAGTAACTTATTATGGCGGACTTATTGTTATTCGGGGGGAACTGAGTATTGGTGAGTTAATTGGTTTTCTTGCCGCATGTGGAATGACTTTCAGTCCCATAAAAAAACTTACTAACGTCAACTCAGTTTTTCAACAATGTATTGCGGCTGCAGAAAGAATTTTTGAGCTGATGGAAGAGGAAGTAGAACAGGTTCCTGGAAGTAAAAAAATTCAGATTGAAAAAGTTGACGGTAAGGTTGAATTTGATAATGTAACTTTTTCCTATGATAATAAGGTAGATGTTATTAAGAATTTTTCACTAAAAGTAAAACCCGGCGAAATTGTTGCTATGGTTGGACCTTCCGGCGCTGGAAAAAGCACTGTTGTAAGTTTAATACCCAGGTTTTATGTTGTTAACAACGGAAAAATCAAAATAGATGATTATAATATTAATGATTTAGACCTTGTTACTTTAAGGAAATTCATAGCTGTTGTTCCTCAGGATACAATTCTGTTCAGCGGAACAATTGGTGAGAATATTGCCTATGGAAATCCCGAGGCCAGTAGCGATGAAATTATAAATGCGGCAAAAATGGCTAATGCAGATAAATTTATAAGAAACTTTAAAATGGGTTATGAAACTTTTGTAGGAGAGCGCGGGGCAATGCTTTCTGGAGGACAGAGACAGAGAATTGCAATTGCAAGAGCATTATTAAGAGATGCAAAAATATTAATACTTGATGAGGCAACCAGTGCACTTGATTCTGAATCTGAGTCGCTTGTGCAGGAGGCTCTTGAAAAACTTATGAAAAATAGAACAACTTTTGTTATTGCGCATAGACTTTCGACTATCAGAAAGGCAGATAAAATTTGTGTAATAGATAATGGAGAGATTGTTCAGGCAGGTACTCATGATGAGCTTTTAAAAAAAGGTGGCGAGTACCGTCAGATTTATAACGCACAGTTTTATTTTCTTGAAGAAGAAAATGACTAATTAAAAAAAATATGTTATATAGATATTTAAGTAATATTGAATAGAGGTTGAAATGAAATTTTATTTTATAGTTTATGGATTTATAATAATTTCCTTTATATTATATACCTCTTTAAAAATTAAAATAGTGTGTGATGAAGAAACACAGAAAATGATTGATAATAAACAGTCTATTATCTATGCTTTCTGGCATGGAGAACAGTTTTTAATGACAAGATACCTGAGAAACAAAAACGTTCATATTATGGTATCTCTTTCAAAAGATGGGGATTTACAGACTGGTATTTTAGAAAGACTTGGTTTCCATTGTATCAGGGGGTCAAGTTCAAAAGGGGGGAGAGCGGCTGTAAAAAAAATTATTGATATTTTCAAACAAAAAGACAATCCAAGTCTTGCTATAGCTGTAGATGGTCCCCGTGGTCCTATTTACGAACCTAAAATGGGAGTTTTTTTTATTGCTGCAAAGCTGAAAATACCCGTAATTCCTGTTAAAATAGATTATTATAACAGCATCACCTTTCCAAAAACCTGGGATTTATATACTGTGCCCCTGCCCTTTTCAAAAGTAACAATTAAACTTGGAAAGCCACTGCTTTTTGATAATATAAGGGCTGGTGAAGAAAATAAAAAGAAGTTTTTAGAAGAAGCTGATAAGCTTAAATATTCATAAAGGAGCTTGCTATGACAAAATTTATTTTTATTACAGGAGGTGTTGTTTCATCACTTGGAAAGGGGATAACTGCCTCTTCACTGGGCAGGCTTCTTAAGGCAAGAAATTTAAAAGTAACTATTTTAAAGCTTGATCCCTATATTAACGTGGACCCTGGTACAATGAGTCCTTTTCAGCATGGAGAGGTTTTTGTCACTGATGACGGGGCTGAAACAGACCTTGACCTTGGTCATTATGAACGATTTATTGATGAGCATCTTTCAAAAAGAAACAATATTACCTCTGGGCAGGTTTACTGGGATGTTATTCAGAAAGAAAGAAAGGGTGACTATCTCGGAGCAACAGTTCAGGTAATTCCGCATGTTACAAATAAAATCAAAAGTAAAATTAAAGCTGCTTCCGCCGAACAGCAGGCAGATGTAACTATTGTTGAGATTGGAGGCACAGTAGGGGATATTGAAAGTCTTCCTTTTCTTGAGGCTATTAGACAGTTCAGATTAGATATGGGACAGGAAAATGTAATTTATCTGCATGTAACACTGGTTCCATATATAAAAGCTGCAAAAGAAATGAAAACAAAACCTACACAGCATTCAGTAAAAGAGCTTAGAAGCATCGGTATTCAGCCTGATATTATTGTAACAAGATGCGAACATGCGTTAAGAAAAGAATTAATTAATAAAATAGCTCTTTTCTGTAATGTTAATGTTAACTGTGTAGTAGAGGCTAAAGACTGTGAGCATATTTACGAGCTTCCTCTTATTCTGGAAAAAAACGGAGTGGGAAATCTGGTTACTGAAAAACTGGGACTCGAGACAACTTCTCCTGATTTAAAAGACTGGGAAAATCTTGTTAAAAAAATTAGAGAAAAAAAGAAGGGAAAGGTGAAAATTGCATTTATTGGGAAATATGTTGATCTTTCAGACGCATATATAAGCATTTATGAGGCAGTTTACCATGCAGGCATTTTTAATTCATGTGATATTGATATCGAGATAATTAACTCTGAAGATGTGGAAGATATTATATCTGGAATAAAGAAATGCGATGGTCTTATAATTCCGGGGGGATTTGGAGTTAGAGGCGTTGAGGGAAAAATCAACGCAATTAAGTATGCCCGTGAAAATAATATTCCATTTCTTGGATTGTGTCTAGGTATGCAATGTGCTACAATAGAGTTTGCAAGAAATAAGCTTATGCTTAAAGAGGCCAACTCATCAGAATTTGATAAAAACACTCCACATCCAGTTATTGATTTGCTGCCGGAACAGAAAGAGGTTGAAGACTTAGGCGGAACTATGCGTCTTGGAGCTTATCCGTGTAAAATTGAGTCTGGAACATTAGCCCAGAAACTATATAATGAGGATATTGTTTTTGAAAGACATAGACATAGATATGAGTTTAATAATGAATACCGTGATGAAATGCTTGAAAAAGGATTTGTTATCAGCGGCACTTCTCCCGATGCCAGACTTGTTGAAATGATTGAAATTCCAGATCATCCCTTTTTTATTGCGGTTCAGTTTCATCCAGAATTTTTGTCAAGACCCGACCGTCCCCACCCTCTTTTTAATGGATTTATTTATTCATGTTTAAATAAAAAAATTAAAAAAGAAGATAAGAAATGAGTGAAAATTTAAGGAAATGGTTGTTTATTGCAGATGATTTAACTGGCGCGGGGGATGTTGGTGTTCAGTTGCGCCGGTATAATGATGAAGTATATTTATATACCACTAGTAAACCCCGGATTTCACCTGAACAGATTGTTTATGATATGCAGACAAGAGATTTAAAAAAAAATGAACTTCAGGGGAAATTTGATGATTATTTTAATATTATAAATCAGTATAAAATTGTTTTTAAAAAAATTGATTCGACTTTAAGAGGCAATATAAAAGAAGAGTTTAATATATTAAAAAGAAAATACACTGAAGCGACTTTTTATTTTATCCCCGCTTTTCCTGAAATGAACAGAGTTACAAAAAATGGTATTCATTATGTTAAGGATATACCCCTTAAACAGACTTCATACGCACGTGCCCCTTCAAATCCTGCTTGGAGTGAAAGGGTTTGTGATTATTTTCCGCAAAAATCTGAAATATTAAAATTGAAGCCTGATGAGTTAAATAATGCTGATAAAATAAAAACTGATAAAAAATTTGTTTGTTTTGACTGTGAAACCCAGCAGGATTTAAAAAAGATTTCTGATTTTTTATTGAAAAAAATAAATAATCATAAAAAAAGTTTTATAACTTCAGCAGCCGGACTTTTAAATACGTTGCAGTGCTCTATGGGACTTCATAATAATGAAGATGAAACGAGTAATATTATTAAACTGCAGACTTTATTTTTTTGTGGCTCACTTCAGACAGTAAACAAAGAAATTATAAACAATCTTAATATTGAAACAATATTAATTGATGAGGAAATGCTTTTGAAGCATAATGATTATATTGAAAATATAAAGGTAAACATTAATAAAAAACTTATATTCGGTAAAAGTGTGGCAGTTTTTTTAAGAGGAGAAAAAATATTGAAAAACCAGACAAAAGAGCTTGATTTTAAACTTGCACAAATATTTAAAAAAATTTATAAACTCTCTCCAAGGATTGTCCTTTCTGGAGGAAATACAGCCTATAACTGCCTGAAATCTATAAATAAATTCTTTTTCAAGGTTGAGCATATACTTTCCACAGGAATCCCTGGTTTAACTATCGGGGGATCCTATATTATAATTAAACCTGGTGGATTTGGTGATGAGAAATTCTGGAAGAAAATACTGGAGGATAATGTATGAAAAAAATATTTTTTGTTTTCGCTTTTTTGATTATTTTCATAATTGCCCATGCAGAGCAGTTTCAGATGGGAACTTTTGAGGTGCAAGATGTAAAGGCTTTTATTGACGAAGACAGCTTTAAAAGCAAATATCATCAACAGATTGATATTGATGAAAAGGATAAGACCTCGTTGTTTAGAGACACCAAGCTTGATTTTGATAAAAAATCAGAACTTTTTCAATACAGACTGCTTGAGGATGATCTGGAATATTTTTCTTATATATCCTGGAAGATAAGTGATAATTCATTTAATGAAATTGATTTAAATTATTTTGAAGAAAATCCCAATTATTCTTTCAGGGGGAATTATTTATATACTTCATATAATAAGGCTGAGTTAAATAAAAAAAATAAAAAATTCAAGATATTAAGTGAATATGATGATATCTGGGGTTCAATTTCATTTACATCAGAAAGTCTATATCAGGAAAATCGTATTAATCTTCCGGGTCCACCGGGAGACAGCACAAATTCTTATAGAAACAGCGAGAATATACTTGATTTATGGGCTGAAGGATATTATGAAAAAATACCGGACTGGAGTTTCTCAGGAAGAGTGGCAGAGCTTGAAAAAACTATCACCGCAGGTTTTGCTGCTGGTTATAACGATTCTATAAAAAACAGTATTTTTGAGGGGAATGCCTATCGTCAGCTTGATTTATCTTCAAATAGTTTTATTGATGCAAATATTGGATTAAAATTTGATTCTATTAAAACAGATAACTTCGATAAGTCTAATCATCGATTTGATATAGAAGTTGATTATACTATTATGGGAGATGATTATGCTCTTGTAACAAGTCTTGGATTATACAGGGCGAATGTAGAAAATCAAACTGCATTAAATGCAGAGTATTTTTTTTATGAAGGAAGAAGAGAAAAAGCCAGAATAAGTCTTGGAAAAAAATATTCTCCGGTTAATTATGAAACCCATTATTTTGAAAAAGATATTGTCCGGGTGAACTCACCTCAGTCAATAGGCGGTGAGTCTTCTGAATTTTTTGAGGGAGGGTATAATTTTAATTATAATGAGGCTTCCATAGATTTAACAATTGGAAACGAAAAAATTAAAAATAAGAATTATTATCTTCATAATAATGACTATACCGATGCTATACCTGATCGGGCATTTCAAATTGGGCAAAAAACAGTAAGTCGTTTTTATATTAATGCCGGCGTTGATTATAAGATTTCAGAGGGACTTAAACTTAATTTAAATTATAATTTTTCAAATTTTGGTAAAACAGTACCATATGTACCAGAAAACGTGTGGAGTGCTTCATTTGATTATGATTATACCCAGAGTACAAATATGGAACTTGAGGGACTGTTCACCGGTAAATATAAAAATCGTACGGGAGGTATTGAAAACAGCAACTATATTTTAGTAAACTTTTTAATGAATCATGCACTTTCTGATAACCTGGGTTTTACATTAGAAGTTGAAAATTTACTTGATGAAAAATACTCTTTAATCCCCGGTTATTATGAAGAAGATTTAAGACGAAGTATAAATCTTGGTCTTATATATAATTTTTAAAGGAAAATCAGGAGGTAATAAATGGATTTTATTTTTAGAGGCGGCTTTATGATGTTCCCCCTGCTGGTATGCTCAGTACTGGCTGTTGCAATATTTATTGAAAGGTTAGTTTACTTAAATAAAACAAGACTTGATAGCGAATCTTTAATGGCGAGAATACGTGAAGTTATGGAAGCTGGAAAGATTGAGCTTGCCGTACATACCTGTAAGAGAGCAGACACACCACTTTCAAGAATTTTACTTGCAGGTATTCAGAATTTTAATAAATCTAAAGAGAACGTAAAAAATGCTATTGAGCAGGCGTCTCTCGAAGAGTTGCCACAGCTTGAAAAATATGTTCCTGCACTTGGAACAATAGCTCAGATAGCCCCTCTTATCGGGTTTTTAGGAACTGTTACAGGTATGATAAAATCATTTAATGTAGTTGCGGCACAGGGACTTGGTAATGACCCGACTGCTTTAGCGGGAGGTATTGCAGAAGCTCTCATTACAACAGCAACAGGATTGAGTATAGGTATTCCAACTTTTGTTGTTTATAATTATCTGACAAATAGAATTGATAAATTCCTTATGGAAATTGAAAGAAGAAGTATGGAAATAACAAATATTATTCATAAGGAGTAGTTAATAATGGATAGAATTAGAAAACGACGAAGACGAATTAACCTGACAATAGAAAGTGTAGCGATGACAGACGTTGTTTTTTTACTGTTAATTTTTTTCATGCTTGCAACCACATTTGTTTCACTTGATGCTGGAATCAATGTTGAGCTGCCCACCGGTGGTGTAAGACGCGTTGAGGGTCAGGAAGAAATAAATTTAAAAGTAACCGAGGACGGAGAGATTTTTTTTGGAAATAAACAGATAAATCAGAATTTTGAAGAAGTTATTGCTGGTGCATTGGAGTCATCCCCGAACAAAACTGTTATTATCAGCGCAGATAAAAATGTAGGCCATGGCCAGGTTGTTGAAATTATGAATAATGTCCTTAAAATTGGTGCAAAGAGAATTGCCATAGCCACAAATCCGGAGAGTGAAATTTGAAATCTATAATTGATTATCTTCATAAAAGAAGAAAAAAATTACTTCCACTGCTTATATCTGTTATGATTCATCTTATCGCTCTTTTAGCCCTGGATGATCTTATTGATTTTGATATTGCCCTACCTGAAAAACAGCCTGATTATGTTTTTATTGAACCTGTTTTAATGAGTCATCCAGTTACTGGAAATACTAGAACTCTTGAAGAAGACCTTGAGGAACTTCAGAGCCAGATAAAGCCTGTTGAAGAAATTGAAATAGAGCAAGCTGAAAGCGAAATTAAACAAAGGGAAATAGAAACCTCTTCAGAAAATCGTCCAGTAATTCTTCCTGAAGAAAGCAGAAGACAAACCCTGAGTTTTTCAAAAGATATTGAAGCTATTGATATTCAGGAAACGTTTCAGGAGAGACAAGTTCAGACAGAGGTTGTTGAACGTGAATCACCGCGTGCTTTAATTGACCGTGAGGAATTTACGCCTGTAACAAAAATAACTCCACCAGAACTTTCTGCAGACCGGGAAAGAATTGAAATTCCTGATAGAAAGCCTTCCATGGATTTTGAAGAAGTTAAAGATACTCAGCGAGAGTCACCGGTTATACAGGCTTCTTATGATAAAATTGATATTGAAATAGAAAGTATAAGCCAGGAACATAGAAAAATTCCTCAGTTGATTGCATTAAGTCAGCCTGAATATCCACAATGGGCAATTGAGGCTAATTATGAGGGATATGTTCAGTTTAGAATAAATGTGAATAAAAATGGCTCAGTTTCAAGTATATCAAGACATCAATCTGATTTACCTACTGATTTTGTTGCTTATACAGCCGACTATTTAAGACGATGGGTATTCAGCCCTCTAATTATTAATGATGAAAGAGTAGAAAGTCAAATACTGGTAACGATTGTATATAGATTAGAATAAATGAAGCAAATAATTTTACCGGTTACTTCTAAATGTAATTTAAACTGTATATTCTGCTCTCATAAAGGTAATCCACCTTCAATTAATATTAGATATTTAAAAAAAAATTATAATCCTCTAGAAAAAGCTTCAAAAATTTTCAATTCCAACGTAATTATAGGAGAGTCAGCCTCTAAAATAGTTGAAGGAGAACCATTTATTTTCAAACATATTTTTGAACTGATAAAAATTTTAATTCAAAATAGTAATAAAGTTGAAATAACAACCTCAGCGTCTTTGTTGAGTCAAGAAAAAATAATTAAACTTTCTGAATTTAAAGATTATATTTATTTGAATATTTCTGTAAACTCAACAAATCAAAAATTGAGAAAAAAAATAATGGGTGAAAAAAATCTTCTGAATATCAAATATACTCTAAAAAAACTTGATGAATATAATATAAAATATTGTACCAGTCTTGTAGCGCTAAATCTAAAAGATAATTATGATTATATTTTTAACTCTTTATGCTTTTTAAAAGAAACACAGAGTGAGTTTACCAAAATTTTTATACCTGGTTTTACAAAAATATTTTCCCCCGAAATAATGCGTGTAAATGTTGAAAAACTAAAAGAAAAAATTCTACCTTTAAGAAAAAAACTTCCTTTAATTATTGAACCGCAAAAAATTCCTCCTGCCGTCTTGGTTGAGGGGATTATTAAAAATACGCCAGCTTTTCGAGCTGGACTGGAGTTCGGTGATGAAATTTTAAAAATTAATAATGAACAAGTGTTTTCTAAATCTGAAACAATAAAAAAGATAAACTGTTTTCAGAATCCTGAAATTGAATGGAGGAGGGGAGAAAAAAAAAAAATTAAAAAAATATTTAAACAGAAAGGTGAATCATCCGGTATTTTATGTATTCAGGATATTGATAAAAATAAATTTGATTCCATAAAAAATGGGTTAAACAAAAATAATGGTTTAATATTATCTGAGTTTAACTATGATTTTTTTAAAAGTAAATTAAAAAAACAAAATCTGATAAAAGTTAAAAACTCGTTTTTTGGCGGTAATATTCAATGCAATGGTCTGTTAACTGTTAGCGATATACAAAAAAGTTTAAGAAAAGGGCAGTTCAATAATGTACTTCTCAACCCGAATTTTTTAGATGAAAATTTTGAGGATATCACTGGCCAGTCCATTTATTCATTAGTAATCAGCCATAAAATAAATCCTGTTTTTTAGCTTATATTCATTGAGAATTGCCGACTTACTTCATCCTCTCTTGTAATTATTTATAAAAAGATATATAATATAAAAAAAAATATATATTAAAATTTAAAAAGGATGGATAACCATGCAATTATCTAATTTAGAAACAATACCAAATCAAAAAATTATTAAACATATTGGAATAGTTTCCGGTAACACAATAAGAGCAAAACATTTTGGTAGAGATATTGCCGCTGGGCTTAAAAATCTTGTGGGCGGCGAGCTTTCTGGTTATACTGAACTGCTTTCTGATGCTAGAAATGAATCTATTCAAAGAATGATAAAAGAAGCAGAAAATATTGGAGCCAACGCAATTTTAAATATTAGATTTTCTACTTCCTCTGTTATGCAGGGTGCTGCTGAGTTGTATGTTTATGGAACAGCAGTAGTTCTTGAGGAAACCTCAAAATGACCGAAATTTTAATTTTAATTATTGCTCTAATTGTTTTTGGTTTAATTGGAAATTTCAATGAGTCTAATTCTTTCCGCGAGATTAATAGATTAAACAAAGAATTATCCTATATTAAAATGCATAATACCAAAAAAATCAATTCAAATCCACAAAAAAGTGGGCTTGTTATTGGAGATGTTGTAATTGCAACCGATTTTTTTAAAATGTTTTTTGCATCATTAAAAACTTTTTTTGGCGGAAGACTCAATACTTATGAAAGTCTTCTTCAGCGGGCAAAAAAAATCGCCCTTATTCGAATGCTTCAGATGGCGCATAAAGAGGATTTTAATGAAGTTTATAATATTAGAATTGAAATGGCTAATATCGGCAGAACAAAACCGGCAATTGAAGTTTTAGCCTATGGAACAGGTATTAAAACAGAGGAGCCACCAAAAGATTTATGATAAAAAAGTTTTTAATTATTATTTTATGTATTTTTTCCACGTTAGTATTTTCTGAAACAAAAATTCCCTCTCATTTTGATTCAGATTATCAACAGAATTTTCTTGAAAGTATTTTAAGTTCTTCTCCTGTTGGTCTTGGTGTGGTAAAAGACAGGGAATTTAAATTTGCAAATAAATATATGCAGGATTTACTTGGATATAGCGAAGATGAATTTATAAATAAAAGTGCAAGAATTATATATACAGATAAGCAGGAATTCCAAAGGGTTGGAAAAATTCTATACCCTGAAGATGGTTATATTAATAAGACAATGGTCACGGCAGATTTGAAAACAAAAGACGGGGAATTTTTAAACGCTTTTATTCATATTACACCGGTGGATAAAGATGATTTATCAAAAGGACATACTTTCTCAGTTGTAGATGTTACAGAACTTGTTAAAGCCAAAAATTCCGCCGACAGACATAAGAATTTAATTTTAATTTCAGGGGCGATTTTTTCGCTGATATTAATTTCAATAATTTTTTATTTAAGATTAAATATACGTAAAAGAAAAAAAGTTGAAAAAGAACTATATAAAAAGGGCGAGAACCTTGCAATAACTTTAAATTCAATTGGGGATGCTGTGATTTCTGTCAATCTTAATGAAGAAATTATTCAGCTTAATCCTGTAGCAGAAAAGTTAACGGGGTATAAATTAGAGGAAGTTAAAGGAAAAAAACTCAATTGCGTATTTAAAATTATTAATGCTAAAACCCGGAAACCGGCTGAAAATCCTGTTGAAAAAGTTTTAGAAAGCTCTAAAATTGTTGGGTTGGCAAATCATACAATTCTTATAGATAAAAACAAAAATGAATATCAAATTTCAGATAGTGCTGCTCCAATTAAAGATAATGAGGGTAATATTTCTGGGGTTGTACTTGTTTTCAGGGATGTAACAAAAGAGTATTCAATTAAGGAGAAAATAATTAAGAGTGAGAAAAAATACAGTCAGCTAGTAAATAAATCAGAGCAGGGAATTGCATTACATAAAATAATTTTAGATAAAAACAATAATCCAGTTGATTATAAATTTATTGATGTTAATCCTGCTTTTGAAAAGCTTACAGGTCTTAAAAAAGAAAATATTATTGATAAAACTTTTCTTGAAGTTTTGCCTGATTCTGAAGAAATCTGGATTGAAAAATATGGACAAGTTGCCTTAACTGGTGAATCTGTGCAATTTAATAATTTTTCCCGGGAATTAGATAAACATTTTGAGATTGTTGCCTACTGTCCTCAAAAATATTATTTTGCAACAATTTTTAATGATATAACTGAGAGGATAAAATTAGAGAAAGAACTAAAACAGAGAGAAGAAAGACTTCAGCTGGCAATGGATTCTGCGGAACACGCTTTCTGGGATCTTGATTTAAAAACTATGAAAGCATTTTTCAGTCCCAGATACTATACTATGCTGGGTTATGAAGTAAATGAATTAGAACCGAGTTTTAAAACATGGCAAATGCTTTTGCATCCAGAGGATAAAAAAGAATTATCTGCTAAAATGAATGAACATATAAATAAACATGAAGCTTTTAACGAAGAATTCCGTTTAAAATGCAAAGATGGCACTTATAAGTGGATTTCAGGTTCAGGTAAATTTTTTTCTGCATCAGCAGAATATCCTGAAGGGCGTATGGTTGGAGTTCATGTTGATATAAATGTTTTAAAAAGTAATGAGCAGAAACTGATAGAAATGAATGAAAAACTACAGCAGACTACTGTAGAGGCAGAATTGATGGCTCAGAAGGCCAGTGATTCAAATCAGGCTAAAAGTGAGTTTCTTGCAAATATGAGTCATGAAATAAGAACCCCAATGAATGCAATAATTGGATACTCAGATTTGCTTTTGCATACCGAACTTTCTAAAACTCAGAATACATATATGAAAATTGTCCGCAGGGCCAGTACCACTTTACTTGATTTGATAAATGATGTTCTTGATTTTTCTAAAATTGAGGCTGGTAAAATTAATATAAGTTCTGAAAAAGTTAATTTAAAAGAGTTTATAAAAGAAATTATTGGATTATTTCAATACAAAGCAGAAAATAAAGGAATTAAAATTAATTATAATATAGAATCTAGTACGCCTCAAACTGTTTTTTTTGATTCTGTAAGAGTAAGGCAGGTCTTAATGAACTTGTTTTCAAATGCGGTCAAGTTTACTCATGAGGGAAAAATTGATTTAATCATTAGCGGGCACACTCACAATAATAAAATAATTCTAGATTTTAAGCTTAAAGATACAGGTATTGGTATTCCTGCAAATAAACAGAAAAAAATATTTGAGGCTTTTAGACAGGCCGACGGTTCCACAACCCGAAAATATGGAGGAACAGGGCTGGGACTGACTATTTCAGAGAAAATTTTACAGAGAATGGGTTCTAGCTTAAACGTTGAAAGCGAAGTGGATAAAGGCTCAACTTTTTCATTTAAGTTAAAGCTGAATAAAAAAGAAAATAAAACAGAAAGTAAAAAAATAAAAAATAAAAATATTGACAGTAAAAAATTAAATAATGAAAAAGCAAAATTTAACTTTCTTATAGCAGAAGATGATAAAGATAATATGGATTTAACTGTTTTACTGCTTCAAAAATTTAATAGAACAAACAAAATTTTTAAAGCAATAAATGGTAAAGAGGCTGTAAATATTTTCAAAAAACAGAAAGTTGACATTGTGATTATGGATGTGCAGATGCCCGAACTTAATGGAATTGAGGCCACAAAAAAAATAAGAAAAATTGAAAAACAGAAAAAATTTAATCCTGTAACAATAATTGCTTTAACTGCTGGTGTGTTAAAAGGTGAAAAAGAAAAATGTTATAAAGCGGGTATGGATAATTATGTTACAAAACCGATAAATTCTGAAATTTTTTATGAGGTTATTCAGGAATCTGATAATGATAAAAATTAAATCTTTATGTCATACTGATTAAAAACTTCTTACATTTAAAATAAAATTACGTTATAATAAAAAGAAGAATAATTTATTATGATTTTAAGCGGAGGCATTATGAAAAAAACATTTATATTTTTAGTTATTGTAGCTTTAGCTTTTACTGGGAGTGCTTATGAAAGAAGCCATCAGCATCAGGATTATCTTGATTCAATTCTTGACCCTGTAAGTATTAGAAGAGACGCTGATATTTCACGCTTAAGCAGAACTGATACTGTTAGAAATATTGGTGATGGTTTTATGCTGGGATTCAGTGAAAACTTTTTAAATGCAATTGTACATAAACATGTAGAGCATGAGGCTTTAAAAGATTTTAATCTTTATTTTAGAGATGGTGTTTTTGTGATAGATGGTGTTATTTATTTTGACCTGCTTGACCTTGATATTCCATTCACTGTGCATGGTAACTTTCAGGTTCCCAGGGATAATAGTCTATACCTTGATATAGCAGAAGCAAAAGTATGGGAAGAGGGAAATCTTCCAACACACGTTCTTTTAGAAAAAGTGATAGAATTTGTGGCTGATAATACTGAAATTTCAAAATTTATTTATTTAGGATATGAGTCTGTTTCGGCCAGAAGATATGATGAATATGGCAGAATAATTATTATACCTAAACTTGAAGATATTGCCCCAAATATTCCAGACATTACAATTACTGATATAAATACATTTTTTGAAGAAATTATTATTAAAGGGAAATAATAAGAGCAGATGAAGGATAAACGATATATTTTAGATTAGAATAAGTAATTACAGGGGGATAGATTATGAAAAAAATGCTATTATTAACTATGATTATCAGTGTTTTTACAATAACTTCATTTGCATCTGATGATTATTTTTTCAGTATAAGCGAACCGTTTGTAAATAAATATATTGATTTTTTTGAAGAGGAATTCAATGAAAGTAGTCTTTCAAAATTCAACTTTGAATTTGCTGGAAATAATGAAGGTAAAATAACCTGCAGATATTTAATTGTTCCTGTTAGAATAGATTTTACACTTGAGCAGGCCGAAGTAAATCAGATTGATTTTTTTATTGAAAGATTTCGTGTTTTAGGTTTTATTCCATTGTCAAAAAAAATGCTTGCGCGCAAGATTATGGAATCTCTTGATGAAGTGCCGGCCATGAAAGAAGTTGTTAATATTGCTGTTCGTAATGGTAGAGATGATGAAACTTTTGGTATTACTGTCAGATTTCAGAAAAGTCCTGTAGAACTTCTTTCTGAGCTTACAGTTGATAATGCAAATCTTAATCGTGAAAGAATGTCTATTTTCGGTAATGTATTTGAGGATACCTCGCATTATACCACCTCAAATACGGCTGATAATGACAATAATTCAAGTTCAAATTCTATTATGTATGTTGATGTAAGTGCGGCTAATTTAAGAACTGGTCCAGATACTGGGTTTGAAAAAATTAATACAATCACCCGTGATACAAAAGTTCAAATTCTTGCAAGACTGGAAGACTGGTATAAAATTCGAGTTGTTGATACTGGATTTGAGGGTTATATTTACGGAGAACTTTTAAGGCAATAATAAAATTAAGGCTTAATCCAGAGTAATTCTAATTCTAAAGTTCTTTATCTAAATATTTAAGTAATTTTTCATATTCAGGAATTGCATTTCTACGATAGGAAAGTGTAGCATGATATTTTAATTCATTTAAAATATTATCTAGATTTTCAATAGCCTCTTTTTTTATTTCTGATGGAAGATTATTTTTTTCAAAATAGGAAAGGGCAGTTTTTATTAAATAAATATGTGGTGCTGGATTAAAATTACCCAGCTCTGATAGAAGTGAGTTTAAATGAAAAGTTTCAAAATCTAAATCCTTTTTTTCTTTATTTATCTGGGCAATTAAAAAAGTATAATATCTGAGAGCAGGATTATTATTTTTTTTACCCCATATTTTTAATGAGGGATAAATATTTTCATAAAGATGCTCCCCGAAAAGCAAGGCAACATTTTCGGTTGTTTCTGAATAGAATTCAAAAGAGGCAACAGTCTTAATATCGTCTTCTAATATACTGTTTTTAATCATATCCCAGTCATCTCTTTGAGTAAGATTTTTTATAATATCATAGGCCTGCCTTAAATGTGTTATTTCATTTGAAACAGGTCTTAAATAAATCAAATTCATGAAATAGTACTCAACTTGTAATCTATTAGAAATTTTACTTTCTTCTTGAAGTCTTTTGAATTCATTTATTCTTGTCTTATTATTTTCTGAAAATTCATAATTTTTAATTATAATATTCTTGTCATCCTGAATTTTTTCTGAAATAAACACGTCTTCATCTGCTTTAATGTCGGTATCATCGGTTTCTTCAACGGTAATATGAGCTTCCATTGACTCGATAATACTATTTTCATGCGGATATTTATCCAGAAGTATATTATAAATTTCCAGTGCCTCATCCTCTTTAAATACATTAGCCAGGAATTCAGCCTTAGGTAGTAAAATTTTAATTTCATAACTGTCAATATAATCAAACTCATAATTTTTTTTAAACTCATATAAAAAATCTATTGCCTCATCATATTGAGAATTAATTAAAAATTCTCTGACATACGCGGCAAGAACTATTTCTTTGGCCTCCTGTGTTATTTCATAATCTTCATAATGATTAATCATTTTATCTAGAACTTCCTTAGATCGTTGATATCTAAAGGAGGACTGTGCAAATCTTTTAATATCAACAAGGTATTCTTCGGGTTCAGGAGGCTGAAATAAAGTTAATACATTGCCTATTACAGGATAATTTTTAACGTTTTCAAAATCTGTGATAATTTTATAGGGAAGATAAATAACAAAACCAATTATTAATAAACCAATAAAAGAAATTTTAAGAAAATTAATTAAATAGGTATAATCAAAATATTTAATAACTGGATTAGGTTTTTTTATATCTTTTATTTTTTTAGGCTCAGGAGCAGGCTTTTTTGTTTCTGGAGGAAAATAATTTAAGGAATACAGATAATCTGTAAATTTCGATGATTTATAATCCTGGTCAATTCTATAAATTTTTACTTTATTTGAAATCCCCTTAAAACTCTTAGCACCAATTTCTTTTAATGGAATTTTTGTGTTACTTAAAGAAATGATTACATTTTCAGTAAGATAAACCTCACCACCTTCTGTTATAGATTCAACTCTAGAGGCTAAATTCACATTTTTTCCAAATATATCATTGTTTTCTGTAACCTCAACCTCGCCTGTATTTAAAGCAATCCGTATAATAAGCGGATGCCTGTTTAAAGGAGCGCTGTTATGTTTTTTTAAAATGTCCTGCATTACAATAGCACAGTTAATAGCGTTTATTGGGGAATAAAAAGTAATTAAAAGAGCGTCCCCGATAGTTTTAATAATCTTTCCTCTGAAAAATTTAATAATGGGATACATAAGCTCTTCGTGATTTTTTAAAAGTTCTTTAAGTTCATTGCGTGACATTTTTTCAGTAATTTTTGTAAAATCTTTAATATCTGTAAACATTACTGTTAATATACGACTTGCCATTATAAAACCTGCTTCCACATATTTCCCACAAAATTGGGATTAATTTTGAAATCATTATACAATATAATTAAGAAAAATTAAACTAAATTTAAAAATATTTTCATAATTTTTTATAAAAAAATACTATACAAAATAGAGTTTTTGACGTATAATAGAAATGTAAAACATTTTCGTAAGGAGAATTTAGTATGAGATATTTTAAAAAATCAACAATTTTTTTACTAGCTTTAATCTTGATGACTACATTTACTTTTGCTGAGGGTAACCCAATTATTCGTCCGGGTGATGATATTCAGCTTTTAATTCATCCGATTTTAGAAAAAAACTGGCAGGTTATGGAAAAATTAGCCGAGAACGAGTCCGAAGGTCGCAGACACATGCAGGTTGTTGACCAGGAGGCTGAAGAACTGCTTGAATTTTTAATTCATGAATATCATGAGGGGAATGTTGAATTAATTCATAATTTTATTGATGAGTTTGAAAAACTTGACAAAGTTTCTCAGGCTTTTCTTTCTGAAAATTTAATTAAACCTCTTATTGAATACGAAAGAACAGAAAGAATTGGTGATATTGTCATTGAGAGAGCTTCTGACTACTTACCTGGATATGGATATACTGACCCTTTAAATTATTTATATAAGCTTGGCAGGGAAGTTGGCTCCGAGCATTTACAGAATTTCTGGAAAGAGGAACATAGAGAATTTGAAGAAAACCGTAAATATCGTTATTATGTTGAAATGAACGCAGCTTCTGAAATGGAGGCAGGTGCAGGTGGAAACTCAAGCATAGAAGGTTTTCAAATAAAAGGAAACGCAATGGTTGAGATTAATGGCGAGATGAAAGAATACGCTGAGGTTGAGTTTGAGGTTAAACAGAAGGTAACTACAACAGCACTTGTTATGTATGAAAAAAGGGAAGTTGAATTTGAAGTTTTAAGAGCTGATAAAGGATTCTTTAAATGGCTTGGAAATGGCATGTCCTTTAAATGGGAAGTTGACGGTACTTGTTATCTTGTGAAAGAATTTCCAGCTCAAACTGATGAAATTATTCCACCTGAACAAATAATGAACTTGTAAATAATTAAAAAACAATTTTATATAATGAAAAAAGCGGGCTGTTAAAAAGCCCGCTTTTTTTTATCCATCAATTGAAAGGGAACCATCTTTTGAAACAAAAAGATTTTTTTCCCGAAATAATTTTAATCCAATATAAAAATATACAAAACAAAAAATTATTGCCCATAAAATATATGGTATTTGACTAACCTCATAATTAAGTGAAACAGATAATCTAATAATATGTTCGATTGGAGGAAATATAAACTGAATAAGGCTGAAAATAAAATTGATAAAACCCCATTCTGAAAAAAAACCACTGATAGCTGAAATATTTATTCCTACAACAATATAGAAGATACCATGAATTACCTGATGTATGCTTAATATTACTGGAGAAAAAATTACTCCGGTAATAGAGGCTATAATTATATTTAAAATAACAGGAGGAATTGAGAGTAAAAATTTATTTAACAGCTCACCTTCAGGCTTTCTATATAAATACATTAATCCTAAAAAAAGAAAAAGCATAAAAAGATTTTTTAAAAAAACAATAAGAATTCTCTCTATAAAATAATTTTTCCTTCCTGAAATTGATATAAAGTAACAGGCTTCTTTTAACTCATAAATAGTTATTCTGTAGGCAGATAAAAGGCAGGAAAAGATTATTGAAATATTTAAAACAATAATAAAATTATCATGGCCCCAGGTATAATCGCTCATATTCAGTATAAAAATATAGAAAAATGCGAATATGACAACTATTTCACTAATAAAGAAGGTTTTATTAAAGTAATTTTTAAGACATAAGTACATTGAATTAATCATCAGCTCTCCATTCTAACAATATTTTCTATTTCAGTTAAAGTCGGTTTTCTGTCAATTTTTGATATAATTTTAATTCCTGATTTTCCAGTAATTTTTTCAATCTCATTTTTTCTATCAGGAAAAGTAAAAATTTTATCACCTGCAGAAAAAATACGTCTGATTTTTACAGGTTTAGATAATTTAAATTCTGAAATTAAAGTATTATTTAAATCAAAACACGCCTTCATTTTATTTTTATTATCAAAAATTATTATTTTATTAGCGATAAGGCTAGCCTTATCTACAGGACTTTTTATAATAAAAACTCCAAATTGTGAATATTTTTTTATTAAATTTATCACCAGCTGGTTTTCTTTTGCAGTTTCTAAAAACGGCTGTTCGAGAACAAATACTTTAAAACCGGAAATAAATGAAAAACATAATTTAAATAATATTTTTTCGCCAAAATTCATTTTTGAAAGTTTAATATTACGTATTCCTAGGCTTTTTCGAATATCCAGAGCCTCTTTCAGGGAAACTGTTGAACTTTTAAATTTACATACTATTTTTAATAAGTTATCGGGCTTGAATTCTTCAAAATATTTGAATCCGTGATAAATAAAAACAGGTTTAAATTCATTTTTAAATTCAAAATCACCTGATGAAAGGGACGGAGTTAATCCTGCACAAAGGTTTAAAAAGCAAAGATTTTCGTTTCCGCCAGATACATATACAATATCTTTTTTGTTAATATTAATAGAGACGCCGGAAAAAAAAACTGTTTCCATTTCGTCAATCAAAGAGGCATTTTTAAATGTTATAATATTCTTTTTGTTATTCATTTTCGGAATTTTCTTCGCTTAATTTATTGATATATTTAATAGCTTTATCAAGCCGGTTAATTGTAACTTTTTTCCCTAAAATAGCAATTGTTTCAAAAATATCAGGAGTTACAGTAGTAAATGAGATAGCAATTCGCAGCGGAGCAATAACATGTCGCATTTTTATTTTAAATCTTAAAGCAGTGGAAATAACTTCTTTTTCAACATTTTCTTTAGTAAAAAATTCAATATTATAAAACTTTTCCTTAAGTATTTGCAGGATTTGGGCGGACTTGTCATCGACATTAAAGTCACATTTAGCACCTTTTGTATTATAGTTATCCATTTCCTTAAAGAAAAATTCACTTTGATTGTAAAAGTCTTTAGGATTTTTAAGCCTGGTTCCAAGAGCTTTAATTACATCTTTAATTTTCTTTTCTTCATTTTGAATTTTTTCGGGAATAAACTTTTTAATATAAAAATATTTTTCTTCATTATTTAATTTTTCAAAATGAATACTGTTAACCCATTTTAGTTTTTTTAAATCAAATTTACCTGCATGAACTTTTACATCTTTAATATCAAAAGTTTCAAAAAGAGTATTTCTTGAAAAAATTTCAGTTTTACCATCAAATCCCCATCCTATAAGGGCAAGATAGTTAATAAGTGAATCGGGTAGAATTCCCATTTCAAGATATTTTTTAACAGAGGGAGCACCATCAGTTTTTGTAAGAGGTTTACCGTTTTCTCCGCAGATTAAGGGTATATGTGCAAACCCTGGAAGATTAACCTTCATTGCTCCTGAAAGAAGCACCTGTTTTGGAGTATGAGAAATATGATCATCACCCCGTATAATGTGAGTAATCTGATTTTTATAATCATCAACAACAACACCAAAATTATATGTAGGCAATCCCTCTTTATTTATAATTGGAAAATCATTTATTGTGGCAGTTTCAAATCTGATT
Source organism: Candidatus Muiribacteriota bacterium (assembly GCA_051747805.1). Lineage (GTDB taxonomy): Bacteria > Muiribacteriota > Muiribacteriia > Muiribacteriales > Muiribacteriaceae > JBNJGP01. Next base: position 29,245 of record JBNJGP010000011.1, read on the forward strand.
TCACCATGTAAAACATCATATACTTTAACAATAATACCGTTAGGAACTTTAAAAATTATTTGACCGTCCTTTTTTTTGTATGCCCATTCATTCTCAACAAGTGTGTCTGCAAAATAAGTATAAAGATCCAGATTATCCTTTTGAAAGTATGGACCGTCATCCCAGCATATACCAAGTTGCTCCAGAGAATACAAAATATTATCAACATATTTCTGAGAACATCCGGACTTTGTAATTTCTTCAAATCTTAATATAAATTCACCATCATGGTTTTTTGCAAAAATATTATTATAAAGGGCTGTTCTTGCACTTCCAATATGTAAATCGCCGTTTGGGGACGGGGCAAATCTTGTTCTTAGCATAATTAATCCTCCTGATTATCGATAAAAAATTTCATTTCCTCAATTGAAAATGGTTTAATAAAAACCTTTTTAATATTATACTTTTTAAGCTCAACCAGTTTCGGATTCTGAGGCATTGCCGTTATAATAATAATATTAATATCGCTTTTTAATTCTTCCCTTATAAATTTACAAACGTCAATTCCATCAATATCAGGCATTGAAATATCTAGAATTACCCAGTCAAAATGTCTGGCCTTTAACATTTTCATACCATCACTTCCGTTAGAGGCAATGCCTACATCACAGTTGCTGCCCTGTAAAAAGTTCTGAAGAAGCAGAAGAATAGATTTTTCATCATCAACAACCAGAATTTTTTTCATTAATTCCCCCAAATTTCATTAAAAACCCGTAAAAAATTTCCGCCTGCAATTTTATTAATATGTAAATCAGAATAACCTATTTTTTTGAGTTTTTCAAATATTTTATATAAACATGTAATATCATCAAGGTTTTCAGGTGTTTTTTCTATTCCATCAAAATCCGAACCGATTCCAACATAATCAACTCCAAATCGCTCACAAATATAATCTATATGTTTTATAATATCATCCACCCCGACAGGCGTATCTTTTTTAACAATATCAGGATAAATTGTAACGCCTGCAACACCCCCGGAACTCTTTATAGCTTTTAACTGTTCATCTTTTAAATTTCTTGAGACAGGACATAATCTATAGCAGTTTGAATGACTTGCAATAAAAGGTTTATTTCCCATGATTTCTGCCACATCAAAAAATCCGCGATAGTTTAAATGAGAAACATCCAGCACAATATTATTTTTAATACATTCAGAAACAACTTCTCTACCAAGTTTTTTTAATCCACTTCTCTGATTGCAATTAGAACCGTAACCAAGGGAGTTTTCATTGTTCCAGGTTAGAGAAATCATTTTAATGCCCAGTTTTTTTATAGAATTGACATTTTCAGCTGACGTTATAAAACCCGCACCCTCAACAGATAAAATAGCTGGGATAATATTTTTATCTTTAAATAAAAAAATATCATTTACAGTTTCAGCCAGCTTTATTTTACCCCTGGATTTATCAATAATTGATAAACCGTGCGAAAGAATATTAAAAAAGCTTTCAAGAAAACCAGGATTATTTTCATCATCTTCCGGGAAAATTGCAAAAGTTTGACATAAAACATCGGCTTTATTAAGTTTACTGAAGTTAATTGCCAGGTCTGAATCATCGTTGAAAAAGTCTGAATTTTCAATATAAGATTGAAAAAAAGTATCGCTGTGGGCATCAACAAAATTATACATTAAAAAATCCTTTTAAATCAGCAAATTTTTTAAGTTTAAAAAGCGAATTATTATTATCAGGAAGCGGATGAGCTTCAAGCTCCCACAGAGTTTCTGACGGAATATAAACAGCATTTAGACCAGCCTCAAGCGCAGGAATAATATCACTTTTTGGACTGTTACCTATCATATAGGTTTTTTCCTTATCTAGTTTATATCTGTAAATTAAATTTTTATAAACATCAATATTCTTTCTGGTAGAAATTATAATTCCTTGAAAAAATTTTTCAATATCACTTTTTTCAACCTTTTCCATCTGAACAGAGTAATTTCCTTTTGTAAGTAAAAATAAATGATGTTTTTTATGAAGATTTCTAATAGTTTCTTCAACATTATCAAAAAGCACAGGAGGATGACGGAAAAGCTCATCATGTTTTTTTTCAATTCTGAAATAAAGTTCTTCACAGCCTTTATTGAATTTATGCAGAGTTTTTTTCATTGATTCTTTATAATAAATATTACCAAAAAGGTTATTTTTAAAAGAAATAGAATCAAATTTGAGTAAAGTTTTCATAGTTTCTTTTTCATCTAAATTAAGCTCGTTAATTAGCTCTTTAAAAAACTGGGTGAACTGATTAAAAAAAAGCTGATTTTCCCATAAAGTATCATCAGCATCAATAATTAAATTCAACCTCTTATTGCTCACAGGTTTATACCTTTTTTAATCTTATTTTCAAAAATTTTAACAATTTCATCATCTAAAGAAGCCATACCAGCATGAGAAACTATTTTCAGGTTTTCAATAGTATTTTCAATTTCATTTTCAATAATACCGTTATGCTCATCAACCACACAGGAGTTTAAAGAGAGAAGAGCATAATTCACAGAATTGGCACATGCAGAGGAAAGTTTCAACGAACAGCTACCCTTGGCCCCGTCGCAGATAACGCCTGTAATATCTGCAAGCAAATTAGAAATAGAGTTTATAATATTTTCTTTGTTATTTCCCATCAAATATGAAATTCCCGCAGCGGCTCCAGAAGCAGAAGCAGAAACACACCCACAAACAGGTGATAATTTCCCAAGCTTCTCTTTTATATAACCAGTTATCAGAAAGGAAAGGGCAAGAGCTTTATATAGTTTAGTTTTATCGGTCATTTCTAAAAAATCAAAATAACAGTAAACAGGGACACTTGCAGCAATTCCCTGATTGCCGCTTCCGCACAAACTCATAACCCCGACTTTTTCTCCACCCATTCGGGCATCGCAGGCTCCGGCCACCATATATTTAATATAATTTTGGGCACTGCGACATAATTTATTTTCATCCCATAACTTTTTTAAAGTAATACCCAGTTCTAAACCACATGGATGTTTTAATCCATACTCTGCAGCCTTAATATTTGTGTTAATAACATTCTCGGTTAATTTAAGATCATCTTCTGGAATATTATTAATAATATCTATAATATGTTGAAATGAAAAAGAATCAAACATGGAAATTTTAGATTCACTTTTATTTGTTTGTGAATCAGTTTTTTCATAAACTATTTCCGCATTTTTTATAAGTTTAACCAGGTTAAGATGATCATATTTAACTTCTGAAACAGCATATTCATCACCATAAGTATAGGCCTTTACAAGAATAAAAATACCTTGTTTTTCTTTATCAACAAGAAGATTAACCCGGTTTTGTTCAACAAATTCTGACGCTTTATTGTAAATATCATCTGAAACATCGGAAAAAATTTCAAAACCAAGCTCAGGTTTTTTGATAAATGCGCCTAATGCTCCTGCATAAAGATTACCAGTTTTTCCACCGCTTCCGGGAATACCAGCCCCGAAACCATTTTTAAAAATATTTCGGTCAGTAATAATAACCAGCTTTCTGATAGGCTTATCACCGAGAAGCTTAGTAGCATGAGCAGCAGCAAAACCGACAGCGACAGGTTCAGTGCAGCCGTAGGCTAGTTTAACATTTTTTTTGTAAAAGTCTTTAAAATTCATTAGAATTTCCTCTTGTTTTATATGGTAAATTAACAGATTTAAGTATATAATTAAAACAAAAATATGTAAAGATAGGAGAATAATTATTTTAATACCAGTTTCTAATGGTAAAAAATCCGAATTTGTTGTTAAAGGCTCTAAATTTATTGGACAGGCTTTTTTTATAAAAAATAGAGAAAAATCAAAAGAAATTCTAGCCAAACTATGGCAAAAACATCCACAGGCCACCCATATTGTATATGCTTTTAAAACCGGAGGCTTGAAAAAGGACATTTACGGTGCCTCAGACGACGGAGAACCCGCCAAAACAGCAGGAAAACCTGTATTGCAGGTACTTAAGGGAGCAAATATAACAAATGTTATATTAACTGTAATTAGATATTACGGAGGAACAAAACTCGGAACCGGAGGCCTGGTAAAATGTTACACACAAAGTGCCAAAGATCAAATATCATTATTAAAAACAAAAAAGCTAATACCTTTAAAAACGGTTGAATTAAATATTGAATACTCTAAATATGAATTATTAAAAAAAAGTATTGCTGAGAATAAAGGTGAAATAATCGAAGAAAAATTCACAGATAAAGTATATATAAAATTCTTAATTCAAAAAAAATGGGGTCGGAGCGTCGATTTTTCATAAATATATACTTATAAATACGCTAAAAAAATGATATAATCATTAATATAATCTTTAATATAAACATAGTATGCTTTTGAAAATAAGAACTTTTCACAAAAATAATAAAAAAATAGGTATTTTTAAGGAAATTTTTTAATTAAATCAAAACTCAATATAAAAATTGAAAGCCGAAATATAGGTTAAAATCGATAAAAAGGAAAAAATATAATATATACTATATTGAAAATCGACGCTCCGACCCCAATTGTCCTAAAACAGCGTTGTGATGTGGAAGCATGGGAATGATTAAATTGTTATCAAAGTCCTGCTTTATATAATAATTTAAGGCTTTATTTTTAGTTAATCCGCCTACAAAAATAATTGGATAATCTAAGTTGGTGAATTTTAAAAGAAGCTTTTTAAGACGTAGATAAAGCGAATAATTAACGCTGGCGGCCAATGTTTTTATTTCTACTCCATTTGATAAAAGGCCAATAAGTTCGCTTTCTCCAAATACAGCACATGTAGAATTCAGCGGTCTGGGATTTTCAAAGTAATCCCCTATATTATTAATTCCAAGTACTTTTTCCATATTTTCTATAAAACGTCCCGAGGAGGCGGCACATTTATCGTTGGTTGCAAAATCACACATTTTTTTATTTTGGGCAAGAATAACTTTAGTATCCTGTCCACCAATATCAAGCAGAATAAAATTTTCCAGCCGGCTTTGAAAAAGACCGCCCTTAAAATGGGCCTTTAATTCTGGGATAATAGAAATGTTTTTCCTGTTGCCAACTAAATTCAGATTATTTTTACCATAACCAGTTACATAAATTTCATAATTTTTTATTTTTTTCATAATTTTTTTTAAATTAATATAAAATATATTTGTAGAAATAGAGGATAGTTTTAAGTACTTAAAAATATCATTACTAAAATTAACAGGGTTTTGGATAATATCTGAAAAATATGCTTCTTCAAATTTTATTCCCCCATCTTTGCTTTGTAGCGGTTCAATAATTTTAACTATTCTAGAGCCGATATCAAAAGATAAAATGTTCATAGTATTTCAAAAAAGTTCTCCAGTCTCATTTTTGTTCTATTATCCAAAGTTCCAGGTTTATCTCCTTCAATAGTTAGAATAGGAACATCTGTTTTGTCCCTTAAAATAATATCCTCAATTTGTCTGTAACAAAAGCACTGTGTATAATGAATTATTCCATTTAGTTTTCTATATTTAATTTCTTTTTTTATTTTTTTTACTCTATAATTCATTCCGTAGGGATAGCTGTAATTAATATATTGACTGTAAAAATCCTCTCCTTCATAATCAATCATTGAAAATTCCCGCTGAATTTCATTAAAAATAATCCCTATATTATTTTTTTCAAAAAAGCTGTAAAAGTCAGAAAAAACTGGAGGTACTCCTATATAACCGAGGCGGAACATATAATCTACAGGGGTTCTTTTTTCAGCTTTAATTAAAAATTTATCTAGCTCTTTTTCATATAAAAAAATATCTTTGTTAAAATCAGAAGAAGTAACCAGCCATAAATGGTTTTCAAAAGAGGAAACTTTGCCTTGAATAGTTAAATTATCTATTATTTTCAGTTTTTCTCTAATAGATTTTAGTTTGTTAAAAATATTAAAAACCTCTTTTTCTGAAACATTAAAGATTTTAAAAAGTCGATTAAATTCATTTTTCAGCCAGCTTAAATCCCGATTAAATGGATAGGAAAACTCAACTATTTCAACCCCGTATTTCTGCAGAACTTCACAAAGGGCAAATGTATTTGAACAGTCTCCCCATACTGGAGCAATAATTTTTTTAATATTCTGCTCAATAATAGATGAAAAAATACCTTTTATCCATGAGCATGAATTTGAAGGAAAACCCTTTTGCTCGGCTTTTTCAACCAGCAATAATGGATTGGAATGATTAACAAAATAATTGTTTAAATCTTCAGGTATATATCCAGCAGCAATTAAAATTTCAACAGGAACAGTTGTGGTGATTCCAATTATTTCATTCTTACTTTGCATTTTGCAAGACCTGCACTCATAAGTTCAGTTTTAAATTTTTCTAAAATTTTGTAAGTAAAAAAATGTATATTGTCAATTCCAATTTCTTCTAGACTGATTGTATCAACAGGTGTGTTTTTTGAATCGGTATTCATCCCAAAATGAAACATTGTTGAAACACCAGTTTTAGTTGCTATTGAAATTGAAAGTTTGCGACCTTTTGTAAAAAATAAATCATCTCCGTCACGAATTAAGAGTTTATTAGTGTTTTTAAAAACTTCATCTTGAATAATTGAGGCAAAGATTCGTTGATAAAGAATAACCTCTTCTAAAGACGCAGAAAAAAATTCCCCGATAAAATGAAGCATACCATCAGAATAAATTTCTTCATCATCTACAATATCTTCTAAATCAGCCATTTGGGATTGTGGAATATTACATTTGCCTTCAAAAGCAATAAGAGAATCGCCTAAAATTTCAAAATTTTTATACCCGAAATGAGCAGAAAGCTGACTGCCATCATAATCAATATTTTCATCTAAAAATTTAATTTTCAGCTCCATAAAAATCCCTTCAAAGTTTAATTAGATAATATAAAAAAAAAGACGACAGGTCAAATCGATAATTTACCATAATTTGATTTTATTTTTTTTGTTATAATTCATTGAATTAAAACCTTGTTAGCCATATTAAGCTGTGTTAAAATAAAAATATGACAAGAGGTCAGATTTTTACAATTGGGTTATTTTTTTTGATTTTAATACTTGTATTATTCCCAGATTACATAGTTGATGAGAAAAATCATGAATATTATACTCAGAAGTTCCCATTGATTGTTTTTATTGTAATCTTTGGTGCTGTTCTATTTTCCCTGAATATTTTTATTGCAAAACTTTATAAAAAGAAAATAAAAAATATTTATGTTGAAAAAAAAAAGAAAAAATAATAAAATTAATATATGAAAAATAAATATATTGAAAAGTTATTTATTTATTTTACCAGGTTTAGAAAAATTGCCCCCTATACACTTATAATTGGAATTTTATTATTCTTTTTTAATAATTTATTTACTCCTGTTATAAAACACATTTCAATAGGTTTTTTAATTCACTTAATTCCTTTTATTTTTTATATTCAATTAATTGGGGGTATTTTGTTGCTACTTTCAATTGTTGCTTTACTGGTTCCTCTTTTTATGAAATTACTGGAATATTAATTAAGATATTATATTTTATAAAATTCACCTGTAAATATTTGAAATGTCTGTGAGGATTGATAATGAAAGTTATTCCACGAAATATTTTGCTGGAAGAGATTGATTTATTAATTGCTAAAATTAATAATCTTAAAAATGCTCACGGTAATCATCCGGAATTTCTAAGCTGGCGTAAAGATGTTGAGATGTTTCTTGCATACATCTTTAAAAATAAAACAGTTAAAATTTATAACTTTTCCCACATAAAATTCTTTCCTGATTATTTTAGCGGGAAGATCGATGAGGAGGTGGTTTTTAAAGAAGGCTTAGAAGAGGCCAGGAAAATGCTTTTAGAGCATAGAAAATATCTTCAGAAAAACTGGCCGGAAAAAAAATTTAAAGAAAATCTTATAAGAGCGGAAAAAAAAGTTGAAGGATTTGTTTTCACACATTATATAATCACCTCGGTCATAATAATTTTATTTTTTATTTATATTATTATATTTGTGCCAACTATGATTTGATTTTAAAAAATTATCTGTTTTCGTCAACCCATTTTTTAATAGAGGATAAAGTTTTCTGCATTAAATCTTTTTCATCTACACCAATATGTTTTCCTTTCAATTCCACAGCTGTTAAGTTATTACCAGTATACGATTTTATCAGTTTTTTTGAAGACTCAACCGGAATAGTTCTATCGTGAGTTCCATATATAATCTGAATAGGGATATTGTTAAATTTATTAATATAATTAGCAGGGTCAGCAAAGTTTAAGTTTTTATGCAAAAACTCCCTTATTAAATAGTTAAAATAGAAAAAATCAAATTTAGATGGGATTTTTCCTTCAGCAATTAAACCCATATCAGCTCCAGCATAAACTGAAGAAATCCCGGAAAACATATGGGAATTATTAGAAACCGGAGCCATGCCCGTAAAAGCACCCAGACTTGCACCAACAAAAAAAATGTTTTCGGTATCTAAAAATTCAACTTCATTTAAATTAACCAGAAGACAATTTATAAGTTGCATGGATTTTTCGGTGTATTTTGATATTTTATTGATATTTAAAGTTATGTTTAAATCTGTAGTTTCGTAGGGAAAATAATAATCAATTGATAAAAGTGCAAATTCGTCTTTTAAAAAAGTGGAGTAATCTAATTTTTCTATTATATTTTTTCCATATTTAAAACCATTTAAAATAAAAACAACCGGAAGTTTTTTTAAGTCCGTTCCTTCAGGTTTAATTATTAAAAAATCAGTTTCTTGATTTTTATAATTTACACTACCCTTATGTAAATCATACCCATTATTATCGTTGGAATATCGTGATACGCTAATAGTTGAATTTTCTTTTACATAATTGTCTGCCGGAAAAACAACTTTTTGTTCAGGATAAAGTTTTACAATAATATATGGGGATATAATCAACAAAATTAGAATTATAATAAAATATTTTATAATTTTCATAAAAAAAATATTATCACCATTTATAAGAATTTTCAAATATCCGATAATTATAATAGAGTAAAAAATAATTTATGCTAAATTCCAGCAGGTTGGAAAGCTTCTATTTTTATGGATTTCAGGGTAAATTAAGAGTTAATAATAAATAAACTTAAAACGAGAGGGGATTATGTCAAACAAACAATTTTTATCAATTATATTAAAAAGTGCTTTAATTACAATAGGAATAATAATAATTCTATAATTAAATCAAACTTCATTAAACCAATCAGGGTAATGGGTAATTCTTTTATTTTATTCTATTCTATTCTCTTCATTAAGAAAAAATGATATAATTAAACAACTAAAAAAGTATTTTTGGAAGTACAATTTTTAAAATAGAATGATTTGTTTCTATATATGAAATATAAATTTGTTTTTTATTTTTTTTTATCCATTTTTTTCTTTATTATTATAATAAACTTTATTCCCTATTCAATTTCAAATTTTACCACTAGAATATTTGAAAATAAAGATTTAAAACTAGATTTTTCAATTTTGGATGAATTTAAAAAGATGAATTTCACCTCTTCTTTTATCAGAAAGCCCCTGGAGGCTTTTTTGAAAGGCGAGCTTATTACTCCGAATTTAGTAAATGATATTGAGTTCTCATATCCCGACAACAAAATTAAAGGGGTTTCCCGTCATAAAAATTTTACATTTAAATATAATTTAAAAAAGTCAGATAATATTATATTCGGAGATATTTTCTTGAGTTTTGATTCAAACATAGATTTTGCGGGAAGTTTCAGATTTGATTTAAAACAACAATATATTTTAATATATAATGCTGAACTTCAAACTCCTTATTTTTCCACTCCTGTTGAGATTATTTACAGCGATGCTACTCTTGAATTAATGGCAGGTAAACATTTAAAAGCCTTTTATAATTTAAAAACTGATAACATTGATTTTAATCTTGAGATTTTAGAGTTTAATGAATATTTTTCAGGAACGATGAATTATAATTCTGGCGATTTTAAACTTTCCAGTGAAAAAGAGAGCATAATAGAAGGAAATATATGGCAGTTTTTTTTCAGCATGAATTACAGGCTCTCTACTTATTCATTAAACTCTGTAAATTTATCTAATATTGATTTTTTTATTGAATATGATGAAAAGCTATCTATTAAAGGGAAAGTTGAAGAAGTAGAATTATATAATCAAACTTTTGAAAATTTATTATTTGATTATTTTCACCTTGAAAATAAGTTTGTTTTTAAAACAGTAGATGAAAAAATAAATATCGAGGCTGATACAGAGGGTAATTTTACTGGAAATATTAATAATTTATCGATAAAAAAAGAGTTTTATAATAAGAATTTCAGGCTTAATATAAGCGAAATTCAAATAAAGGGAAATTTCAATAAAATAAAAATAAGACCTCAAAAATTATCTATTGATTTTCAAGAGCATAAATATAACTATGATACAGGAGAGATTTTTTTTGAGGATAATCAGGTTTATCTGAAAGGGGTTAGGTTTTCATATAAAGCTGATTACATAACAGTTAACGGAGAATTTGGATTAAATAGTCAGAATTTTGAAATAAATCATTCAGGAAAAGAACCAGTTTTAATATATGGAAACAATAAAATTAAAAATCGAAACTTAAAAATAACCAGCCGGGATAAAATAATTAATTCTGAAGCAGAATTTTCTGATATGCTTATTCAGGTGCAGGATATTCCGGTTAAACTATCAGGAAAAATTAATTACAGTTCAATAGAAGAAGAAAATACCGGTGAAATTATTTTAGAATATGATAGTGTTAAATATTTTTTCCTCTTGAATTTTAATAAAGATTTTTCATATTTTAAATTAAAATCCCAGGAGCAAGAAAGATTAAAATTAGATAATGAATTTATTCTAACTCAAATTGAAGGGGATTTATTACTAGAAGCTTTTAAAGAAGATAATATTTATTTAATTGAATGTACTTTAAACTTAACAGACAGCTTTATTGAACTATTTGAAGTTCCTGATATTAAACCAGAACTCGAAAATAATGTTGAAATTAAAAGTATAGAACTTAATTTAAAAAATTTAAATTTTAATACAGATTTAGCCAGTTACTTAATAAGTGGAAGGGTTGTTTATAATATGGATGAGTATAAAAATCGTATCGGACTTATTGTGAAAAAAGGGAATATGATTATAGCCGATCAGAATTTCAGAATAACCGGAGGGCGGATAGATTATGTTTATTTTAAGAATAACTTTTTAAATGTTAACAATAAATATATTTATAGGTTAGATGAGACAGAAAATACAACGTTTATGGATAATATATGGATAAACTTCAATTTGCACAAGACTTTTGGAAGATATGATATATTTGGAAATTTAACGGGATATATAAAGGATCCTGATATAGATTTTTATTCAAATCCACCATTATCCACCGAAGAGCTTTATCAAAAAATAACTGATAATAAAATTGCAGAACTTGTTTTTGGTAAGCAGGCAGATGTCACCGATGTTGTTGATGTTTTTGGTATAGATAAGGCACTTTCAAATCGACTTGCACAGGATTTTAATATTGATAAACTTGATATTCAGGCTCATGAGGATGACTTAAAAATAGAATTGGAAAAAGAAGTAGCCAGGGATATTGCAGTTACTGTTACTCATTCAACATCAGAAAGAGAAAGTACTTATGGGATTATATATAAAATAAACAGGTATCTGCTACTTGAAGGCGAGGACGTAACAAATATATATTCAGAAAATTACAGGATGAAACTTAGATGGCTAAGGGAATTTTAAAAAAATTAAATTTTATATTACTTTTTTTTCTTTTAACGGGATTATTTATTTATGGTAAAGAACCGCCCAAAATTGAGAAAATCCAGTCAATTAGACTTATTACTAATTTTGACATTGAAAGTGCTGAAATTTTAAAAAGATTGTTAACAAAAGAAAATAACCCCTTGAATATTGAAGATTTCACAAAAGATATAAATTTTTTAAAAAAATATTTTCTTAAACAGGGATATACAATGAATATTATTGAAGAAATAAATGTTTTAGAAGAGGTTGAATCAATTGAGTTTTTAATACTAAAACCAAAAATTAAATTAGTTTCGGTTTCAGGTGCCAAAAAAACCCGTAACAGTTTTTTAAAGTCTAATATTGAACCCCGTGAGGGAGATATTTTAAATATGGAAATTGTGAATAACACACTGAACCGTTTAAGAAAATATGATATTTTTGAAAGTGTTTATCTTCACAAAAATTATGATGAATCAAATCATACGATTGAACTGGAATTTGAGGTTATAGAAAAGTTAACCGGTGAGTATTCTATAGCGCTTGTTTATGATAATTTTTATGGTATTGGGGGAGAAGTTTCTATACATGATTCAAATTTTAGAGGAAGCGGTCAGAAACTTGGAATTATACATCATTTTGGGCAGGTAGAGTTTTATGAGCTTTTTTATATGAAACCTTTTATTGCCCGCAGTGATTATGATCTGGATTTATCAATAAAACAAAGCAGAGAAACTCGTAAAAAATATGATTCAGATGGAATTTTACAGTTTGAATACAATCAGAAGGAAACTAATTTTGATGTTGGGGTAGTCAGAGAAAATCATAATAGCAAAGAAAGATATAATTTTAGAAAAGAAAGATACAATCTGTCCTCGCCAATATCCGAGACAAGTAAGGTTGACTGGCTTGAGTATAGTAGTTACAGGGAAATTTTCAGAGGAAGTCTTAATTTATCAATAGCAAAAACCGGAGGTTTTTTAAGAGGCGGTAAAAATTATTTTAAAACAGGCATCAGTAGAATTTATCGATACACTGTTGATAGAAATAATTCACTGCATATAAGAGCAAAATATGAATTTATTGATTATCCGCTTCATAAACTTGAAGAATTTGAAAAGCTTTTAATCGGAGGAGACGGAACCCTTAGAGGTTATAAGCAGGATATTTTTTCATCAAACAGGTATTTTTTGCTGAATATTGAACAAAGAACTAAGTTAAGAAGCAATATTGAGTTGCTCCTGCATGCAGATTTGGCAGATATTAATAACGAAGTTAAGGTGACTGGTGGAGGCGGAGTAGTATATGACCTTCCAATTGGAAACCTAAGGCTTAACTGGTCCGTTCCCATAGAAGATGACCTTTTTTCAAAAGGAATCACCTATTTTTCTTTTGGTCATATGTTTTAATAAAATCTAGGGGTCAGGTCTCCGGAATTCGCAAATGAAAATATATAATCCCATTAAATATCGGTTTTTAGGTTATTTATATTTTTATTTTTTTTTTAATTTTTTATAATAAAATTAT